>NZ_CP008743.1:327500-655000 GCF_002117145.1 Candidatus Nucleicultrix amoebiphila FS5 | reverse complement strand
ATTATTTACATCTGTTGCTTACGACAGCAGTGCCCGTGATATACCATTATTACGCCGTAAGATCATCCAGATTTTGGAGTACTCGAATCTTTCCTCCCATTGGCATGACGGCAAAGGTCTTATTCATATTTTGGATTCCTTGCCTCGAGATGAACTTTTTCAAGCAACGGTTCCTGAACTTTCAGAAATTGGATTAGCAGTTTTACGTCTACAACAGCGTCCGAGAGTTGCTCTTTTTGTTCGTCAAGATCAATTTAACCGCTTTTTGTCCTGCTTAGTTTATATTCCCAGAGAGCGATTCGATACTGCTCTGTGTGATGAAATGGGCAATATTTTAGCACAAGAACTAAAAGGTGAGGTAAGCGCTTATAAAGCACAATATGGCGCTCTTGATTTTGCACGTGTGCATTATACTGTTACTTTAAAAGATGGAATTAATGAAAACGCTTCTTATGAAGCTATTGAACAAAAACTTATCAATGCTGCTAGACTGTGGAAAGATGACTTACGTGTAAGCCTCAATGAAGTTTTTTCAGAAACTGAGAGTGCTGTTTACTATCGACGTTATCGAGATGCTTTTGGACGTGGATATCAGGAACGTTTTAAAGGCTCTACTGCAGTTCTTGATATCATTGAAATTGAAAAGGTGTTGAAAAGCCAAAAGCGTTATGCACGTTTAACTGCAGACGAGACATCCAATAATTCTTCCATCAAGTTAAAGATATATAATTACAAAACACCTATACATCTGTCTGATATTCTGCCTGTTTTAGAAAATTTAAATCTCAGAGTGATTAGTGAAATTCCTTTTAAAGTAAAAGCTAGTGACCAAGTGACAGAGATTTGGATACATGACTTTGAAGCAGAAAGTAAAGATAATAGACTCATTGATATCAAGGTTGTTAGCCAAAAATTCTTAGAAGCTCTTAATAAAGTCTGGGAACAAGAAATTGAAAATGATGGTTTTAACAAACTTGTTTTGCGCGCTCAATTGGATGTGCGTCAATGCATGTTGCTGAGAGCTTATGCTAAGTACTTACGACAACTTCAACTGCCTTTCAGTAAAGAATACATTGAGACGACCTTAGTTAAAAATCCTGAAATAATATCTTCTCTTGTTCAACTTTTTGAGAGAAAATTTGATCCTAAAATTAAAACTGAAGACTCTAAATTGATTGCAAAAATCAATAAAGATTTGGATCAAGTTGTGAGTATTGATGAAGATCGAATTTTAAGAGGATATCTGAATTTGATTCAAGCATCTGTCAGAACTAATTATTATCAACGTACTGCTGATGGATCGGTCAAGCCATACTTTTCAATCAAATTTTTATGTTCAAAAATTGATGAAATGCCACTTCCTAAACCAATGTTTGAGATTTTTGTTTATTCTCCGCGTTTTGAAGCGGTGCATTTGAGGGGAGGGAAAGTAGCACGTGGGGGGATTCGTTGGTCTGATCGTTTGGAAGATTTCCGCACTGAAATTTTAGGTTTGATCAAGGCTCAGATGGTTAAAAACACAGTTATTGTCCCTGTTGGTTCAAAGGGTGGTTTTGTGTTGAAGCGTGATCTTAAGGGATCAACACGTGATGAGATAATGGCCGAAGGCATTGAATGTTATCGAGGTATGATGTGTGGTCTTTTGGACATCACGGATAATTTGGTGGGAGGGAAAATCATTGCGCCTAAAGATGTAGTGCGTTGGGATGAAGATGATCCCTATTTGGTTGTTGCAGCCGATAAAGGAACAGCAACTTTTTCTGACTACGCTAACGGAGTTTCTAAGGATTACAAGTTTTGGCTCGATGATGCTTTTGCGTCAGGAGGATCTGCAGGTTATGACCATAAAAAGATGGCTATTACTGCCCGGGGTGCTTGGGAATCAGTCAAACGTCACTTTAAAGAGATGAACATCGATATCACAAAGACTTCAATTACCGTGATTGGTATTGGCGACATGTCAGGAGATGTCTTTGGAAATGGAATGTTGCTATCGAAGCACTTGAAGTTGTTGTTCGGTATTGATCATCGTCACATCTTTATTGATCCAGATCCAGATCTCGTTACAAGTTTTAAAGAACGTCAAAGACTCTTTAATTTACCTCGTTCAAGTTGGATGGATTATGACAAAAAAATTCTGTCAAAAGGAGGGGCTATTTTTGAACGTACTTCAAAAGAAATTATTCTGACGCCTGAAATTAGAAATCTTCTGGGGTGGGGACAAGAGAAAATTACTCCCAATCGACTTATTCAAGAAATTTTAAAGTATCCAGCTGATCTTCTTTGGTTGGGGGGTATAGGGACTTTTATTAAATCTTCAAGAGAAAGCAATGCTGATGTTGGCGATCGTACCAACGATTCTATTAGAGTTAATGCGCGTGATATCCACGTCAAAGTTGTAGGTGAAGGAGCTAACCTAGGTGTAACTCAATTAGGTCGTATAGAGTTTGCTAACTTAGGTGGCCACATCAATACTGATGCGATTGATAACTCTGCTGGTGTTGATTGTTCAGATCATGAAGTAAATATCAAAATTCTTCTCAATGGTATTATGAAAGAAGGGACTCTTAATCTAAAAGAACGTAATAAACTTTTAGAGACAATGACCGACGAGGTTGGGGAGCTTGTTTTGCGTGACAACTATATGCAAACTCAAGCACTAAGCTTGTTACGTGAAATGGGGGTTCAGAATTTGGATCATCAAATTAAAGTGATGAACAGCCTTGAAAAACATGGAAAACTCAATCGAGCGTTGGAATTTCTTCCTGATGATAATACTTTGCAGGAGTATATTGCCTCTCAACGTGGACTTAGTAGGCCTGAGTTGGCTGTTTTGATGGCTTACAGTAAAATTTACACCTATGATCAGATTCTAGCCAGTAATGTTCCTGAAGATTTTTATTTTGAAAGTGCTGTGGTTAATTATTTTCCTGAGCCATTGCGTCAAAACTATCGTAAAGAAATTTTACATCATCCTTTAAGACGTGAAATTGTTGCTACCATTGCAACCAATGAACTAATTAATCGCCTAGGCTTAGCTTTTTTACATGAGGCTCAGGAAAAGAGTGGGTGTGATTTTTCAGAAGTAGTACGTGCGTGTTTTGTAATTATAAGCGTTTTTGATTTAAATTCTTTTTGGCATGAAATTGAAAATTTAGATAATAAAGTTCAAGCGTCTGTTCAGTTGCGTTCTATGATGGATATTTTAAAGATTGTGAAAAGAACCACATTGTGGTTGTTACGCTATCAAAATAAAATTGAATCGATAAGCGAAACCTCAAGTATTTTACGTGTGGGTGTTGAATCGTTTCTTTCTGGACTAGCCAATTGTCTAGATGATGAAGGCTATGGTGCTCTTGCAGCCTCTATAAATGCTTATATTACAGATGGCCTTGATTATGATTTTGCTCAACGACTCTCGATTTTGAAAATTGCTGCTTCTTCTCCAGATATAATTCTCATTGCCACTGAAACAGGTAGTACAGTGCAGAACGTAGCCAGTTTATACTTTATGGTTGGCAATCGATTTGGATTTAATCAACTGCGTTTAAGCATTGATAATCTTTCTTCAAGTTCTTTCTGGCATCGTTGGGCAGCTGCAGGTCTGCAAGAAGACCTTTATATTTATCAAAACAATATGGTGATGAGTATTCTCAGTTATATGAGAAGATCCAAGACTCTTGAGAAATTATCTATGACAACGTTGCTTGAAAACTGGATTCATACTTATTCAAGAGATGTTGAACGTGTTGACCAAGTGCTCAACGAAGCCAAACTCCATGGTTTGGGAGATTTTTCTCTTATTACGGTTGTGGCTCGTGAATTAAGGCAGCTTTGTGGCGGTTAGCCTAAGAAACCTTTTTGTATTCAGGCACTAGCAACTGAAGCGCTTTTATTGCTTTATCGGTGAGACGTTGACGCGCTAAGTTTTCTAGTTTGTCTATTGCCGTTAGTAAATGCTTTGGATCATTGATTTGTGTCGTAGCCATCATAATAGTTTCACAAGCTGTTGATTGAAGATTTTCGTTTTTAAAGAATAATTCTTCATGAAGTTTTTCACCTGGACGTAACCCCGTGTAGTGAATGCTAATATCTTCATCTGGTTTAAGACCAACAAGTCTAATCATTTGTTTTGCAAGATCAGCAATATTAATTGATTCTCCCATATCTAATACAAAAATTTGTCCTGTAGATTTATTGGATTTGTAACCAAGGACGGCAGCTTGTAGAATTAATTCGACTGCTTCGTGAATGGTCATAAAGTAGCGGGTGACACGTGGGTCAGTAACAGTGAGAGGTCCTCCTCTTTCTAATTGACGCTTAAAAAGAGGAACAACTGATCCAGTTGAACCTAACACATTACCAAATCGCGTAATGATAAAACGAGTTGAAACGGTTTTCGTGTTGAGGCTATCGAGTGATTGACATAGACACTCTGAAAGACGTTTGCTAGCTCCCATAATGCTAGAAGGGTTAACAGCTTTATCGGTGGAAATAAAGACCATAGCTTTTACTTTAAAATGACGTGCCGCTTCAGCTACATTGCGAGTTCCCACGATGTTGGTCAAAATAGTCTCATTTGGATTTTCTTCAGCAATGGGAACATGTTTTAGAGCAGCTGCATGGAAAATAACATCTGGTTTTTCTTCTCCGATAATTTTGAAGATACGTACCGCATCAGAAACATCAGCGAGGACAGATTTAGAAGAAATATGATGAAACTTTTCCTGAAATTCTAGGTTGATCGAGTAGAGCAAAAATTCTGAATTATCAATTAAAGTCACGTGAGATGGTTTGAATTCTGCTAGTTGACGTATCAGTTCACTCCCAATACTTCCTCCTGCACCAGTAATAAGAATACGACGCTTTTCGATAAAAGTACGCATGGCTTTTCGGTCAAGCGAAACTTGTTGACGACCTAGAAGATCTTCTACAGAGATGGGTTTAATATCAATATGATGGCTTCCTGTAGGTTTATTGAAGTCAGTCAATTTAGGAAGACGTGCAAGATCTACTCGCAAATCATCACAATCCTGCAAAAGTTTTTGTAATTTTTTACCTTTAAAATGAGGATCAGTAATTATCAAATGATGAGGATGAGAGCCTTGACTATCAAGATGTGTCACGACTTCAGGAATATCATCAAGAGTTCCCATAACCTCAATGCCATGGACATATCTACCTACGTCAGCTTTTTTCTCATCAATGATGCCAACAATTTCATAGAGTTTCTTTGCATTATTTTCGACTTCACGAATAAACATTTCTGTCTGGTTATTGACTCCAACTAGTAAAACCCGCGCCTGAGGTGTGGCAGAAAGGTTTTCTTTTTCACTGGTTTCCCAACGGTTACGAAAAACTCGATAAGCGAAACGTGATCCTCCTAAAAATCCCAACATAAGAAAGCAAGCAATTACAATGACAGATCTTGGCATGCTTACGGGGTGAGTCATAATCAGCATAAGTGGGGTGTAGAAAACAACAGTAAAGGCCACTGCTATTGTAATTGCGGAAAGTTCTTTTAAAGACACATAACGCCAGACGCCTCTATAGATTTGACTCCACAAAAAAATTGCTGTGGCAATGAGACCAAAAACAATAGTGTGCTTAAGAATAAAACTAGGAGGATAGCTGACAATATCATCGCCAACTCGTAACCACAAAGCAAAAGGAATTACGATAAGAGAGGCTAAAATATCGTGTAGCAAAGCAATAAAACTACGATTAAAGATGCTCAAATAGTCTGCCGATCGAATTGATTTTACAACTGAGAGCATTTTTTTATCAAAAGCTTTTTTAAAGGAATAATTTATCTTTTTCCTGCTCACATTTATCCTCTTGTGCAAGTATGTTTAGAGATAGTTCGACAATACCATGTTGTGGTAATTTTTAAACCCTCTTCTGCATTGACTAGTGGGCGCCAATGCAAAGATTGTCGTATTTTATTATCATTTACTTCTAGACTTCCATAGACCCTGTCAATAATACCTTTTCGTCCTAGAAGGGAAAAAAATTTTGTTAAAAAAACATAAGGTAATTTAAAAAGCATTGGTTTACGACCAATGTTTTGACGAATAATTGAAACTAAATCACTTGTGGAAACGGTTAAATCTTGAATTAAAAAAGTCTGATTTCTGGCCTTTTTATTTTTAATACATTGCGTTATTGCATCAATAAGATTATCCACATAAATGAAGCTGCGCAGATTGTTGATATGTGCAAAAGGTAAAGGCCAGGAAGAAGTTGCAATTTTAAGGAGAGATCTAAAGTTTCCTTTAACGCCCGGTCCATATATAAGCGGAGGTCTTAAAATCGTATAGCTCATTTTTGAACCTTTAGAGGTTTTGATGAGAGCTTGTTCAGCAAGAAATTTAGTTTTACCGTAATCATCTAGAGGACTTGATTGACCATCTTCACACAATGCTTCGCCAGGGGTTGTAAATTCACCTTGTGCTTTGATGGAACTTAAATAAATGAAATGTTCAACACCTGCTTTTTGGGAAGCTTCTGCCAGATTCCGAGTGCCTTCCACATTTAAAGTATAAAAATTATCATAAGTAAGCGGAAGATAACGTCCATCTTTAACTCCATGGGTTTGACCTGCAAGATGAATAACAACCTGATAATTTTTTAAAATCGATTGCCATTGTGTTGTACCATCAATGGAAGATAGTGTTATATAATTCACTGGATAACTAAGTTTGTTAGGGTTACGAACTATAGCTGTTATATTATGATAGCCATCTTTGATTAGTTTTTCTATGAGTCGCTTACCAACAAAACCAGTGGCTCCAGTAACTAAAATGTTTATCATTTAAGGGTACCCATGGACAAAAGAATTTGCCATGATACTGGGTCAACGGGCATGACAGAAAGACGTCCTTGCTTTACGAGCCCTAAATCCTTTAAACGTTCATCTTTCTTGATTTCAGAGAGCTTGACAGGGACTGTCAAGCTCTTTTCAAAGGCCACCTCTATCATGACAAATCGTCCTGTTTCATCGCTTGGATCAGGGTGTGCTTCTTTGATAACTTTGACAAGGCCCATGATTTGTCGTTCTTCACCAGAATGATAAAAGAGACAAGAGTCTCCTACACGCATAGTTTTCAGATTTTTTGCAGCTTGAAAGTTGCGCACCCCATCCCAATGAGTAGTGCCATTTTTGATTTGATCTTGCCATGACCAAGTAGAGGGTTCAGATTTAATGAGCCAAAAAGCCAAAAGTATCTCCTATAGATAAGTTTCGTTTTTCATAGAACGTGCAAGCAGAGATTTTATTTCTGCTTCGATAGGCGCGTCTTCATAAATTATATTGTAAACAGCTGTACAAATAGGCATTTCGACCTTCAATTTTTCGCTAAGAAGTTTAATGGCTTTCGCTGTGTAAACCCCTTCTGTCAAGTGTGTGTTTTGAGGGGATTCGGAAGCGCGTTCATATTCACCAATCCTTATACCAAAGCTCATGTTGCGTGATTGAGTAGAGGTACAGCTAAGAATAAGGTCTCCTACGCCTGATAGCCCTAGAAAAGTTTCTGGATGAGCATTTTTAACTTTACCCAATCTTGTGATTTCAGCAAGTCCTCGTGTTATTAAGGTAGCACGTGTGCTTTCGCCAAAATTGCGAGATGTGGCTATGCCCGAAGCGATAGCAATAACATTTTTTAGCGCTCCAGACAGTGCAACGCCTGTTAAATCATCGGAAGGATACAGACGAAAATTCTGACTATGAAGGCTCATAGCTAACCATCGACTAGTGGTTATTTCAGATGCAGCAAGAGTTGCTGCAGTAGGACTGCCAGAAGCAACTTCTCTAGCAAAAGTTGGACCTGACAAAACGGCAATAGATCTTTTCGGTAAAAGGTCTTCAAGTAATTCATTCATCAATAAACCAGTTTCAATTTCAATTCCCTTAGAACAAAGAACGATGTAACTGCTTTGTGGAATGTTCTTTTTTACAGATGTTATAAGTTCTCTAATTTGCTGAGCTGGAGTGACAATGAGAATAATATCCGCTTCTATAGCGGTGTTAAGATCTGAAGTAAATTGAAGTCCAGGATCAAGTTTAAGACCAGGTAAATATTGGGTATTTTCCTGTAACGTCTGCATTTTCTCCATTATCTGAGAATTACGACCCCAGAGCAATGTCTTTCTCCCTGCCCTAAGAGCTGATAATGCCAAGGCCGTTCCCCAAGCTCCGTTTCCTAAAACGCTTACAGTTGTCATAATTGTTTTACCTCCGTCAACGGCCACCGTGGTCTCGCTTTTACATCCAAGGGATCTTTCAACCCTAATTTTAATTTTTCGATGCCCGCCCAAGCAATGACTGCTGCATTATCTGTACACAAGTTTAAAGGGGGCGCAATAAAGTCTATAGAAAATTCATGAGATAGAGATTCAAGATGAGATCTCAAGTGTTGATTAGCTGCAACTCCTCCTGCAACAACAACAGTTTTCAAAGTTGGATAACGCTCCTTACAAAACTCAAGTGCATGATGAGTTCGGTTAATGAGGATATCGGCTATGGCTTTTTGGAAGCATGCGGCTACATCTGAAATGAATTGTGGATTTATAGAGTGTTTTAAGACGATTTCACGCACAGCTGTTTTTAGACCAGAGAATGAAAAACTGCATTTAAGTGTGGGATCAGAGTTTTTCAAAAGGGGTCTTGGTAAAATATAAGATCGATCATTTCCATTTAGTGCAGCCGTTTCAATCGATGGGCCTCCAGGATAAGGTAAATTAAGCAATTTAGCTGTTTTGTCAAACGCTTCCCCAACCGCGTCATCCAGTGAAGAGCCTAAGAGTTCATAGTCAACGGGGCTTTTTGCTACCAATAGTTGAGTGTGTCCTCCTGAAACGAGCAGAAGGAGAAATGGAAAATCAACATTATTTGTAAGACGCACTGTAAGAGCATGCCCCATTAAATGATTGATACTTAAAAATGGCAGGTTATGAACAGCAGCAATGGTTTTTCCCATCATCATACCGACCATTACTCCTCCAATAAGTCCTGGGCCCGTGGTGGCAGCGATTGCATCAATATCATTGAGGGTGCACTTCGCATCTTTAAGGGCTTTGTCCAAAATAGAGTCTAAACTTTCAAGATGACGTCTTGCAGCGATTTCTGGCACAACGCCACCAAAGGGTTGATGAATACTCAGCTGTGACGAAACTATATTGCTTAAAATCTTTCGATCATCAGTGACAACGGCCACCGAGGTTTCATCACAGCTGGTTTCGATTCCTAAAACATTCATAATGACATTAGCTTTATAATATGTACTATGGAGACTATTAATAATGGCACTAATTTTGGATCGCAAGAATAATGCGTAAACGATTACGTCTTGGCAGCCGCGCAAGTATTTTAGCACAACGTCAAGCTGATTTAGTTAAAGATCTCTTGAACAGCCACGGACATCATCATTTTCAAGACTTTCTAGAGATTGAAATAGTTCTTTTCAAGACTTCGGGAGATCTCATCCAAAATGGTAATCTACAAGAATATGGTGGAAAAGGTCTTTTTACTAAAGAAATAGAAGAAGCTTTGTCACAAGGTGAGATCGATTTAGCTGTTCATTCCATGAAAGATGTGGCCTCAGTTGTGCCAGAGGGCCTAATTTTCCCGTGTTTTTTGCCTCGAGAAGATCCTCATGACGTATTTATTTCAAAAACAGGTGTGCGATTTGATGATTTACCCCAAGGAGCGATTTTAGGGACGTCTTCTTTGCGCCGTAAGCTCCAGGCCTTGCATAGAAGACCAGATTTAAATGTTGTATCCTTTCGAGGAAATGTGGATACACGTCTTCGTAAAGTCAGAGAAGGCTTAGTGGATGGTACATTCTTGGCTCTTGCGGGTCTTCGACGTTTGGGTTTGCAAGAGACTATTGTGGAAACTTTGTCTCCCAAAATCATGCTTCCCGCTATGACCCAAGGGGTTATAGGCATTCAATGCCAAGAAAATAATATTGAATTATATAATTTCTTACGAGGATTAACCCATCACCCTACGGAAATATGTGTGAGAGCTGAGAGAGCGTTTGCAAAGACTGTTTCTGGCACTTGTAATACTCCTATTGCGGGTTTTGCCGAGATTAAGGGGGAAAAACTAATATTAGAAGCGTTAATTATCAGTCTTGATGGTCAAAAGATTGAACGTCGTATCTTAGAAGGTTCCTTTGAAGATGCTGAAAAAATGGGAATTGAGATTGGAGAACAACTTAAACCGATTTTGGAAGGTTGGATGACTTGCGTCTCCTCATAACGCGCCCACTTGAACAAACGGAATTTTTGTCTAAAATGTTAGAAAATCAAGGTTTTGAGGTTGTGCCAGAGCCTTTACTGAAGATTGAGCATAAATCTATTCCTCTAAAGATCTTTGATAACGTTCAAGGTATTATTGTTACGAGCGCTCGAGCTTTAGAAAATCCTTCTCTAGACTTAGTACCTAAGAATCTTCCACTTTTTGTTGTGGGAGAAATAACCGCTAAAAACGCTAAAGACAAAGGATTTTCAACTATTTTTGTAGGTCAAAATTCTGCAGCTTCTTTAGCTAATATTATTATTGATTATTTTATCAATCAAAGCGCTCGATTAGTATATCTGTCGAGTAATGAAATTAGGTATGACTTTGTTAACCATTTAAAACCTTATTCAATACAGGTCGAACGCATTATTGCATATTTAGCGAAGACAAGTGATCAGTTGAGCGATTCAGTGGTAAAAGCTCTTGAAAATAAAGAATTAGGAGGAGTTGTTTTTTTCTCTCCCCGTACTGCTGAAATTTTTGTTAAACTAACAAAAGCTAATGAAAAAAGTTTAAAAAATTTAGTTGCTTGGTGTGCGAGTCAGTCTATAGCTGATGTTCTTGAGAGAAATTCTTGGCAAAGTATTGTGGTTGCGGAAAGCCCTGCTCAAGAAAGTATGATAAGCGCACTCAAAAACTATAAAAACCTTCTGAGGGGCTAGATTATGGGCGAGAAAGTTAGCGATTCCAATCCTGAGAAATTAACAGAGAAAAATAAATCATCTCCCAGATCAAAAGGTCTATGGCTTTTTATAGGATTTCTTATTTTGATAGGGGGCTTTGGATATCTAGGGTATACAAATTATCTTTATGAAAAAGAGCTAAGGTTGACTATAAATAATTTCGATCAAAAGATTAGAAATGCTGATAGTGCTCTTGAAGTTCTTTCAGAGCAAGTAAAAAGTCTCAATGAAAAAACAACTCAGATTAGCACTGCTACAAGTGCTGAGATTATTTCACATCTTGAAAATAAGATAGCTTCGCTTGAAGCTTGGCAGACTTTTTTTATTGAGAGTCGCAAGAATGAAGATGCATATCAAAATTCTTTGAAGATGCTTAAGAAAGCAGTAAATTCAGGTAAGCCGTATGTTCAAGAGCTGAAGATCATGAATGGATTGAAACTAACCTTAGACGGGCAGCGTTCCGTAGAAGAGTTAAAAGAGTTTGAATCCTTTGGCATACCTTCATTAAAATTCCTTCAAGAAAGCCTGCCTGAGGCTCTGAATGAAATGCACAGGAGAGGTCAAGTGTCTTCAGTGCAAGGATATATGCACAAGCTTTGGCAGCGTTTAAAGTCCTTGATTACCGTTAGAAAAGTGACAGATTTTAATGAGTCAGATACAAGCTTAGAAGCACAATTAGCGAAAATAGAAAAGAGCGTTATCGAAGATAAGGACGTTAAAATTGCTCTTATGATGCTTAGTCAATTAAAGGATTTTATAACTCCTAAAATGCAAGCATGGATAACCCATGCTGAAGGCTATCAACGCGTAGATGAAGCTCTTCAAGTTCTTGCAAACCAATGGAAAATTGAGTCAGTATCTGAAATCGCAACAAATTCAAATCAGGGAAAATAAGCATGATTAAAAGACTTTTATTCCTAATCATTACAGTCATCATTGTGACTTTATTGGTGTTTTGGTTTCAAGATCATCCTGGGTTTTTGGTTATCAGGTGGTTGGGTTATGAGGTTGAAGCACAAGTTTCAGTGGCTTTGTTGATATTGTCTCTTGGATTCTTTTGTGTATGGGGTGTCTTGGGGCTTCTAAAAAAAATCCTTCATTTTCCTCAGTTTTTGAAAGGCCGGTATGGCGCACATCATCAGCGTAGAGGTTTACAATCATTGTATAATGCTTTGTCATCTTTGGAAGCAGAAGATGTAAAAAAGTTATTGATAGAGGGAGAGGGCATTAGCAGTCATTGGTCTGAGAAGCCTTTGGAAACATTTTTTAAAGCTAACGCTGCCTATTATTCTAATGATTTTAAAGGTGCGACAGAAGCCTTTAATCAACTACGTCTTTATAAAGAGACTGAATTTTTAGGGTTTAAAGGACTGATCAAGTTAGCGTTAAAACAGGATCAAGAAGAGAAAGCCTTGGAATTGGCCATTGAGGCAGATAAAATTTACCCTCAATCGCCTTATATTGCCAAATTTATCTACCAACATTCACTTATGCGAGAAAAATTTGATCAGGCTTTGATGATGATGCCGACGCTTTTACGTTTAAAAATTATTTCAGAAGATGAAGCAGAGTCACAAAGAGCTTTTATTTATGTAAGTGAAGCTAACAAATTTAAAGAGGAGGGTAAGTCAGATGAAGCTGATAATCTCTATGAAAAGGCTTTACAGTTACGACCCGATCTTCTGCCCGTAGCTTTGGCCAATGCATCGCGTCTTATTGAGGCAGGCAAAGCTCGAAAAGTACGAAATTTAATTGAAAAAATATGGCCTCAGACGCCTCATCCAGATCTAGTGCCATACTATTTGAGAACGTTTAATGATGGGCATCCTATGGAGCAATTCAAGCAAGTGCAACGTTTAGTAAGTTTTGCTCCTGATTATCCTCAAAGCTTTCTAGAAAGTGGGCGCTATGCTTTAAATGCCAAGGTATGGGGAAGAGCACGTTCTTTCCTCATGGAACTTGTAGAGCGAGAGAACGCAACAGCTGAAGTATATAAGCTATTGGCAACTTTAGAGCTAGAAGAACATCATGACAAAAATCGTTCTGAGCAATGGTTGCAAAAAGCAACAATGGCACCACAAACGTCCATGTGGCGTTGTGAATCTTGTTTGAAACCTCAAGATGCTTGGCTGGGGTCCTGCCCAGACTGTTGGGCCTGGGGGCGTATCAATTGGATAGGAGTGTCTAATTGAGAAAACTAGCTCTGATTGGGGCAGCATTAGGATGGGGAGCTAAGAAATTTGAAACTGAGCAGGGACCTCAGCATTTAAAAGAATCTAAGCTTTTAGAGCATTTACAACAAGAGGGCTTTATTGCCTGTTGGTGGGACCATGTTACCCCTCTTGTTAAAGGTAGTGATTTTCAAGCTAGCCCAACCATAGAGCAACGTTGGCAGTGGGTTGTGGATTTTAATCATCGTTTGGCTAACACAGTGGAAAAAGCTTTAAGAGCTGGATATTTTCCAGTTGTTTTAGGGGGAGATCATTCAATTGCTGTTGGAACTTGGAGTGGCGTGACTCGATACTATCAAATTACAGAAAAATTTGGATTGCTATGGTTAGATGCACATATGGATGCCCACACTATAGAAACAACTCCCTCACAGAATATGCATGGTATGCCTGTGGCTGCTCTTTTAGGATATGGGCGTTCAGACTACGTCGAGAGCGGTGGTTTTAAAAAGATAATACGGTCAGAGAATCTCATACATTTAGGAGTACGAAGCTACGAACCAGAAGAAGCTGAGTTTTTAAGACGAGAAAATACTTTAATTTTTAAAACTGATGACGTGAATGTTTTGGGTCTGCCACAAGTTGTAAAAAAAATTTTTGAGAGAATAACGTTAGGTACACAAGGATTTGGTATTAGTATCGATCTTGATGGTTTCGATCCTCAATATGCACCAGGAGTTTGTTGTCGTGAACCAGGGGGATTACATCCTACTGAAGTTTTAAAAGAGCTGAAAGTTTTGACACATCATCCTCTATGTTATGGCCTTGAGATTGCTGAATACAATCCAAGTCTTGATCAGAACAATAAAACTCGTAATTTAATAGAACAAATAATAATTTCACTTTTAAGAGATTGACAAAGAGGAGGAGATAAGGATGACTCTCACTGAGAAGCTCATTGATAAAGAAAAACAAGTTTCGGCTCATAACTATTCTCCTCTGCCTGTAGTGATGAGTCGTGCTAATGGTGTCTGGATGTATGACGTTGAAGGAAAAAAGTATCTGGATATGTTGTCGGCATATTCTGCTGTGAGTCATGGTCATTGTCATCCACGTATGGTGAAAGTGTTGCATGAGCAAAGTCAAAAACTTTGTTTATCCTCTCGAGCTTTTTATACGGAAGTCTTGGGACCATTTTTAGAAAAACTTTGCTCTGTTAGTAAAATGGATCAAGCTTTACCAATGAATTCTGGTGCAGAGGCTGTGGAAACGGCTATTAAAGGTGCTCGTCGTTGGGGATATCAAATAAAGAGAATTCCTGAAAACTTAGCAGAAATTATTGTGTGTGAACGAAATTTCCATGGACGTACTTCTGGGATTATTAGCTTTTCTTCCGAACCTAGTTATAAAAAAGGATTTGGTCCTTTTATGCCAGGGTTCAAAACCATTCCTTATAGTGATGCAAAAGCCTTAAAAGAGGCGATCACACCAAACACGTGTGCTTTTCTTGTTGAACCGGTGCAAGGAGAAGGTGGCTTATATGTGCCATCCCTGGGATGGCTCAAAGAAGTAGAAAAAATTTGCCGTGAAAATCGCGTGTTATTGATTGTTGATGAAATCCAAAGCGGGTTAGGGCGCACTGGAAAGTGGTTTGCTTCAAATTATGAGGATATTCAACCTGATGGTATGACTATTGGAAAAGCTTTGGGAGGCGGTGTATTTCCTATTTCTGCTTTAGTAGGAAAAAAAGAACTCATGGATGTCTTCACTCCAGGAAGTCATGGTTCCACTTGGGGTGGTAATGCTCTTGCCGCTGCTGTTGGTTTAGAAGCTCTGACAATTTTAGAAGAAGAGCATTTAATAGAGCGGAGCGCTAAGTTAGGGATTCATTTATTAAACCGCTTAAAAGGCTTAAAAAGTCCATTAATTAAAGAAGTTAGGGGGATTGGACTTTGGGCTGGGGTTGAAATTGATCCGCAAAAAGCCCGTGCGCGTACTATTTGTGAAATGTTAGTGAAACGTGGAGTTCTTTCAAAAGAAACCCATGAGACAGTGATTCGTTTTGCACCTCCTTTAGTCATAGAGCAAAGTGAGATCGAGTGGGGCATTGAACAATTGGTTTGGGTTTTGGAAAATTATAAGCCTGAAAATTCTTAATAACATTTTTAAGGGTGTGTTTTATTTAAATTTACACAGGATAAAAATCTTTAGGGTCAAAAGCTGGATAGTTGATGCACAGGACACGTACAGGTGAAGAATGAGTTGATTGAAGATGGTGCACAACATTAGCTCCAAGATGAATAGATTGACCAGCTTGAAGAAGATATAGAACCCCATCAGATTCAATGCTTAACTCTCCATTTAAAACTAGAAAGTACTCTGTTCCTGTTTTATGAAAATGCTTTGGCGCATCAACAATATCAAGAATAGCGATGCTCCATTTGCAATCCATGCTGGGATCGGATGCTAAAGTAAAAACAGTATAACCAGATTCGTCTATGCGAAAGATGTAATATTCTTGAGGAATTTCTGGAAGAGTTTTGAGCGTTTCTATCAGTTGGGGAGCAATTTGTGTTTGCTGATCAACGATTGTCTTCTTATCCCAATCAGCTACAACAAAAGCTGCTGACTCAGCCTTAGTATAAGAGTAATACTCATGGAAAACATCATCTGGATGATTGAATCCAGGAATATTGATCACAAGAAATCGTACATGTTCTTGAGGATGAATAGCATGCACTTTTTGAGGCGGAATGCTGATAAATTGTCCAGGGCCTAGAATCACTGCCATATTCTCCCCGAAAAATTTTACACGACCTTCAAGTACTATAATGATTTGAGTCTGCAGTTTATGATAATGAGAGGAGACGTTTTCACAAATATCGAATAACTCAATTTTCCAATGTTGCTGAGCTTCAGGAGAGATGAGCTCATAAATCGTTAAGTTGGTATTAATCGTTTCAATGTTGCAAGCTTGAGAAAGATGTCTTGCATCAAAATAGGCTGCTTTTCGATTATTCATAAGAATCTCATTTATTCAATAATGTGTATATCATAGGAAGGTCAAATTAAAAAATCTATAAGGATTTATAAGGTCTTTATGTTTAAAACAACTGATCAAAGCGTTTTCTGAAATTCGACCCTTTGACAAGTTAAATTTTATCCCTATGATGAAATTGCATTCACAACTGAGGAGACTATGCGATGACAAAACTTTTTATGATTATAGGGTGTTTTCTATTGAGTCATGGTGTTTTGTTTGCAAGTGTCGCTAATGATTTAATGCTTTATGAGATAGAGGATTCTGCAGGTAATAGAGGAACGCTATTTGGAACGACTTTTGATTTAAAATTGACCGATCTTCCTGGCAGTTCAGTTGTTATTAGTAAATTGAAAACTTCAGCCTCTTTCATTCCAGAAACACAGCTTCATGTTATTCCTCAAGGAAAATACGTTGATAAGCGCCCTCAGAAAGAGGGATTCCTAAAATTGAGAGCAGAATATGAGCAAGCTCAGTTAACTCAGGATGAGACAGCAATGAAGAGATTTATGCAAACTATTCGATGGTTGAGAGCAGAAGAAAAGTGGTGGGATAAAATTGATCAAGAGAAGTTTGGAGAACTTTGTCAGTATTGTACTGAAATTCAGGATCCAAGTTACGGGACAACGACACGACCTTGGGTAACGATACTTAAATATTTTATGTATAGAAATTTTGCTCAAGCAAAAATGGATCTTGAGCTTTTTAGGATTGCGGCCAACGAAATACCTAATATCCAAGCAGTTTATATGTCTAATCCTGATCAGACAGATATCTTACATCCTACTGTGCTTTTTAAATTTACAATCGATCCTGTTTTACTCACCAAGATTGATGAATTTGACTTTGAGGAGCTAAAGAAGCTCTTAGGAAGTAATCCCTTTCATAGATTGGAATATTTTAACCAAAATTATATGAAGGGTGATGCTCATGGTCTTTGTCAAGGCTTAGACTCTGAAAGTTTTCCAATGTGTAATCCGTTGTTTGGGGGTGAAGCCGTAAAAACTAAAGCGACGTATTTTACTAAAAATATCCTAAGCATCTTAGAGAATAAGGTTGCACCATGCTTTTTTTCAGTACACTCTGTACTTTTAGGAGGTGAGGCAGGTATTCTTAGGCTGTTGCAATCCCAGGGTGTGAAAATTCGTCAATACAGAACTGACGGGAGTTTAGTAGGTTAAATACAGCATTTCCTGCTAAATGATTGATATTTTCAATAAGTTCCCTATATGTTAGGGATAGTATTATCTCAAAATGGGGAAAAACAGTTGGTCTTAAGAAAAAATCTTAAAGGCATTCTATGGATTTTGATGTGGGCATTGGTCTTTACGATCATTATGTCTTTAACTAAATTTTTAGAAACTAAAAATACTGTCATCACTGTTTTTACGCGCTTGATTTTTGGTTCGGTATTTTTGACTCCCTTTGTTCTCAGCCAAAAGTGGCAAGATATAAAGACGAGACGCTTACCACTTCATGCTTTAAGAGCATTCTTTGCATGTAGTGCCATGCTTTGTACTTATTACGCGTATCAGAATCTCCCTTTAGCTTTTGCTACATCTATTGGTTTTACTGCGCCTTTGATTACAACGGTTTTGGCTATTATTGTTTTGAAAGAAATAGTGACATGGGATCAATGGCTAATTTTGATCTTAGGATATCTGGGGGTGCTTGTAATTGTTCATCCTAGTAACTTTCCCTTTGAAATAGGTGTGGTTGTCGCTATTTTCGCCAATATATTTGCAAGTAGCGCTATCATCACTGCTAAGCGTTTGACTGCGACAGAAAGCACAGTTCAAATCATGTTCTACTTAAACATCTTAAGTCTTACATTTATTAGCTTAGTAGCTCTCTTTTTCTGGACGACGCCTTCTCTTCAAGATGTGATGTTATTAATGGGGCTAGGAGCATTGGCAACCCTTTCCCATTTTTGCAGTTTGCAAGCTCTCAAAAATAGTACACCTTCAGTGTTGGCGCCATTTGAATATTCTCGTTTTGTTTTTGCGATTCCAATCGGTATTCTTTTTCTTGATGAGTGGCCTTCTTTGCAGACAATTATAGGTAGCTTGATTATTGTAGTATGCAATTTGGTTCTCACCATAAAGCAAACCCGTCTGAAAGAGCGTCAGACGGGCCAAGAAAATGCAAAAAACTTAAAGCAAGTAGCTTAAAAATTTTACATAAAATCAGATTCTATATTGGCGCTTGTCTTTTTACCAATTGCATCGAAATTATCTTCGAGCCATTTCTTTCCACAACGTCGACCTGCTTTGTAGAGGTATTCTAAAAAGTCTGGGTCTGCACAAAAGCCACTAGCGCGATCAATACCACCAAAGAAGGCATCATCACGAATCATATGAATATGAAGTCTTTTTAAAGCCCCAGGTTTTACAAGACCATCATCAATTAACTTAGTCACGAATGATATGGCCCGCATTTCGCGCGTTAAACATGAATTCTGGGTTATTTCCCCTAAACGATTATTGATAGCATGTACAGTAGTAGGTACCATCGGATCATGGACACGACGAATTTGGATAATCACAATGTCTGTAGATTCGCAATTATAAATTAAAGGATACACTGCAGGATTGGCGATGAATCCCCCATCCCAATAAAATTCACCGTTTATTTCAATGGCTTTAAAGAGAGTAGGGACACAAGCCGATGCAAGAACAGCATCTTTTGTTAGCTCTTTACCTGTAAAAACTTTGACTTTGCCTGTAGCTACATGAGTAGCACAAAGGAAGAGTTTGACATCTTTTGAACCTTGCAAGACTTTAAAGTCAAACAACTTGGAAACTACTGGATCCAATGGGTGACCGCCATGGGGGTTTAGTTGATAAGGAGATAATGCTCCTGAAACAAATTGCATCATCTTAAACATAGGTGTGCCGCTGATATCATAATTTTGAACCAGCTTATCCATAGGATTGGGTTTAAGAGGGCTTTTGCGCCCTTGCTCTCCGATTTCTCCCCATAGAGCTTTTAGAGATTGTCGTGCGCCGTTTGGACCATCTTTTATAAAACCGTAGGCTGTTGCTGTCGCATTCATGCCACCAGCGCTGGTGCCGACAACTCCTTCAACGTCGATGCGCCCATCTTCAAAGATTGCATCAAGCACACCCCAAGTGAAAGCACCGTGAGATCCACCACCTTGAAGCGCGAAAGATACTTTTTTTCGTTCTGAATTTTTAGGGGTTGCCATTATTTTTCTCCATCAATTTAAGCCTATAATCAGTTTAAAGTGATTTTGATTGATAATTTATTAAAATGTCATAAAATTACTCACTGGAAAAAATAGTTATCTTAATTGTATAATATTTTTCTAATTTTATTGATATTAACCACCCGTATGGAGTCTTTTAATGAACAAGGTATTGGCTTTCTTATTATCATTTTCGTTTGCCTCATCGGCATATTCTATGGGAATTGATATTCAATTCGATGAGGATGCTATATCTAAAATAAGAGGACATCAATTTAGTGCGATACTTGAAATGGAGAAAGTAGACAGAATTTCAGGAGTTGCTAGTGAAAGTCGGGTACAGAATATTTCAGAGAATTTTTTTGAACCTAAAAAGCTTCATGTTACCTTTGAGTCATTTTCAGAGCCGGTAGATTTTGCAACTCATTTTATTCGTTATCATGGAATTATGTCTATCGGTAAACAAGAGATCATATTGGAAGAGTTAGACTTTAATCACAATACTCCGTCGGCAACTATCGTAGTAAGTTATGGATCTATCATTAATGATTTTTTGGCTGGTTTTCAGAAATTTCCCCTTTGAATAAGCCAGTAAAAAAGAATCGTTTTAGAAAAAAGCGCAGTGTTTATAAATACCCCAATCAGCACTAAACTCCTGGTTAGGGTATGCCTTAGGGCAGTATTATTTTGCAAACTTTCTGTCTGATTTCTTTAACTTTTTAATCAACTCTTTAAGTTTATCTTCAAAGTCGTCAAATCGAATAGGTTTTGTGATAAAAACTGCCGCACCATATTGACTAGCGAGAGAAATATTCTCCATATCGCTATAAGCGGAGACGATCATAGTTTGAATATGGGGATGTTTTGCATGAAGAATCCTTAAAAGCTCAAAACCATTCATTTGAGGCATATTGAGATCACTTGCAACGATATCAATATCTTGCTGCTTTGCTACAACTTTAAGTGCATGCTCTCCATCTCTTGCAAAGTAAAAACGGTATTGACCAGCAGCGATTTCATTACGAAAGCGTTGTTGAATAAGGACATCTAGATCCGGTTCATCATCGACAATCAGAATTTTTACCATACTTCACGAAAAATTTTTTATTAAATTTAAAAAAGATGCTACCATAATTCAATCTAAAGGGCACCCCCTTCATTATAAAGAAAGGGGGAAACACTATATAGGGAGAAATAAAACCCATGGAAGTGCGCTTTTGGGGAGTAAGAGGGTCTACCCCCGTTTCAGGACACAAGTACCAAAACGTTGGCGGACATTCAAGTTGTGTAAGCATTCATTGTGATAACGAAATCATTATTTTGGATGCGGGAACAGGTCTTTATGACCTTGGGGGATGGATGATCGAGAATGCTATCCATGAAGCTAGCCTATGCTTTTCCCACTATCATTTAGATCATATCACAGGCTTTCCCTTTTTTGCTCCAGCATATAACAAAAATTTTACCCTCTATATCTATGGAGGAAAAATGGAAGGGATGAGCACAATTAAGAATGTTCTTGAGGGAGATATTTTTAAAAAACCTTTATTTCCCGTGCCGTTTTCTGTGATGCAGGCCAAAATGATATTTAATCATCTCAAACATCAAGAGAGAATCCAAATATCAAAAACTTTAGAATTCACTTGTGGTGATCTTAATCACCCGGGTGGAGCTCTTGGTTATAGAATTAAAGCGCATGATAAAGTTGTCTGTTACATCGCTGATACAGAGCATTACGATGTTGGTCTAGACAATAATGTTCTAGATCTTATTAAAGATGCAGATTTGGTTATTTATGATGCAACTTTTACTCAAGAAGAATACCCTCTTAAACGTGGATGGGGGCATTCAACGCCAGAACAAGGAATAAAAGTATGTCAACGAGCAGGAGCTAAAAAGCTTGCATTGTATCATCACGATCCATCTCATGATGATGATTTTCTTATGGATCTTGAGAAAAAAGTTCAAAATATTTGGCCTTTTGTTTTTATTGCAAAGCAAGGAATGCATCTAGAGATTTAGAATATGCATCAGTAATCATTTCAAAGGAATGCTTTCATGGAGATTTTTGAAAAGCTCAAAGCACGTTTTTTGAAAATGATGGTGCCCGAAAATTCCCAAACTCAGCCAGGTGAAATACAATCATTAGCCTCTCAAATTCTTGTACATCTTTGTGATGGCAATGCGCAGCATTGCCTAACAGCCTTACATTCACGTTTTGAGGGGCTTAGTGCAGAGGAAGTAGAGTTTCGTTTAGAGCAATATGGGCTTAATGAAATCGCACAAGATAAAATACCTTCTTGGTATTTTCAGTTATTTAAATCTTTTATCACGCCATTCAATGGAATACTCATTTTTTTGGGGACGATTTCACTCATTACGGATATTATTTTTGCCTCTGTTGAAAACCGCTCCTGGCGCACTATTATCATGATTTCAATTATGATTGCGCTTAGTACATTGTTACGATTTTGGCAGGAGTATAAGTCTATTGTAGCTGCAGAAAAACTAAAAGCTATGGTAAAAACAACTGCAACAGTTGTTCGAAAAGACTTTTCAGAGCCTAAAGAAGTTTCTACTTCTCACCTTGTGCCAGGTGACATCATTAAGTTATCTGCAGGCGATATGATTCCAGCTGATGTACGGTTATTGATTTCTAAAGATCTTTTCGTGAATCAGGCTGTCTTAACAGGCGAATCATTGCCAGTTGAAAAGCATAGCCAATTGAAGCATCACTTGCATAAAGATTCTTTGAATCCATTTGAACTCAGTTCTATCTGCTTAATGGGAACGGATGTTGTGAGTGGAACAGCTACTGCTGTTATTGTGAATACAGGAAATCATACTTATTTTGGATCTTTAGCTAAAAAAATCGTTAATCAACGCCCTCTCACAAGCTTTGACATAGGTATAAACAAAGTGAGTTGGATCATTATTCGATTGATACTAGTGATGGTTCCAATTGTTTTTTTATTGAATGGTATCACAAAAGAAGAATGGCTAAATTCGCTTTTGTTCGCGGTCTCTGTAGCAGTTGGGTTAACTCCTGAAATGTTACCAATGATAGTAACTGCAAATTTAGCTAAGGGTGCAGTTGCAATGTCTCGAAGAAAGACAATTGTAAAAAGCTTAAATTCCATACAAAATTTTGGCGCTATGAATATTCTTTGTACAGATAAAACAGGGACATTGACACAAAACAAGATTGTGGTTGTGTGGCATCTAGATGTTTATGGGCATAAGCATGATCAAAGCGTTCTAAAATATGCATATTTAAATAGTCACTATCAAACTGGTCTTAAAAATTTGCTCGATCTTGCAATTATTGATTATATTAAAGAGCATAAGCACGAAGACTTGAAAAATGTTTACGAACGTATTGACGAAATTCCTTTTGATTTTTCTCGAAGACGCATGTCCATTGTTTTGAAAGAGAATGAAACAACGCACCTTCTAATTTGTAAGGGAGCAGTTGAAGAAGTAATGGCACTTTGCACTCATTTTGAAGAACAGGGCGTCGCAAAATTATTGAGCGATGATGTGCGTAAAAAAGCCAAGCACATGGTTGAAGAGTTAGCTACCGATGGTCTTAGAGTTTTAGCCGTAGCCTATAAATCAATGCCTGCTTCTGCGGAGTATCAATATACTTTTGAAGATGAAACTAAGATGACTCTAGCTGGGTATGTTGCGTTTCTTGATCCACCTAAAGCAACAGCAAAGGAAGCCATTATTGCACTTCAACATAAAGGAATTATCGTGAAGGTAATCACTGGCGATAATGAAATGGTAACGCAGAAAATATGCAAAGAAGTTGGATTAATGAATGGCCACAACATTGTATTAGGGAACAATATCGATACTATGACCGACACTGAGCTTGCAGACATAGCAGAAAACACAACAGTTTTTGCAAAAATTTCTCCTTTGCAGAAGTCTCGTATCATTCGTGCGCTTAAGATGAAAAACAATACGGTGGGCTATATTGGCGATGGAATTAATGATGCTGCAGCTTTAAGAGAAGCAGACGTAGGTATTTCAGTAGATACGGCTGTTGATATTGCAAAGGAATCAGCAGATATTATTTTACTTGATAAAAGCCTTATGGTTATTGATGATGGAGTTTTAGAAGGAAGGAAGACTTTTGGTAACATTATAAAATATATCAAAATGACGGCGAGTTCTAACTTCGGGAATGTCTTTAGTGTTCTTACGGCTAGTGCATTTCTTCCTTTTCTCCCTATGTTACCCATTCACTTACTGATCCAAAATTTACTCTATGATATTTCACAAACTGTTATTCCTTGGGATAATGTCGACAGAGAATATTTAAAGGTGCCACGCAAATGGGATGCGAGTGGGATAGCCCGATTTATGATGTTTATAGGGCCCATTAGTTCAATTTTTGATATTATAACTTTCATAGTTATGTGGAATGTATTTAAAGCTAATTCAGTGCTCCATCAGTCCTTGTTCCAATCAGGCTGGTTTATTGTAGGATTACTTACTCAAACTCTTATTGTGCATATGATAAGAACACCTAAAATCCCATTTATACAAAGTATGGCATCGACACCAGTAATTTTACTGACAATGATTATTATGATGATTGGAATATATATCCCCTATTCAATCTTAGGAGAGCACGTCAAATTTGTGCCATTACCCGCAGAATATTTTGTTTGGCTAGTAGGAATTCTGACCGCTTATTGTACTCTCACTCAGTTTGTTAAAGTATGGTATATTCGGCGTTTTCATGAGTGGCTTTAATTGATTCTCCATGCTTGCTGAGATCTTAATTCCCAGTTTTGCATGTATAGTTTTGTAATCTGTGGATCATTTATGAATAATACATTTTCAGCATTACGACTTTGTGCTGCCTTTGTCCAATTGAACGATCCTGTGATTACAAAACGTTGATCAATAATCATGACTTTATTATGAGCAATTCCTGGGACGTCGTCGAAAGAAACTTTTAAGCCAGATTTTTGAAGTTCAAAAAGCATAGAATGCATGTCTTTCAATTGACTTCTATCAAAGAGTAGAGCTACCGTTTTTCCTTGCTCTTTAGCTTCGATTAATGCACGAGCAATAGGTTTGGAAGTAAAAGAGTAAGCTTGAACGAAAATGGATGATTTAGCATTGTTTATTGCCTCAATAATAAGTTGAGTGCAATTTTCTTGAGGTGTGAAGCAGGCACTAATTTTGGCATTTGAATTAGAGGATTCCTGCCAATGTGGATGCAAAAATTCATGAGCAGTATAGCCTGAAACCATTCCCATAAGTAGGGCTGCTGCGATTGTTGTTTTAGAAATTGGTAAATGCGTGATTTTTTTATACATAAGATCTACAATAATCTACTTCATAATAAATCGCTTATAACTTTTTGATAAAGATTTCACAATAGGTGGTGATAGGGAGTAAAATGATCTATTTGGTAATTGCTTGTAGTTCTTTTGTGTCATCGTTGCTGACATTTTTTTCAGGGTTTGGTTTAGGTACAATCCTTATGCCATTCTTTGCTTTATTTTTTACTGTTCCTGCAGCTATTGCTATGACGGCTCTGGTCCATTTGCTGCACAATCTGTTTAAGACAGGGTTGTTATGGAAGAATGTGGAGTGGAAGGTGGTGCAACGTTTTGGTTTATCTGCGGTAGGCGCTGCTATACCAGGAGCTTACTTACTTAACTATCTTGCTCAACTTCCCTCTTTAATCACTTATAAGATGTTTAATGTTATTTTTGTGATAAAGCCTGTGAATATGGTAGCTGGTGTTTTGCTGATGATATTTGCTACGATTGGTCTATTAGCTGTGAAAGGATCATTTTTTAGAATTAAGTGGGCTATCTTAGGAGGGATTTTAAGTGGTTTTCTTGGTGGTTTAGTAGGTCAACAAGGAGCTTTTCGAAGTGCATACCTAGTTCAAGTGGGGCTTAAGAAAGAACAATTTATTGCGACCAATTCTGCTATCGCTATCTTTGTTGATATGGCACGTTTGAGTATTTATGGTTTGTCTCTTGAGTTTTTGTTTTCAGATGCCAATAATTGGTCATACATGGGAGTGGCAATTTTTGCAGCTTTTCTGGGAGCTCTTTTAGGAAACGTTTTATTAAAAAAAATTACAATTGATCTTATTCACATGCTCGTGATCGTCATATTATATTTTTTAGGATTGGCACTTACACTTGGACTTATTTCATAAGGTATTAACTTATAATTAATCATTAAATTTAAACAATGGGTTACCTATGGATTAAGGGGTGGATAATACAAGTGAGGGTAAAATGATAAAGCGTATAGTGTTTTTTTCTTTTATATTTTTGTTGATTGCTATTGGCGATGTTTTTGCTTCAGATATAACGGTTCGTATTAAACAAACAATTGACCATAAGGGATTTTCTTTAAGAGATCACTATTCTTTCTTTAGTGGAGAAGGCATTGAATATGATTTGACTAAAGTTATTGCAACAGTGAGTAGTTTTACTTGGGATAACGATAAACGGCACAAATTTGCTTTTAATGTAGAGCGTGAGCTAAATTTAGATTTAGATGTGGATGAAATTGTTAGTGAAGTTCCAGCTATTCCCACAACTGCTATTTGTGTGGCCTTAGAAGTTTGTCCCAAAGATGAGCAAGTGGGAGTGCCAAAACCACGTAGATTGCTCACTAAATTGGATGCTTTTATGTTTGATTTTGAAGAACCTTCAAAACCAAGCGCTATAACATTAATTGTGAGGATGAATGAAGAAGGTTTGGTGGATATGGAAGCCAAACTCACTGGGCTTGGTCCTCTCGTGAATATTTACCCAGCTTTCGCTAAACTTCGTCCAGAAAAAGACTTGGAACTTTTGTCAAAACATAACGCAATTATTGTAACAAGACATGCTGCAGCAACTAGCTCTTCTACTTTTAACCAAGCTTGGGAAGAAATTCTTAACTACAGAGGCAAGTAGCAGTAATTCTGCTACTCTTTCTCCTTTGTTAATATTCTCCGTAGTGGGTCTCAGGGAGCGTTTGTCCGCCATCGACGATAATAGATTGACCTGTGATATATCGAGCCTCATCAGACGCCAAGAATAAGTGAGCATAGGCAGTTTCTTCTGGAGTCCCCAGACGTCCCATGGGAATGGGTTTTGTACGCTCTTCAATAACTTTAGTACTGTTAACCTTCATGCCTTCTGTCATTATATTGCCAGGTTCAACAGCGTTAACAGTAATTTTGTATTTGGCAAGCTCAATAGCAATGGTTTTCATGAAACCATTCATGCCGCTTTTAGAAGCTGTATAATGGGATTTTGTTGGCAATCCAACACGTGGTCCTGATATCGATGACGTGAAAACGATACGACCATATTGTTGATTCTTCATAGCGGGAATAACAGCTTTTACGGCATAAAATGCACCATTGAGATTTGTTTTAATAACTTCATGCCATTCTTCTTTGGACATGACGTCGATGCGAGAGGGGGGATAAATACCTGCAGCATTGTGAATCAGTATATCAATACGATTATGCATTTTTAACGTCATTTGAGCCATTCTTTCCATATTTTCAGGCTTCGTTATATCAGCAACAATATAGCTAGCTTTACCCCCCGATTTTGTAATTTCATCAACAACATTTTTAAGATCTTTTTCAGTCCTGCTGACGAGAATCACATTTGCTCCTTCGGCAGCAAAGACTTTAGCAATGCTACGTCCAATCCCTTTACTGGCTCCAGTGATAATGGCAATTTTATTGTTCAAGCGGTTGTCACAGATTGCTTGAGAGAAAAAAGTCACGAGTAACAAGGAGAAAATTGAAAATATTTTTATGAACATTATGCTTTCTTTCTAATAATTTATGATGAGATAAAGACATAATTTATCCCAAAATAAGAGTCAATTTGAATGAGTAGACGAGAGAAGCGACATAAACACGCTACAAAAAAAGGGCTGTTGTTACACAGCCCTTTCTTTTTAACGTTAGATAGGGTTTGAGGTATTAGAAGCCCATGCCGCCCATGCCACCGCCCATGCCACCCATATCGGGCATTGGAGCGGGATCTTTTTTATCTGGGAGGTCAGCGATCATGGCTTCAGTGGTGATAAGAAGACCAGCAACCGAAGCTGCATCTTGCAAAGCACTACGTACAACCTTAGCTGGATCAATGATCCCGCGTTTTATCATGTCGCAATATTCACCATTTTGAGCATCATATCCTTGGTTAGGATCATTTTTCTCAAGAAGCTTACCAGCAATTACTGCACCATCTTCTCCAGCATTTTCAACGATTTGACGAATTGGAGCTTGTAAACAACGACGGATGATATCTACACCAACTCGTTGATCGTCGTTTTGTGGTTTTGTGTCTTTGAGTGAGCTAATAGCATAGAGAAGTGCTGCTCCGCCACCTGCAACGATACCTTCTTCAACAGCTGCGCGAGTTGCGTTGATTGCATCTTCTACACGATCTTTACGCTCTTTCACTTCAACTTCTGTTGCGCCACCTACGTGGATCACTGCAACACCACCTGAAAGTTTTGCCAAGCGTTCCTGCAGTTTTTCACGGTCATAATCTGAAGTTGTTTCTTCAATTTGAGCGCGAATTTGGTTGCAACGTGCTTCAATATCAGTCTTCTTACCGGCTCCATTGATAACAGTGGTGTTTTCTTTTGAAATTACCACTTTCTTTGCAGTTCCCAACATCTCAAGGTTTACAGTCTCAAGTTTAATACCGAGTTCTTCGGAAACAACTTGACTATTTGTTAGGATAGCAATGTCTTCAAGCATAGCCTTACGGCGATCACCAAAGCCAGGAGCCTTTACGGCAGCAACTTTCAAACCACCACGAAGCTTGTTCACGACGAGAGTTGCAAGGGCTTCGCCTTCAACATCTTCAGCAATGATCAACAGAGGACGACCGGATTGTACAACTTGCTCAAGCACTGGTAGCATGGCTTGAAGACCAGTCAGTTTCTTTTCGTGAATGAGAATGAAGGGATTTTCTAGTTCTACAATCATTTTTTCTGAATTGGTAACGAAGTAAGGAGAAATATATCCACGGTCGAATTCCATGCCTTCAACAACATCTAATTCAGTATTGATGGACTTTGCTTCTTCAACAGTTATGACACCTTCTTTACCAACCTTTTCCATAGCTTCTGCAATGATTTGTCCGATTTCAACTTCACCATTTGCAGAAATAGTTGCTACTTGTGCGATTTTCTCGCTTGTGGAAACCTTTTGTGCGCTGCCTTTTATTTGTTCAACAACTTTAGTAACGGCAAGATCAACTCCACGCTTAAGATCCATAGGGTTCATTCCAGCAGCAACGGACTTAATGCCTTCACGAACGATAGCTTGAGCTAGTACAGTTGCTGTGGTTGTTCCGTCACCAGCAACATCATTAGTTTTGCTTGCAACTTCGCGCACCATTTGGGCGCCCATGTTCTCAAATTTATTTTCCAATTCAACTTCTTTAGCAACCGTAACACCGTCTTTAGTGATACGTGGTGCGCCAAAGCTTTTTGAAATAACTACGTTACGACCTTTTGGTCCAAGGGTTACTTTAACTGCATTGGCCAAAATATCGACACCTTTTAACATCCGGTTGCGGGCGTCAGCCGAAAACTTTACGTCTTTTGCACTCATAATATATCTCCTGTCAAAGAATTAGATTAGGCAGCTTTTTTGTTTGAAACGATTCCGAAGATATCGGATTCTTTCAAAATCAAAAGCTCTTCGCCGTCAATTTTTACTTCTGTTCCGGACCATTTGCCGAAAACAATGCGGTCACCAACTTTGACTTCGAGAGGTGTCAATTGGCCAGCTTCATTGCGGGCACCAGGACCAACTGCTAGGACTTCACCTTCGATAGGCTTTTCTTTTGCGCTATCGGGGATGATAATACCACCTGATGTCTTGGATTCTTGTTCGATGCGTCTGACCAGGACTCGGTCATGTAAAGGTCTAAATTTCATTATTTACTCCATGTTTCTTTATCATTCAAACGACTAAAGAGTCTCTCGACGGTGAAAACCCAAGTTAGCACTTTCACTGAGAGAGTGCTAAAACTAATACAAATATTTGAAAAATATGTCAAGATATTTCTAGCAGTTCAAAGATTCTAGTTTAAGAGAGGCTTAAAATTGCCTGCTCTTTTCTAACAAGTAATGCACTACAGCTGGAAATAGACAGATTGTTTATTTTTTGACATTTTGGGTTGAGTAATTTAGGAAATAGTGCAAAGTTGTGGTTAATTTTTGTAAGCCAATGAATCTTTTTATCGAAAGTATAATCTTATGAGTCCTTCAAAAGTGGGCTTTCGTCCTTTGTTAATTTGGATTTTTGGGGCGAGTTTTTATTTCTATCAGTTCTTTTTTAGAGTTTCACCAAGCGTTATGACAGACGACTTAATGGAGACTTTTGGTATTCAAAGTTATGCTTTAGGCATATTATCTTCCTTTTATTATTTTGCTTATGCTGCGATGCAAATTCCTATTGGAATGATGTTGGATCTTTATGGTCCGCGACGCCTACTAACTCTTTCGTGTTGTTTATGTACGTTAGGAGGCCTTGTTTTTGCTTCATCTATGGGGATTGGTACCGCTTCTTTAGGTAGGCTCTTAATGGGAGCAGGATCTGCGTGTGCTTTTATTGGGACACTTAAACTTGCTACCTTGTGGTTTCCCCTAAGACATATTGGTTTAGCTGCAGGTTTCACAATGTTTTTGGGTTTTTTAGGTGCTACATCTGCAGGAGCCCCGTTAGCAATTCTTATTGATCATGTGGGATGGAGATCCGCACTTTACATTGTGGCTATTATTGGTGTTTTTTTAAGTCTAGGGATATGGGTTTTTGTGAGAGATCGTGAAAATCATCATGTCGATGAGCTCAAGAATATACAAGACCAAACAATTCTTTCTCGAGCGATTATCAATTTAAGAACAGTAGTTGTTAATCAGCAAGTGTGGCTTTTAGCATTTTATGGATCTTTGATGTATGTCCCCTTATCAGCTTTTGCAGATCTGTGGGGCATCCCATATATCACGCGTCTTTATGAGATTGATAAAGAGTTAGCGGCATCCCAAACCTCTATGATTTTTATGGGAGCTGCTTTAGGTGGACCAGTTATGACATGGCTCTCAGATTATCTTAAGAAAAGAAAAACGCCTATGATGATTGGTGCTGCTGCTATTACTCTATTGTATTCCATCGTTATATATTTTCCGAATATACCTTTTCCACTCATGTATGTGCTGCTGTTTTTTGCAGGATTTCTATTTACTGGGCAAGTGCTTTGCTTTGCCTCGGTGTGTGAAATAATTCCTTTAAGTGCGAGTGGAGTAGCCGTTGGTTTTACTAATATGGTGGTAATGATTAGTGGAGTGATTTTTGAACCTTTGATTGGCTGGATTCTACAAAAACTTTGGAATGGGCAGATGTATAACGGTGCGCCAATTTATAGTGTCGAAAATTTTAAGATTGCATTAATAACAGTTCCTCTGAGCACATTGGTCGCAGTTATTTTGTTGCGATTTATTCAGGAAACACATCCTCAGTCATTAAGAGCAAAGTAGATTATTTAGGTGGCAAAAGTATAGGTTCTTTTGCCGGATTTTTTTGAAATATACATCGCCTGGTCAGCTTTTGTTAAAAGTTTGTCAATAGTGTCACCATCATTGGGATAAATGACCACGCCAATGCTAACTCCAAATGGAACAGACTTATTATTGTAATCAATAGATGTACCGGCAATATCATTTATTTTATCAGCTACTTCCTTCATTTTTTGATTATTAATTTTTCCAATCAGAGCGATACAAAATTCGTCTCCCCCCAAGCGCGCGACAATGTCTTCTTTGCGGAGCGCTGCTTTTAGATTATGCGCAAGCTTAATGAGGACTTCATCTCCTACTTCGTGACCAAAAGTATCATTTACTTCTTTAAACCCATCTAAATCAAAATAAAAAAGCGTGTAGACTAACTCATGGTTATGATCTGCAGTCATAAGATTATCCAATGCTCTCGTGAATGCAGAACGATTAATCAGACCAGTTAATGAATCGTGATCGGCTAAATGTTTCATTCGTTCTTCACGAGCTTTACGATCTGTTATGTCCTTAAAAAGTGAGACAACTCCTCCTCCAGGAATTTTATTTTCTATTACCTCAATCCATGTGCCATTTTTTAAAAGGTGTTCATAGGGCAAGCCAGGATTGTTATGGAATTTTACAATCTCTTCTAACGAAGAAGTTAAAGGATGATTAGTATGTATAGAATCAAGATTTTGACGACGATCCTCTTGATAGATCTTGTTTTCAATGTTTTTCTTTATAAAGTCCTTAAAAGTAAATCCTGCTCCCCCAAGATGATCAATAGAAGGGAAAAGTTTTTTGAGGACAGAATTACATTCGATCAATCTGTCATCAGCATCAAAGATAGCAAAACCATCATCAATACTTTCAATAGCTGCAACCAAACGTTGACGCTCATTAGCGAGTTGTTGTGCGGCATGTTGTTCTCGGTCTCTTAGATTCTTCTTATCAAGGCATGCATGTACGCGCGCATACATCAATGTTGTGTTTATAGGCATAGTTAAGTAGTCGTCAGCACCAGCCTTAATGCATTCAATTACTCCGTTGATGTCGTCAAGACTTGAAACAACGACAACAGGTATCATTTGAGTTTGCATCTTACCTTTAAGATATTTCAGAACTTCGAACCCTGAAACATCGGGCATGAGTATGTCTAAAAGAATTAAATCTACGAGTTGATCGGAGAGAATATCAAATGTTTGATGCCCATTATTAGCAAAAATGACTTTATGACCTGCTTGTTTAAGACGTCTGGCAAGGTTTTCTCTTTTCTCTTCACTATCATCAACAATTAATATAGTGCCAACGGGATGAGAGGTTTGGCTTAAGTAGTAATCTGTTGTTTGAGTGAGAGCTTCTCTTTTAACCCCAAGGACAGCAATTAATGATAAGAGCTCTTCAGAACCTGAAATTAGATGTCCAAGAGATGATGTTAATGAATCATTAGATTGCGCTAATTCTTCGAGGATAAGTTCACTATAACCTTTGATGTTTGACACAATTGCTCTTAAATCGTGTCTTATGGTTGACCATTCATCAATCGTAATGCTCTTTTTTTGAATTTTATTTTTGAGGGCGTCTCTTTGTTCATAAAAATCAGAGAGAGCCTTTTTAATGACTGAATAGTCTTTTAAAAACTGCTTATAATCAGAAGCAGGAATGTTAGAGAGAGATTCCTGCATTGTATGCAGAATATATTCTGTTTCTCTCATGAATGCTTCATTATGATGAGACTGTTTGGATTGATTTTCCTTGGAAATGGTTGGGTTAACTTCCATTTGAATTAACTTTCCTTACATTTCTTAAGAAGATCTCTATTTTGGCAATGAGGCGTTCAATCTCAATAGGCTTTGTTTCGTACTCATCGCAACCGGCAAGAAGAGCCTTATCTTTATCTTCGCCCATTGCATGTGCTGTTAGCGCAATAATTGGGATGTTGCATGTGTTAGGATCATCTTTAATCCTTTTAGTGGCTTCCCAACCATCAATTTTAGGTAAAGACAAGTCCATCAAAATTATGTCTGGTCTATATTGCTGAGCTTTTAGAATGCCTTCATCACCATCTTGGGCAAGAATAACTTCATAATTACGCTTAGTAAGACGTCTTGAGAGCATATCACTATTAATTTCATTGTCTTCGACCAACAAAATCTTAACCACTAAGAGATCTCCAAGGTTTTTAGCTAATTACATTCTATCAAAATTAGATTCTAAAACAACGATGGTAAAAAACTTCTAAATAAGCTATAAAAAAAATATCTAAAATTAATATGTATATATGATATATTAAGATTAATAAGGGGGGGCAATTTTGAAATCTGACTTAGCCAGCTTAGAAGGAATTGCTAAGAAGGTTGAACTTCTAATAAATATCGATGACCTTTTAGAGAAAAGAGGACTCATTTCACTTGACCAAAAAAAAGTGGTGGAAAGAGAAAGAAAGAGCAGTGGCAAAACAATCGAAAAGCTCTGTGTTGAGTTTGGATTTATCACTGAAACTGCTATTAACCAAATCATCGAAGAACATCTTGGTTATGAAATTTTTTACCCAGAAAAGTATCTCATTGACCAAAGCTTACTCAATAAATTTCCCAGAGCACTTGCTGAAAGATTTTACGTAATACCCCTCAGCTTTTCTTATAATACCATGGTTGTAGCAATGGTCGATCCATTTGATTTAAGGGCTTTAGATTGCTTAAAGGAACATTTTCCTAAAATTGGACATTATAAAAAATGTATTGCTGAAGAGAGTGTGTTGATGGCGGCGATAGACCGCTATTATGGTTATCCTTGGACGTTAGAAAAGATACTTGAATCTCTGGAAAAAAACCTAAAAGGCAATAATGAAACTAACGTTGAAGAGCCGTCAATCAATAATTTCCTTAACATTGTTCTAGTTGATGCTGTTAAAAGAAGAGCTTCAGATATTCATCTGAGTCCTGAAAAAAATTTAATTCAAGTACGTTATAGAATCGATGGGATTTTGCAATCTCTATGCTGTTTTCATGCAGTACACTGGTCGAGAATTGTTGCGCGATTAAAAATTATGTCTGGATTGGACATTGTGGAAACAAGGAGATTTCAAGCTGGCAGCTTTCATTGTTTTATCAAGGGAAGGGAGGTTTATTTTCGTCTTGCAACTCATCCAACACAATATGGTGAAAATATTGTAATTCGAGTGTTGGACCGTTACTATGGTGTAAAATCATTGAGTGATTTAGGATTGGAAGAAAAGCAACTGAAGATTCTTTTGAATCTTATACAAAAACCTCAGGGGATGATTGTATTTTGCGGACCTACCGGTTGCGGAAAGACAACGACACTTTTTTCTTTAGTTGAAGAATTAAAAGGCACACATAAAAATATCTTTACTCTTGAAGATCCTATCGAATATAGAATTTCAAAAATTCATCAAACATCAATTCAAAAAAAATTAGGGATGTCTATGGCAGAAGGAATAAAATCCATTCTTCGACAGGATCCCGATGTTATTTTAATTGGTGAAATTAGAGATGAAGAAACTGCTCAAATGGCTTTTCGAGCATCAATGACGGGACATCTTGTTCTCACAACTTTGCATGCTCAGAATGGCTTAGGGGTCATCCATAGGCTCATGGATTTAGGAATCAAATCAAGTCTATTCCCGAGTAATCTCTTAGCTGTTGTTTCTCAGCGTTTGGTGCGTCTTCTATGTTTACGTTGTAAACAAAAACGTAAAGGAAGCAGAGACTTAGATTATTATTGGGCAGAAGGATGTGAGGAATGCTCATACTTGGGATCACAGGGAAGGAAAGCTCTTGCGGATATTATTATACTAGATCAAGAGTTTGAAGAGGCGTTTCTTTCAGACTCACCATTATCTTTACTAAGAAATATTCTAAAATTAAAAAAATACAATAGTTTTCAAGAGCATGCACAAAAACTAATTCAAAATGGCATGGTGGGTGCAGAGGAAGTTAAGCGTATTTTTGGTCTGGAGGATTTACATGTGGATTTATTATTCGGCGATAGATGAAAAATCCAAAAAATATAGAAGCTATATCTTCGTTGCCAATGATATTTTACTTTCGGCCTTACTAGATGAACTAGGACATCATCTCATCCGTTTTAGATTCCAACCTCATATGAATTTCTTAAGTTTTGCAAAGCCTAGCCTTGAAGAACAAAGAGATTATTTTTTTAAATTAAGACTTTTATTAGCTGCCAAAATTTCGATCTTAACGGTTTTTAAAATTCTCTGCAGTGAAGGCACTTCAAGACATCTCAAGGCTCTTTCTTTAAATATTATTGCAGGTCTTAAGGACGGAGTTTCACTTTATCAGTCTTTTGTGCGCTATCTACCATTTTTTGATTCATTAATTTTAGGTCTTATACGTGGTGCAGAACAAACGGGTGATCTTGAGAGGGCATTCTTATTGATCGAGGAATATTTGAATGAAAAGATGAGGATGCGAGACATTGTCTATCAATCTATTCGTTATCCTTTGGTTTTACTTATTCTTATTATCTGCGTGGTTGTTGTCTTAATGAACAAGGTTGTACCTGAGCTTATTCAAATCTCAAGCACACTTCAAAAAGACATTTCTTTTAAGGCATCTGTTTTGACAAAGATCTATGAGTTTATTGTCGGTAACATATTCTTAGTTGGAAGTTTATTTCTTTTGTGTGGCATAATTTTTCCCATGTTGGGCAGGTTTAGCCCAAAAATACGTAAGGCTATGGCTCAGCATTCACTTAAAATACCGCTTGTAGGAGCATTCTATAAAAGTATTTCTAGCGCTTCATATTTTTTAGCTCTTGAGGTTTTTATTCAAGGGCATTTGACTTTGAATGCCAGCATGAGGGAAGCTGTTCATGTGATCCGGAATACTTATGTTAAAAACTGTGCATTGCAGATTGTCGAGAAATTAGAAGGAGGAACAAGCTTTTATGAGGCGTTAAAAGCTTCAGATCTTTTTCCTTTATATGTTTTAAAAATTATTCAATTGGGTGAAGAAACGGGGCAAATTTTACAATCATTGTTTCAGATCAATCAGTATTATAGAAATATTTTTGAGCGTCAGTTGTTATCTCTTAAAATTTACCTTGAGCCATTATTTTTATTGATTCTTGGTGCTTTTATCTTGTGGATTGTTTGGTCATTTATATTGCCTTTGTATGATAATCTTTTAATGGTAGAGCAGACGTTATGAAGCAAGATTTGATCATCAATGATGACAGTATGTGCTTGTTAACGTGGCAACGAAATAAATTGGTGACCATTAAAACTTTGCAAACTTTAGAACATTTTACTCCTCAGAAGGGAAAGTTAAATGTTTATGTGAATGTGTCAAAACAAAGTTTTTTCAGTGGTGTATTGCCTCAATGTTCATATTGGGATCAACATCAAATTCTAATAAAAAAACTTATGTTTCTATCAAGGTCTGAAGAAGGGGTTGGTGGCAAGAGACTGCAATTTCGTCAATTTAATGGCGTTCATATTGAAGGCTTTGATTCTATACAATATAATGTAGAGCAACTGATTAAAAAATATCAAACTATCAGTGGTATTTATTCAATTCCTTTGGAAATCCCTCAGATTATCTCGATGGTTAACTCTTCCAATTGCTATCTTTTGTTTTACAGAGTTGAGACCTTTTTTCTTAAAATGATCTATGTGAATGATCAAAAAACAAAGTACACGCGTATCATTCCGGTTAAAGACTATCTTTCTATTGCTACTTTTAAGAACGAAGTAAAAGCAGCAATAAATTTCCTTAAAAGGCATTTTGCTCTTGATAACAAGTTGGACATTTTAATTTTTAGAGATAAAAATATGGAGAATTGGGAATGGCAATCCATGTTTACTCAAGATGGTTATTTTCAAATCTCTAATCCCTACCATGAAAATTTTGAATATTATTGTATACGTCTCTTTCATAAAAGAAGGCTCTCAAGAGCAAAAATTAGATCTAAGGCACTGCAAGAGGTCAGCCGGCAACAACTCATCATGAGAATTAAAATGAGTCTCATTTTGTTTGGGGTGAGTTTCTTTCTTTTTTTCAATCTAATGCAGAGTTATGAAATTTATAATCTCAATAAAGCTTTGTCTCAATTTTTTAAACCACCAATACATATCAATGAAAACTCATTAACCTCAGTTAAGCAGATGCAAGATTTTTTAAGAATTCATAAAGCAAAGCTCAATCCCCTATTTTATCTCAGTAAACTTGCTTTGAAGAGAAATGGAAGCATTCTTTTCGATCAGGTATCCTGGAGTTATCCACTTTCATTCAATAACAAAACACAAGAATGTAAGTTGATGCTTAAATTTAAGTCACACTCTAAACAAATCAAAGAACTTAATACTTATCTAAAAAATAATTTTTTCGATTTTTATTCTCAAACTGAAGAAGTCAATAAAACCTTTCAATGGCATATGAATGAAGAAAATGAATCGCATTTCCAAGATTATACGTTGCTTATGAAAAAGAGAGTGCATGAAGATTAAAACTATAGTGATTTATTTATGGTTTAGCATGATTTTGACTGCTGGTCTTAATTACTATAAGAGAAATTTACTATCTAAGTTCCATGAGAACTTAAAGACTCATAACATTAGTCAAATAAAAATAGACGCTGAATTAGCATTTCAAAAATTTCAAAATCATAAAGCGAAGAAAGATTTTGCAAAATTTATGGGAAAAGAGATTTCGAGAGAAGTCTTGTTCGATCATATGAAAAACTATGCTCAATCATGTGGTGTAAGCAGCATAAATGCTGATTTTAACACCTCTTATTTTGAACAAAATTATACCCTGCAGAGGGTTGAAGTGAGTGTTAAAGCACATCATGATAGAGCTCTTTACTGTTTTGTCTATGCTTTAGAGAATTCCAGTCTTTTGTATGTTTGGCTTGATGTATTAGATTTTAAACGAGACTCGATTGATGAAGATGAAATAGTCAGCGGTAATATAAAAGTCCATATTATTCGTTGGAGGTCATCATAGGGAGATTTTTAATATTCTTTTTTTTGTTGATAGAACGTTGCTATGCTGAAGAGAAGTTATGGGATTTTAGTTTATTCTTTGAAGAGGAAGTGGAGATCACTGAGGAAAAGAGCGTTTTAGAGTTACAAGGAATAAGCTATCTTAACGAAGAAAACTGGGTGATTTGGATGAATAATAAACGTTATTCAAAAAAAGAGAATTTTGAGGGAGTAAAAATACAAAAAATTAATTTAGCGGAGATTGAATTGATATGGCTCATAGAAGGATACCGTCACTTCATCAAACTTTCTCCAGGGGAAGTCTATTGTTCCAAAAATAGAATAACTTTTCAGAGTAGATCTCAATGTCTATGTGATTAATCTTTAAGACGGCAAGGGAATTTTCCATAGTGACTGATGAGTTGATCTCTAGATGTCCATTTGACGATGGAAGATTCCAGTTCTTTAATCTTTGTTTGAACAAAGTGAGGAGAGGAATTTTCAAGGTTCTTTTGCGATTTTTGCGGCGCTTCAAGAACGACGGCGATAAAGCCCTTATGAAGATCTACAATGCTTTCATTTTTTTCATCAAAAATTTTCAGCGTTTGACCTGTTGTTGTGCAATAATTCAGAAGGCTTCTTTCCTGTTGACCTTGAAGCTTGTTTGTTTGAGTGAGATTGGGCTCTACAGCATAGAGTATTGGTTTATAAAATCCATCATTTGCAAAGATCAGAGAAATACCTAAGCTATGGTAAGGGACATAACCTATGAAGAGCTTGGATGAGTCACAAATTTTAAGTGCTTTACCAAAAATGTCTGAAGCAGGGCAGGGAAGATGCCCATTTCTTAATAAATAAGCAGCTAAACTGACCATAACAATTTCTAGATGATCTAGAGTTTTTTTATACCGTCTTGTCTCAAGTTGAAGAGTAAGCAAGGGCAAAGTGAAGGAAGCTAAAATTCCCATGATTGCAAGAGCAATAGCGATTTCAATGAGAGAAAATCCATCTTGAGTAGAACGTAGTTTTTTAAAATTGAAAATACAGAATGCAGCATTTTTCAGTGTTTTTAACATTATACTGTCCTCGATGAACACACGCATTTTCTGGATATCCATCACCATTCTTTGCTCTAATACGTCCTGAAGTGGGATCGCCATTGTCAGCTTTTTTATCTAAGCTCATGGCTTGTAGAGGAGTAAGGACGCCCCCGTTTCCATGGAGACCATTTTCAGCCCCTAATAAAAACCAATGTCCGTCCATATCTTCTGTGGGTTTATACTGTACAGTAAAGCCTCCACCTGTTTTAGCGCTCGGTGCTCCCTGATTAAAACGGGCGATGCCATTAGATGGTAAAAGACCCGCACTAGAAATTAAACCAGCGGCAGAAAGATGCGACCAAAAAGAGAGTGCTTCATGATTATAATGACTACCTGACCCGGCTAATCCAGGACCTTCAATGAAACCGTTGTTATTTCCATTTTTAAGAGAAGGATCAATTTGGCTCTGCGCCAGATGAAAGTCACCTGGTAAGGAGTCGTACTTTTCATAGAAAATGTTCACCGCAAGACGATAGCTATTGACTTGTGTTAGTACAGATTTTAGGCGAGCACTTTCAAGAAGCTCTTGTCCTTTAATAATACCGCCTAGAATAAGCCCAATAATAGCCAGCACGATTGACAATTCAATAAGGTTAAAGCCTTGTTGATTTTTATATATTCGCAAGATGAAGCCTCCCATGCTTAGCTTGAATCATGCGTGCAATTAATGTTACATATATCAAGTTGGCAGTCAATGAAAAAAAATAAAAAATTAAGAATTAGGGGGGCGAATCTTTATGAAAATTTGGAGTTTTCGAATGATATGAGTAAATTCAGAAGGTGGCTGAGAAAAGTCATTAATCCAATCAAAGATTTCAGGATCCTCAGAATCAAGGAGCTTTGTTAGCGCATCGATTTCAATCGTTGAAAGATTGGGCACCTCTTTTTCAAAAAAGGACCGAAACAAAAAATCAGCTTCACGTGTGCTGCGATAAAAGGCTTTATAGCGAAGCTTTTTTAAATTCATGAGTTTTTCCCGAGTAGTGATTAAGAAAAATTTAGGTAGCTTAATATATACATGCAAGTCAAAGTTGTTGGATAAAAAATATTTTAAATAAAAACAATCGATTTACATCGAATGAAATATTTTTTTCACTATTGCTAAGTAAAAAGTAAGTAATATGTAAACTTATATTAAATTATCAATCTCTATCATCGGTATTGTGTATTATGGAGGATTGAAAAATGCTTAAAACATTCAATATATTTATTTACGTTATATTGTTAATCTCATTAAATAGTACAAATTCCTATGCTTCGAAATCAGAATATAGTTCATCTTCTGTTTCATCTGAAGATAGTCGAGAGGGAAAGAAAGAGAGTGTTTTCGATCTACATCCTCTTTTAAAAGGGGTGATTATTACAGTCGACGGCGGAGGGACGAGAGGAATTATACCCCTCTATTTCCTTCATATGCTGCAGAAAAAATTAGGTGTTTCGCTGGTTGACAAGGTGAATGTATGGGGAGGGACTTCAATTGGAGGGATTACAGTTCTTGGTCTGAATAAACCGAGTAAAGAAGATGCGTCACAACCTGAAAAAACTCCTGAAGATCTTATAAAACTTGTGCAACAAGAAGCGACAACAATTTTTCCTAAATCAATTTATAACTCCGTGACATCAATTGGTGGATTAAGAACAAATATATATCCTGCCAGTGGAATTGAATGGGTGTTAAGAGAACAATTTGGCGATGCTAAACTCTCGGACTCAATAGGAAATGTTATTGTGGCTGGGTATGACACAAGTCGTGGAGAACCTGTATTCTTTAAAAGCGCAACTGCTAAAGATCCATCAAAATACGGTGAATTTGATTTTTACTCCATGGATGTCGCAAGGTTAACTTCGGCCGCACAAACATATTTTCCTCCTGCTCAAATTCAATCAATTGGTGGCAGAATTGTTGAAGGGATTGATGGCGGTAATGTGGCAAACAATATAACGGCCTCTGCGTTGGTTGAAGCGCGCAAACGTTATCCAGATGTGCTTGATTGGCTTGTTATTAGTTTAGGAACAGGAAAAGTACAAAAAACAATGTCATATTCTCAAATCAAAAATAAAGGAGGATTATTTTGGCTAAAACCTACCCTAGACATAACGATGAATGGAGCTAGTCAAGTTGTTGATTACCAGTTGAGAGAACTTTTACCTCCTGAAGAGTCAGATACAGGATTTTATCGCACGCGTTATCATCGATTTAATCCCATTCTTCCTCCAGAAAACAGTGATCTTGATAATGCTAGTCCTGAGAACATGCGTCAGTTGCTTATTCATGCAGAAGCTTACTATCGGGAGCATGAATCAGAATTTAATGAAATTGTTAAAGAGCTTAGGAAAAGGCCATCAATCAAAGAAATTAACAGACTTGCAGCTTTGAAAAGACAGGAAGAGATGGACGCACTGTCAGAGAGATTGAGTCACTTAGAGTTAGGTTCATCACATAATTCTGGGGTAAAAACAGGTCTTGTACCTAGAAGAAAGATGCATGAATCAACTCCTTCAAGACAGGGAGATGAAGAGAAAATCGAATATATGCATCAAAGAAGTGTTTCTGAATCTGAGCCTTTTTTTCAAGAGCTAGGGGATGATAGTGAGATAAAAAGAAAGCTTCCAAGATTGGTTGAGTTTAGGCGAAGTTCAACAAAAAGTATGTTGCCAAGCTTAGGGAGTCCACGAAAGTTCAATCCTGCGCTTTTACAGCAAATTAGATCTTCTTCTTCAAGTGATGCACAGGATGTTGAGGAAGGCTTGGAAAAAAAATAAAGGTTTTAAAACTAGCCTTATTTTTCTATAAGGCTAGTTTTGCTTTATTTCTGAGCATTTTTTTCTAGCCAAACACCCACTTAAACAAGATATAACTATAAAACTATATGTTTTATTTATTTTAGAAGATGTAACCAGTGCGACCTGAAATACTAACAACATTATTTTCATCACTGATTTCCCTTTCAGGAGTTGGTCCTGAAAGTTCGCGAAGGTTAGAAAATCTTGTTGGTTCAAGAGTTTTTTCTTTATTATGTCATTGTCCAACAGGCGTTATTCAAAGACGTTTAGTTGATAAATTGTCCATGGCTCGACCTAGTGATGTTGTAACTTTATTAGTTAGTATCGATGAACACGTAAAGCCACCAAAGGGGAAAAGATTGCCCTATCGTGTGCGATGTTCTGATAAATATGGAGGACGACTTGATCTTGTTTTTTTTCATCCTCAAGAGATTTATCTACTGAAAATCCTTCCCTCAGGTCAGGAAAGAGCCGTTAGCGGAAAAGTGGAATATTATCAATCACGTTGGCAAATGATACATCCCGATCATATCGGACATCCTTTAACTTTAAAAGATTGGCAAGGTCCTGAACCGCAATATCCTTTGACTCAAGGGTTGACACAAAAAATGTTACGTAAATTTATAGATGAAGCTTTTAAACGATGTGTGACTCTTCCCGAATGGATTTCTGAAAAAATAAAAGCAAAAGCAAAATGGTTAGGATGGAGAGAATCTCTTGTTTCTATTCATAATCCTCAAAAGAATGAAGAGATTAACCCTTTTAATTTAGCTTATCAGCGTCTTGCTTATGATGAATTACTGGCTAATCAACTTTCCTTACAACTCATAAGACAAACTCAAATTAAGTCTCAAGGTAGGCCAATTATAGGTAATGGAGAGTTACGAAAAAGGGCTATTGACTCTTTACCCTTTCAACTAACAGAGCATCAACGATCCTCATTGAAAGAGATCTTCAAAGATATGGCGGAGCCCAAGCGTATGGTAAGACTTCTTCAGGGAGATGTGGGAAGTGGTAAAACAATTGTGGCTTTTCTGGCTCTTTTGAATGCTGTTGAAGCAGGTCTTCAAGGTGCATACCTTGCACCTACTGAGATTTTAGCCCGTCAGCATTATCAGAACATGAAAAGATGGGCCGATAAAATTGGGGTATCCGTTGGACTATTGACAGGAAAAGATCGTAAAAGTGAAAGAGATGAAGTTCTCAAGTGTCTTCAAGATCATTCTCTTAAAATCCTTGTGGGTACTCATGCTTTGATTCAAGAAGGAGTAGTTTTTAAAGATTTAGGATTGGCAGTGATTGATGAACAACATCGATTTGGTGTTTCTCAACGTTTGCAGCTCTCTCAAAAAGGACAAAGTGTTGATACGCTTGTTATGACGGCAACGCCAATTCCCAGGACTTTGATGATGACCACCCATGGAGACTTAGATTGTTCATTCTTGAGGCAAAAACCTTCAGGACGCAAGGATATTGTAACAAAAGCTATCTCTACGGATAGGTTGAGGGAAGTCATAGAAGCTCTTAAGCGCGAAATTAACAGAGGTGGAAAGATCTATTGGGTGTGTCCTTTGGTAGAAGAATCTGAAGCTCTTGATTTAACTTCGGTAGAAGACAGAGCTCTTAGCTTAGAAACGCACTTTAAAGGAAAAGTAGGACTTATCCATGGACGTATGAAGTCGATAGAAAAAGAAAAAGTTATGACATCATTTATTGAAGGTGACATCAAGATTCTCGTGGCTACAACAGTAATAGAAGTTGGAGTGCATGTGGATGATGCAACGGTAATGGTAATTGAGCATGCAGATCGCTTTGGATTAGCTCAATTACATCAATTGCGTGGGAGAGTGGGGCGAGGTGAGCAACAAGCGACGTGTTTGCTTCTGTATCAAGGTTCACTCAATTCAGTAGCTCAAGCGCGTTTACAAATAATGCGTCAGAGTAACGATGGCTTTCGCATTGCTGAAGAGGATTTGAAACTACGAGGAGGAGGTGAGATCCTTGGGTTAAAACAAAGTGGAATGGCTAATTTTCGTTTTGCAAATCTGGAATTTCATCAAAACCTTTTAAATCAAGCCCATGAAGACGCTAAAGAAATACTCATTCATGATCCATTTTTGCTTTCAGAACGTGGTAAGGCTTTACGCATTCTTTTAGCACTTTATGAACAGGACGCTGCTGTTCAATATTTGCAAGCAGGATAAAATACTCATGAATTATAGACATATTTACCACGCTGGTGGAATGGCGGATGTTTTTAAACATTTTATTTTAACGTTAGTACTGCAAAAGCTACTTCAGAAGGACACACCTTTTTTTGTGCTTGATACTCATGCTGGCTTGGGACTTTATGACTTGACTCTAGAAGCTCCTCAAAAAACGCGAGAGTTCGAAGGTGGCGTTCAGCGTTTTATGAATCAATGTAAAGAAGATCTCATTTTTCAAGTTTATGTTAATCTTTTGAAAGAGTTGAATGAAGGTTCAATAGATATCAAGAAATATCCTGGTTCTCCTTGGATCAGTCGACATTTTTTAAGAGAGCAAGATCGTTTAATTCTCTCAGAACTACATCCAGAAGATTGTTATGTTTTAAATTCTTTGTTTAAAAGAGATGAGCGTGTAAAGGTTTTGTATCAAGACGCCTATATTGCTTTAAAGGCGCATTTGCCACCAAAGGAGCGTCGAGGCTTAGTTTTGATAGATCCTCCTTTCGAAGCAAAAGATGAATTTAAACAGATCACGCAGGGTCTTAAAGATGCTCTGAAAAGATTTGCTCACGGTATGTATGGTATTTGGTTTCCTATCAAAGACCCAAAAGAGATAAAGAAATTTTATCAGAGCTTAGAATCTCTGAGTTTGAAAAAGGTTCTTAAAGTCGAATTTTATTGGTCTTTTCCCAAAAATATTGAGAGACTTAATGGTTGTGGAATGGTGTTGATCAATCCTCCTTGGAAACTTAAAGAGAGTCTTGAACAGGCTTTACCAAAGTTACTGACAGCTTTTGACATTAATGAAGATGGCTTTTTCAAGATACATTGAAAGAGTGAAAAGACTGTAGCGTTGATATGTTAGGCTTGCTAGCTATCAAATCCAATTCAATTCAATCCAACCATACTCATGGCTACTTAATCGAGATAATAGTACCTGCAGTAAGATTTTGAAGGTCTTTTGCGTGAAGAGAAAAGACTGCAAAAGGTGTGCCAGCGGCTGCCCATAATGTGTCTAACTTAAGCAAATCTTCATCGATAAACGTTGTAAGCACTTGTTGGTGTCCAACAGGCGGAATGCCGCCGATAGCAAATCCAGTCACTTCCCTGGTAAAATTAGCGTCTGCTTTTTCAATTTTTTCACCAAGGTGGTGGGCAATGGCTTTTTCATTAACTCGATTGATGCCGCTTGCTAAAACGAGCACAGGTTTTCTTGTATCTTTTGTTCGGAAAAGTAAAGATTTAATAATTTGAGCAACGTCGCAACCAATTGTATTTGCAGCTTCAAGGGCTGTTCGCGTGCTTTCTTCTAACTCAACTACTTGAAAAGTAAGTCCTTTTTGAGCAAGTACATCTTGCACACTTTGGGCGCTTTTACTAAGCCTAAGAGGCGTTGAGGACATTTCTAATCCTTCCACTTACACAAAACCTGGCGGAGGGGATGGGATTCGAACCCACGATACGGGCTTTAACCCGTATAACGGTTTAGCAAACCGCCGCCTTCAGCCTCTCGGCCACCCCTCCCTTAAGGATTAAGCTAGATAATTAACTAACCATCCTAGAGTGTTGTGTCAATCTGAAGTTCTTAAAATTTACGTTTTTCTTTGTGATGTTTTACTCGAGAGCGTTGACAATGGAGTCTTTGTCGTCTAATTGGAGAAAGTCCCTAGAGGAGGGGTGGCCGAGTGGTTGAAGGCGCACGATTGGAAATCGTGTATACGTTAATAGCGTATCGTGGGTTCGAATCCCATCCCCTCCGCCATCCGTTCGTCGTCATAACGATCAACCCGCCTTAGATGACCTTAAGGCTGCTGTTAATTTTAGCAAGAATAGTCAAGAAAGCTTGCTCTTGCACTAAAATACTAATATGGCCTTTCTCATTGTTTTTATTCGCTCCATACAAGAAAAGCGTTTATTATTCCTAGATAAAAATGAAAAAAATAGGGGCTGACACCTGACTTTTAAGAAGTTTGGATGTTGGGATGTATGTAATGCATTGTAAACTCTCAAGAAATGAACAGTTAAAGCTTATGGAATTTTTTCTAGCAGAAACGCCTACTCGAACAGCGGGTGATTTAGTAGGAGTCCAGCGAGCAATTTTGTGGAGAGAGTGAACTTGATGAAAGTTATTTTGGAAGTGTGCGAAAAGGTAAGAGAGATAAAGGTTCCGCAGGGAAAATTCCTGTCTTTTGCCTCTTAAAACGAGAGGGAAAAGTTTACACACAAGTCATCGATGATACTAAATCATCAACGTTGATGTCCATTATTCGAGAAAAAATCAAGCCTGACAGTATTATCTATACAGATTGTTATCGTTCTTACAATGTTTTAGATGTGTCTGAGTTTAAGTACTATCGTATCAACCTTAGAATTTTTTGCTCACAAGCATAAGCATATTAATAGTATTGAGAACTTTTGGAATCAAGCAAAGAGACATCTAAGAAAATATAATGGTGTCCCAAAACCTCAAACTTCCATCTTTTCTTGAAAGAGTGTGAGTGGAGGTTTAATATGGGCTCACCTAAAATTTATTTAAACAACGATGCAATTTTTATAAGGGAGACCATATGAGTGTATCACAATTAGGACAAGAAAAATGTCAAGTTTGTGAAGGGTATATTAATCCATTAGGGTTGGACGATATAAAACATTATATGACTGAGATTGATTCAGAATGGCAAGTAAATGAAAAAGGACACCTGGTCCGACAATACAAATTCAAAAATTTTAAAGAAGCGCTTGATTTTGCTAATAAAATTGGAAAATTAGCCGAAGAGGAAGGTCATCATCCAAATTTGATCGTTGGTTGGGGACGATGTACTATTGAACTTTGGTCTCATAATATTAAAGGCCTTTCTAAAAATGATTTTATTCTCTCTTCAAAGATTGATGCTCTAGGGGAATAAAATGATTCAAGGTATGAATCACATTACTCTTGCAGTTGCTGATATAGAAAAATCATTTCATTTTTATAAAAGCGTTCTTGGTCTTAAACCTTTGGTTAAGTGGGATAGGGGCGCTTATTTTCTTGTGGGAAAAGATTTTTGGTTCTGTCTTAACCTCGATGAAAAACGAGTCATCAGTCCTTGCTATACGCATTATGCTTTTAGTGTTTCACAGGATGATTTTTATTGTATGGCTCAAAAAATTCAGGCTTCAAATGCAGAGATGTTTAAAGAAAATAAATCTCCGGGTGATTCTCTTTATTTTCTCGATCCAGATGGTCATAAATTAGAAATTCATGTAGGAAATTGGCAATCTAGGGTAAAAGAAAAGAAAATTTTTTTAGGTTCTTGGAAAAATGTGGAGTGGTTTGTTTAAAGAACAAGATAAGTTAAGTGTTTGCTATCCAACTACCTCGCATAAGAATGGTCGCTTGGCTTTTTAATAGCACTCGATTCCCTTGTACTTCAATATCAATGACTCCTCCACGAGAAGAGGCTTGATAGGCTTTAAACTCTGTTTTTTTTAGTTTATGCATCCAATAATCAGCAAGTTTGCAATGAGCTGAGCCTGTAACAGGGTCCTCAGTAATAGATTCATTTGGAACAAAGAAACGAGAAATGAAATCAAAATCACCTTTACTCTTTTGAGTAATAATGATGCCTCTGAACTTAGTATCTTCAAGCCTTTTAATGTCAACATGAAGAGACTGTAGATTAATATCTTCAGGTATTTCAACGATCACATCATTGATAACACGTACTGCTTTTAAAACAGGTACTTCTAAAATAGACTTAAAAATTTTGAGATCAACATCTTCCTCTCCTTTTTGCAAGGGAAGATTGAGCAAAAGAAGGTTATCGTCTGCTTTTGTGACACGTAAAGGGCCACTTTTTGTAATGAAATGTAGTTCTTGATCTTGCACAATGTTCTCATGAAGGAGAACATGAGCTGCAGCAAGTGTTGCATGTCCACAAAAGTCTACTTCAACCTTGGGAGAAAACCACCGTAACTGAAATTGTTCATACTTTATAGGCTTTACAAAAGCAGTTTCAGAATAATGAATTTCTTGAGCGATCTTTTGACATATTTGATCCGATGGGAAATCATCTACGAGCATCACGGCTGCTGGATTGCCTTTAAAAGGTTGATCCGTAAAAGCATCTACGAGCCAAAAATTTATTTTCATTTTTTTACTTCATAGCTACAAATATTTTAGCAGAGCGAGAAGGTTTTATGGGGAGACATTGCCCACCTTTAGCTGTTACTTTTTTGCAAAAATTAAGAGCTTGATCTTTAGAAAAACCGTTCAGTCTAGCTCTATAGACTTTACGTTTATTACGCGGTGAGGGACTAATGGTTATTTTTGCTTTGGTTGCCATGATCTTAGGCATTGTTTTTAAGACAGCATTAGCCGCATTAGAAGCTTCTTGAGACTGCCGATAGGCACCTATTTGGATGGCCCAATCTCCACTTTTATCATTTACTGTTGTTATTGGGGATGCAGGCTCAGAATAACTTACTTGTTTAATTTCGGGAGAATGTCGTGGGGCATTTATTTCTGAGGGAGTAGGCAGCCTTTTTGTAAAATATTCAGGCGGAATACTTAAGGGTTGTGAAAGGTTATTATTAGCAAGCATAATTTCAGATTGTTTTGAAACACTAGATGGTGGATTAAGATTTTTGGCAAGCACAACATATTGGAGTTCATTTTGATTTTTTAATCCATTTTTCTTCTCAGAATTGATAATTTCAAAAGTACTTTCAACGAGACTTGCAAGACGTTGATCACGCCAACTTGCACTTTTTCCACCAATCAAAACTGCAATAATATGTCTATTATCTCTAATTGCTGAAACAGCAAGATTATGAGCACCTCGAGCGTATCCAGTCTTAATTCCATTCACTCCTACTACTGTTCCTAAAAGTTTATTGCTATTTTTGTACGTTAATCCATTCATTTGAAATGAAGGAGTACCAAAGTAAGACGAGTACTGAGGAAATCGTTTGTAAAGAGCTTGTGAAAGCACTGCCATATCTTTAGCTGTGGTAGATTGAAGAGGGTCGGGAACACCAGAAGCATTGCGAAATGTAGTTCTAGAGAGACCCAGCTCACGAGCTTTTTGAGTCATCATCTGTGCAAACCGTGCTTCTGACCCATTTCCAAGATGCTCAGCAATGGCTACAGCCATATCGTTTGCAGATTTCACCATGAGTCCTAAAATAGCATATCTTACTGGAACTCTTGTGCCAGGTTTAAGATGAAATTGAAAATTAGGCATAGTTGTAGCAGATTTTGAAATTCGTATCTTTGTATCAAGTGAAACCTTTCTTGACTCAAGCTGCTCAAGTAAAAGATAGAGGGTCATCATTTTTGTTAATGACCAAGGAAAAACAGTAGTGTCTGCGCTTTTAGCGTGAAATACGCGTCCTGTTTTAGCATCAATAACGATGTGTGCGTAGCGCATCGCTTGAGCCGCAGACGAAAGCAAACCCATGCTTGTAGCTAAAAAGAAGAAAAAAACCAATTTATTCAACAAGCTCAAACGCAATGCCATCCTGCTTTTATATCATTTAATATTCACAACTATTAATTAAAATACATCTTTGGCTTAATGTCCAGGCCTTAAATCATGGCTGCGTCTAAAAAAGATATTTTAGAAAATTTGCGATCCTTCGTTATTTGATTGATAAATTACAGTGACGATAGCATTAGTAAAATCGAGTGACGATGAAACATGATGTAAGCTTAAGGGCATGAATTTTAAAGGCTGACCAATAGCATCATGGATTTCCCTAGAAAGATCTGCATATTGCGACTCATCAAGCAAGGGATTCGGATCAAAATTAACTCCTCCTTTAATATGCACAGGTTTAGAAATATCTTTTGCTTTAATGCTTATGCTCTGGCATGGGCTTGAAATTTTATTGCTTTTTAAAGTAATTTCTGCGCCTCTCATTAAAAAACATTCATTGTTAAAAACGAAACGTGGTGCGGTAATAACTGCACAATTTTTTGAGTCTGAAGGATAAATGATTTGACTATATACAACAATGCCAACGGGAGTTGTTAAAGTGTCATAGTGATCAACTTTAACAAGATGAGCTTTGATTGAATCATCCCAGAGTTTTGCGACAACATCTGAAGAATCCAGTTTTTTAAAAACAGGACCTTCCCCTGAAAAGCGTAGTCTTAATACTTGATGTGGTTCAAGATCATCAATGAAAAACTTCTGAATATTAGAAGAAGAAACCGTTGATATCATTAAAATCCAAGAAAAAAATAAAGAAATTTTCTTAACAATCAGCATAATCACTCCCTAGTACTAGATTAACAAGAATTGCATTAAGCTCAAAAAATCGGACTCTTTAATATATTAAAAAGTCTCTTACGCAATAAAATTTTTGATTTTCTCTGGTATGGATGCTCCTGATCCATGACCTAGAGCAATATAGATGAATGGTGCTTGATGAATGCCATCCAATTTTAAAAATTCATTAACTTGCTGTTCATAGAATGCTCCAGTGATCCATGTTTGGATATTTAAAGCAGTGGCTGTTAATAAGCATGTTTGAGAAATGTGCCCAGCATCTAAGACCGCAATACGATAAGCACGAGAATGTGGATATTTGCGCCAAATTTTTTCGAAGAAAGAAACCAAGAAAATTCCACAGGCTGAAGATTTACCAAAAAACTGACCTGCTAAAGCTTTGGTGAGTTGTTCATCGGAAACCTGGTCATTAATTCGTGTTAAAGCATGCTTCTTGACATTATAGTGGTATACTCCTGAGGATAAATCTTCAATGTTATTCACCACTAAAAAGACTTCTGTTGGGTGCAGTCCGCCCCCAGAAGGACTCGTTTTGCGAAATGCATATTCATCAAGGCTTAATTCCTTTAGTTCTTGCCATGGACCATGAATCAAACCAAAGCTGACAAAAAGCAGCGTACTAAGGTCAGTTAAGGAAATGGATTGATCAAAAAATTCTCGTGATGTTTTTCTATTTTTTAAAGTCTCGAGAAAAGAAGAATCAGAAAGTTTCTCTAGAGTGGGTTTTGGTAGAAGAGTTTCAAGTCCAGATCTTTCAACAAAAAGTTGAGGCTTGGGTCCTTTCAATTTTTCAGATTCTTTAAGATACAAAGTAATCCATTGTTGCTCCTCTAAACCGCCATCAACATAATTAATGTCATTAGTTCCGAGATGAAAAATGTAAGAAAGTTTATCCCATCCCCAAAGGACGTTAGGGTATGGTTTGAGACTCAGTACATCGGCTTCTATTAATTCTTTGTCTATCTCGGAAAGAGTTGCTTCAAACGTTGGATTTTTCCATGCCAAAATCCTTTCAAAATAGTCTTTTTGAAGGGCGTACTGAGTATGATGTTGATAATCCCAAAGCACAAATTCATTCTCATGAATAAAAAAGAAGATATTGGGATTGATATGTAAACGTTCCATTGTGCTGCCCTGGAGAGAATTTTTGTTATTTATTCCATTATGGAAAAAATAAAATATCACGTCCTAGTTCACTTTTATACCATACCCTTATAAGATGACAAAAAATAAAAGTGAAAGAAAAGAATGAATCAAAAGGTAGGCGGAGTATTAGCTGAAATTAAAAGACTTCAGACGCAAAGTGCTTTTGGTCGCGTTGAATCACTTGCAGGGACACTTTTAGTGGTTAAAGCTCCTTCTAATCGAGTCTTTATAGGTGAAATTTGTGTTATTGAGGGTCGTGAAGGTAGAAGAATACAAGCAGAAGTAGTGGGCTTTCGCGAAGAATCTGCTCTAGTAATGCCTTATGATGCGATCGAAGGTGTTGGACCTGGGAGTAAAATTGAGTTTGCTGGGCAAGAAGCTGTTGCTTATCCTCATCAAAGTTGGTTGGGCAGAGTGCTGAATGGATTAGGAGAGCCCATTGATGGCCAAGAGCCATTGCTCTATGGCGACAGAGTATATTCTTACAAAGCGCCTCCAATACCAGCTCATGCAAGAGCTTTAGTGGAAGAGCGACTGGATTTAGGAGTGAGAGCGTTTAATACTTTTCTAACCTGTTGTCGAGGGCAGAGAATGGGTGTTTTTGCTGGATCTGGAGTGGGCAAATCTATGCTCTTGGCTCAACTTGCGCGTAATGCAAAAGCAGATGTTATTGTTATCGGTTTGATTGGTGAGCGCGGTCGAGAGGTCAAAGAGTTTATCAAGCATACTCTTGGCGAAGAGGGGTTAAAGAAAAGTGTGTTGATAGTTTCAACATCCGATGAGCCTGCTTTGTTAAGAAGACAGGCTGCATATCTAACCATGACAGTCTCCGAGTACTTTAGAGATCAAGGATGTGAAGTGCTTTGTTTAATGGATAGCGTGACTCGCTTTGCGATGGCGTTAAGAGAAATTGGATTAGCTCTAGGAGAACCTTCTGCCAGCAAAGGGTATACCCCTAGTGTTTTTGCTGAACTTCCGCGTCTTCTAGAGCGCGCAGGCCCTGGACTTGATAAAGCTCAATCAGGGAGTATCACAGGACTATTCACGGTTCTTGTGGAAGGAGATGATCATAATGAACCTGTTGCAGATTCTGTTCGCAGCATATTAGATGGTCATGTGGTGCTTGAACGAGCGATTGCAGAACGTGGGCGCTATCCAGCTATTAATTTATTGCGTAGCGTTTCTAGGTCTATGCCTATGTGTAATACTGAAGACGAGACACGTTTGATTAAGAAAGCGCGACAACTTTTATCTACTTACGAAGATATGGCTGAAATGATTCGTTTAGGGGCCTATCGCAGAGGTGCGAATGCAGAGGTAGACGAAGCAATACAATATAATGCGCCATTAGAAGAATTTTTAAGTCAAAAATTGAACGAGTGTGTGTCGTTACCTGATGCTTTTCAATTATTGGAAGAGATTCTTCCGCCCGTGAAAGATATATAGTTTATGAAGTCCATTAATCTTCTTTTGCGCATAAAGAAACAAGAAGTTGATGCTCAGCAAATAAAATTGAAACAATTAAACGCTCAGATTGAAGTTCTTGAAGACAAGTTAAAAGAGCTCTATGAAGAAATAGCGTCTGAAAGAAGTTTGGCGCAAGGGTCAACGAGTACTCACTTTGCTTATCTTGAGTATTTAAAAAATACGGAAATGAAGAAAAAAAAATTACTGGATGATATCCGTCGTATTGAACATATTCGTAATGAAGAACAAGATACATTCCATCGTCTTTACTCAGATTTTAAGTCTGTTGATATTTATCGTCAGCAGAAAATCACTCAAACAAAGAAAAAAAAAGATAAAATCGAAGAAATAATTATGGATGAAGCGGCTCTCAACCGATTTTATAGAAAAAAATCTCATTAGAAAAAAAATAAGGACTTAAGTAATAATATTCTGTTTAAAATAATATCAATAAAAATTTGGGAGATTAATAATGTCGAACGAAAATTTAAAAATAACTATTCTATTTGGATCTTATCGTATTGAGAGAAACGGATTACGTGTAATCAAATACTTAGATAGCCATCTAAAAGAGCGAGGTGTTTCTACAACTATTGTGGATGCAAAACTTGAAAAACTTCCTCTGCTTGAAAGAAGATATAGCGAGTATGCAGCAGATAAGAATTTACATAGTGATGATAAAGCATTATTCGAGCGGTTAAAAAATATTTCGGAAATTTTTAAGGCGTCCGATGGATTTCTGCTGGTGGCGGGTGAATATAATTTTAGTGTTCAACCAGGATTGAAAAATCTTATTGATTATTTTTTGCCTGAATATGCTTTCCGTCCTGGCGCTTTGGCAATGTATTCAATGGGGGCTTTTGGAGCATCTCGAGGTATAACAAATCTTCGCGGTATCATGGGAGAGGTTGGTATGTCTTCTCTTCCCAGTGTTCATTACTTTCCTCAAGTGCATGTCAGTCTGGATGAAAATGGCAAAGACGTTGAAAACCGCTATGAGAAACAGACAAAAAAATTCTTAGATGAACTTATTTGGCATGCAAAAGCTTTAAGAGGAGCACGTTCTGAAGGAACACCTAATTAAGGGGGATTTTGATGATTAAAGGAAAATCTGCAATTGTAACTGGCTCTACTAGCGGTATTGGGTTAGCAATCGCTCAAAGGCTCGCTAGCGCTGGAGTCAATATAATGTTAAATGGTTTTGGCGATAAGGGGGAAATTGATAAATTAACAGAAGATCTCTCTACAGAATTTAGTGTTAAATCTCATTATTCAGGAGCAGATATTACAAAGCCTCAAGAGATTGAAGCCATGATCAAGCAGGCTGAATCAGCTTTTGGACGTCTTGATATTCTGGTCAATAACGCGGGAATTCAATTTACGGCTCTTGTTGAAGAATTTCCTCCAGAAAAGTGGGATGCAATTCTTGCGACCAATTTATCTTCTGTTTTTCATGGAATTCGCTATGCTCTACCGGGAATGAAGAAAAATAATTTTGGGAGAATTATTAATATTGCTTCTGCTCATGGTCTAGTCGCTTCAAAACAAAAATCAGCTTATGTAGCTGCGAAACATGGGGTCTTAGGTCTTACTAAAGTTGTGGCTCTGGAAAATGCTGAAAGAAACATTACATGCAATGCCATTTGTCCTGGATGGGTTTTGACGCCGTTGGTTGAAAAACAAATCCGAGACATGGGCGTACGCGATAAAATCAGTTTTGAAGATGCAAAGATAAAATTACTGCTTGAGAAGCAACCTTCTTTGCGATTCATCAAGCCTGAGGACATTGGTGATTTGGTGATTTTTCTTTGTAGTGAAGCTGGAGAGTCGATGACAGGAGCAGCGCTCTCTATGGATGGTGGATGGACAGCTCAATAATTTGAGAATTGTGTTCTAACGGAGGAAAGAGCTGAGAAATAAAGACCAGAAAGTCGTCAATTTAGCCTTGCAAGGTGGTGGTTCTCATGGCGCCTATGCTTGGGGTGTCATTGAACAACTCATTGATGATGGTCGTATTGACATTGATAGTCTAAGTGGAACCAGTGCTGGCGCAATGAATGCTGTAGTTTATGCCTATGGACGCATGAAAAATGGTCCTCAAGGTGCCAAAGAGGCATTGCATAATTTTTGGTACGAAGTGAGCAAGATCGGGAATGGTTTTAAACTAGTCTATCACAACCATGTTCAAAAATTTATGAACCATTGGAACGCAGATCGTAATCCTTCGTTTTTGTGGTTTCAGATGATAACGCGACTCTTTTCACCTTATGAATGGAATCCACTTAACATAAACCCACTAAAAGATGTGCTTGAGAAGTGCGTTAATTTTGAAGAACTCAAATTATGTGAGTGCGCAAACATTTTTATTGGGACAACTTGTGTGCGTACCGGAAAAGTTCAGGTTTTTCACAATAAATCAATTACGGCTGATGTGGTGATGGCCTCTTCGTGTTTGCCCACGCTTTTTCAATCGGTAAAAATTGGTAATGATTGTTTCTGGGATGGAGGATTTTCGGGAAATCCTCCCTTATTTCCTCTGATATCGCGATCAAAATCACGAGATGTTATCATTGTTCATATCAATCCAATGGTAAGAGAGGAAATTCCAGATAGACCTTTAGAAATTATGAATCGTATGAATGAAATAGCATTTAATTCTTCTCTTTTAAAAGAGTTGAGAGCGATTTCTTTCGTCATTAAATTATTGGATGAAGAGTGGTTAAAGGAAGAATATAGAGGTAAATTGCGACATCTTCTCATTCATTCTATTCATGCAGACCAACCTCTAAAAGGTTTGGGTGTGTCAAGTAAGTTTAGTACAGATTGGGGTTTTTTGACATATTTACGTGATTTAGGCAGAGCTGAAGCGAAACGATGGTTAAAGGAAAATTATGATAAGGTTGGGGTTGAAGCCACTGTTAATCTTCGTAGTGAATATATCGATACAACTTCGACAAAGATGTGAAGAAATCGCTATATTGGATAGAACATTAAAATATGAATCATTAATAAAAAATTAAATATAGAATGTATGATATTAGCAAAAATAAGAATTCATAATAATGGGAGAGTGAGAGTTGCAACAAGCACTAAAATCTTTTATCGACAACAAACTTATCAAACATGTCATTTTATTAATAGTAGTGATCAATGCATTTTTGTTTATTGTTGAGGGATCAGAATTTTTAACTTCCAAACTACATATTACAAACATTAATTTTTATCATAAGCTTATCCTTTATATATTTGGCATTGAAATGACGATAAAACTTATCGCATATGATAAAAAGTATTTTTCTATTCCGTGGAATTTAGTTGATTGTATAGTTGTTGCGGCAGCACTTTTAGGTGTTGTGTTCAATATGCCTTTTGTAGCCATTATTGCTATTTTTAGAACGCTTAAGCTTGCAGAACTATCACCACGCTTACTCAAAATTGTTGAAGCTTTTTTTCTTGCTCTTCCTCATCTGACAGCAGTGATTCTTCTTATTCTACTCATTTACTATATTTATGGTGTTATAGGATTTGAGCTTTATAGATACATAGATCCAAACCATTTTGGGACATTTTCTGGCACAATTTTAACGCTTACTCAGTTAACTCTGCTGGATAACTGGGCGGACGTTGCGCGTCCTTTGATGACAGGTCATGCTTATTCTTGGGTCTATTTTATTAGTTTCACATTTTTAGTTGCATTTTCAGCAATCAATCTGATTGTAGGAGTTTTTGTGGATGCTGTTCAACAAAAGAGTGCAGAGCTTCACGCAGAACGTGTAAGAAGCAGAGGGAAACTCTTCCAAACACTTCACGATTTAAAAATTCATATTTCGGATCTAGAGGCTTACATTGAAAAGATCGAAACGAAAATCACTATGGAAGAAAAACTTCTCAGAAAGCCTACAACGAAACTCAAAAAAAGAAGATCCTAGTGAGAAAGTAGCATTGAACGTGTAAAAAAAATATAAGGTAAGGTGTTTTGTGTAAAAAACATCATGGCCTTATGGTTTAAGATTAACGTTTATCAAACGTTGCTGAGATTTTTCCGAAGTAGAGTCCTTCTTCACCCAGAAATGCTTTTCGAGAAATTTATGCAGTTGCTCCATGGAGCGCGTGAGAATGGATTCTGATGAACTATCATTTTTACTGTAACCAGCGTTTGCAATAGGTCCCGCAAGATGCATGTCAATTACACGCTTATTACTTGCAGGCGCATTCAAAAATCGGTCCTTACCAAAAGTATCTCTTACAACTATTTTCTCTGGAGATTCAACACCTCGGGGGTTTTGTGGACTTTCGGTTCTTTTGTTCATCAATTCTGTATGATGCAGCTCTAGTTCATTGTCTGCTGAATCTGATGAAACAGGAGTATCTAAAGTAATCACTTGCGTTATTTCAGGTTCTTCGTCAAGTTCATCTTCCATAAAAGTTTCGGATAAGGGGGCGTCAGGATCAACAACAGTAGCGACAGATGACTTTCCGTCACTTGATTCATTTATCATCTCTTCAGTGACAACATCAGTTTGCTCAGCCAGCAAATAGTTGGGTAAAAGCAAAATTAAAACTAAAATATAAAAACGAATTATCAACTTCATTGACCTCAAAGCCATGTTAAAATTATTTTTTACTTATAAATTATTAATGAAAAAAATAATGTTAGAAGTCAAGTTTTTGATTGTAGAAAGAAAAATTCACTGTGAAATGCGATAATGTTGCAATTAACAAGAATTGTTCGATGAAAAATCAATAATTAACTGATTATAAACTGTTCATCTTCCAAAATTTAATGATTTTTGGAGGACTCATGAGAAAAATACGTAATCTAATAATAATTTTTATATTGTTTGTAAGTATACCTTTACAAGCGACTAACTCAACGATCCCAGGTGATGATTCAAGTGCCGATGGCAGTAGTCAAGTTTGGTATGCAGTGGTTGCTTCTTCTATTGTGACGACAATAGCGAATTGGGGAATTAATACGTTTGCTCCTTGGGCCTATGCCCGGGTGCAAGATGGGACAGCGGCAAATTGTGCTCGAAATATGTTTTGCTGCTGTTGTCGTAAAAAAGAAGATAAATTGCTTCGAGACGTCAACATAGATGGTGACATGATTTTAGCGTTGAGGAAAGTGTTGAATCTTTTGAATGGTCTTAAAGACCAGTATGAATACGAAGCCACGATAAAAGGAGGAATTTATACTGTAGGAACCTATAAATTTATCTTTCGAACGCCATTTGGTTTAGAAGATGAACGTACTTCTCAGGTTCTTATTCGTGAATTGAAATTAGCGAAGGGAATTTCTACTGATCCAAGAGATGAAGGCTTTCAAGCTCTTAAAGAAGTCTATGACATGATTAAATTAATTGGCGGAGTGAATCCTAGTAATGCAGAAAGCCGATTAAGAACTGAGTTGACCGAAAATGTGCGGTCTTGGGTAGCAGATAAACGTGTTTTTATCACACGCTTTCAAGATCCAAAATACTTAAGTTTATTACTCGATAGGAATGGAGGATATGAAGTAATCTTTTGCACTGCAGCCGATATCAATGACGTTATTATATCGATTAATGATCGACAAGATCCTCATAAGGTGGGCATGCGGGAAGATGAACTTGAAGATGATATAACAGAAGAAGAGAAGCCAAAATTAAGAAAGAGCCTTAGTTCTCCGGCTTTAACAGGTCTTTGTGAACAATTAGTAGCAACAGGTTCTCAATATCCCAGAAAAAAGCAAACTGTTCTTTTTAGAGAACTTGTGGATACGTTGGACAAATGGACTCTTGATGATGATTTCGAAGAAAAAACAACTATGTCTTTAAGACAGCGTAAAAAAAGAAAAGAACCACGTGTAGAAAAGTCTCATTTAAAAATGGAGGGGGATCATAGAAGTAAAGCAAGATCTTCAAAGTTTAAAGACAGTGATGATGAAGGAGATGATGAAGGGATGCTTTCTATGAGGATGAGTTCTCTTAGGATTATGAGTCCTAGTCAAGAAGGTAGAGATACGATTATAGAAGTAGGAGAAGAAGATGATGATGAGAAGAGCGCTGAAAAAAGGAAGAAGTCTCCTAACCCTACGAGTTCAATACAATATCACGATGAAGAGAATCCATCGTATTCGAGTGATTAATTCTGAGCTGAGGGGTGAGTTTTTTTGTAGATTTCTAGGAGACTGTCGTTTGTGATCTCTGTGTATTTTTGGGTCGTGGATAGACTAGAGTGACCTAGCAGCTCTTGAATTGAGCGTAAATCGGCGCCTGATGCCAAGAGGTGTGTTGCAAAACTATGACGTAGACTATGAGGCGTTATTGTATCGGAAAGCCCCAATAATATTCGTAACCTCCTCATTTGTCGTTGGGCGACACCTGGATTGAGTTGAGCTCCTTGCTGTCCTATAAAGAGAGGAGATTTGGGCTCGAATTTTTGAGGATGAACTTCAATATAATCGCTGACTTTTTCAATAACTTCTGGGTGAAGAGGGATGAGTCGTTCTTTTTTACCTTTGCCTTTAATCATGAGAGATTGTGGTTGAGACATCATATCTTGAAGAGTCAGAGCAAGCGCTTCTGACAAACGTAGTCCGGCGCCATAGAGAAGTATGAATAGTGCTTGATCTCGTAAATTCATCCATCTTTCTTGATTTTCTTCCACGGTTGTTTGCATCATTTCTAGAGCATCTGTTTGTTTTAGAGGGCGTGGTAAAGTTTGTGTAAGGCGTGGGGAAGAAATCCGAAAGATAGCTTGATTATCGATTTGATGATGCTTTTTTAAATAACGATAAAAACTACGCAGGCAGGACAGCATACGCTGGTTGCTGCGTGCACCAATATTTTTTAAGGCTTGTTGAGCAAGGTAAGCTCTAAAGTCCTTTATGGTCAATTCCTGTAAGTCTCTTTTAGCGATAGGGACTCCCAAATAGTGGTTGAGAAAAAGGAAAAAAGCTTTTAGATCGTGAAAATAATTTTTTACAGTATGGTTTGAATAATTTTTTTGAATGCATAAAAATTTATGCCATTCCTTAATAAGCTCGAAGCTTTCCCTTTTCAGGCTTTGACCAAAAAACGTTTCTTCAAGCTCATTACGAGGGTTCAACATCGTTAGATAATCTTTTGTCCTGTAGCTTTCCAGTCTTTTAAAAAGGATTCTAATCCTTTGTCAGTTAATGGGTGTTGATAAAGTTGTTTAAATATTTTAGGTGGAATAGTTGCTACATCGGCGCCTGCTTTTGCAACATCAATAATATGAAGAGGATGACGTATAGATGCCGCTAGGACCTCAGTTGTCAGATTAGGGTAGTTCCCATAAATATGGCAAATCTCATGAATGAGTTCGAGCCCATTATGACCAATATCATCTAGACGACCCATAAATGGAGAAATGAATGTTGCTCCGGCTTTTGCAGCTAATAAAGCTTGAGCTGCTGAAAAACATAAGGTAACATTCACTACAATGCCTTCATCGCTGAGAGCTTTACAAGCTTTCAACCCATCAAAAGTCAAAGGCACTTTAATGGCTACGTTATTGGCAAGTCGTGCTAAAGTATGGCCTTCTTGGATCATTTCTTTAACGTCAGTGCTGGTTACTTCGGCGCTTACTGGTCCTGGAATGAATGAGCAGATCTCAGCAATCACTTTTTTAAAGTCTTTGCCTTCTTTTGCTATCAGTGTAGGATTAGTTGTTATACCATCGATTAAGCCAGTTTCAGCTAATTCTTTGATTTCCTTTACATCAGCGCTATCAAGGAAAAATTTCATGTTCCCTCCTTTGTGGACTTTCTATAGATCTATATAAACGATTTGATAAACGGAGTATACCAAGGTGAATAGCCAAAAGGAAACATTTCAAGGCAGAATACAAGTTTTGTTGCCTGTTCCCCTTGATAACTCCTTTGATTATACAACTGAACAACCTCTTTGTTTAGGGGATTTTGTTCAAGTACCTTTTGGTAAAAAGAAATTGTGGGGAGTTGTTTGGTCTCAGCAAGCTGTATTTGAAAGTAATGTTAAAACAGTGATTGCAAAATCTACTCTCCCCCCCCTGTCTGATTTGATGAGACAGTATATTGAGTGGGTAGCAGACTATATCGTGGCGCCCAGAGGTGCTGTTCTTAAAATGGTCATGAATCTTCCCGCTGTGTTCAATGAACCTAAAAGAGCGCGTAAAAAATTTCAATTTTCTAACAATTTTTCATATAGATCCCCTGATCTTTCTGAAGATCAGGAAAGAGTTGTCGTTGAAATTAAACAATATATTAACGCACAACCTTATAGTGTTTCTTTGATCGATGGTGTAACGGGGTCAGGTAAAACAGAAGTATATTTTGAAATTATTGCCGAGAAATTGTCTGATGGAGGACAAGTACTCATTCTTTTACCTGAAATTTCTTTAGGCCCTCAATGGTTCCAACGGTTTAAAGAACGTTTTGGTGTGGAGCCTGCACAATGGCATTCTGACTTAACACCTGCTCAACGTCGAGAGACTTGGCTTGCAATTCAACGGGGAGAAGCTCAAGTAGTCGTTGGCGCGCGATCAGCCCTGTTTTTGCCCTATGCAAATTTAAAGATGATTGTAGTAGATGAGGAGCATGAACAGGCTTTTAAGCAAGAAGAAGGAGTGATCTATCATGCGCGAGATATGGCAATTGCGCGTGCTCATATGGAACAGATCCCAATTCTTTTGGCATCAGCTACGCCATCTCTTGAAACAATCGATAATTGTGAACGTCATCGATATAAGAGATTTTACTTGCCTGAACGGTTTGGTGATGCTTGTTTCCCAAGTATTACAACCGTTGATATGCGTACTGAAGGTACAAGAGGTAATCACAATTGGCTTTCTTCTACCCTATCAGAAGCTATAAAACAAACAGTAGAGCGAAGTGAGCAGGTTTTGCTATTTTTAAATCGACGTGGATATGCGCCTCTTACTTTGTGTCGAAAATGTGGAGCCAGAGTTACTTGTCCTCATTGTACGGCTTGGCTCGTGGAGCATAAGAAACCGCCTCGGATGGAATGCCATCATTGTGGCCATACTGCGAACATTCTAAAGAGTTGTGATGCCTGCAGTGCAGAAGAAGACTTTGTTGCTTGTGGCCCCGGTGTTGAACGATTAGAAGAGGAGATCAAGAAACGTTTTCCTAATTTGCGATGCTTAATTATGGCGAGCGATCGAGTAACGACATCGAAAATGTTGAATGAGGCAATTGCAAAAATTCAGCAACATGAAGTTGACATAGTGATAGGTACTCAAATGATGGCCAAAGGTCACCATTTCCCTAAACTGACGCTTGTTGGTGTCATAGACGCAGATTTGGGGTTGGCAGGAGGAGATTTAAGAGCCAGCGAAAAGACTTTTCAGCTCCTTCATCAAGTTTCAGGAAGAGCTGGGCGTGCGGAATATAAGGGAAGTGTTGTAATTCAAACTTACCAACCAGAACATCCTGTCATGCAGGCTCTGCTTGAGCACGATCGCGATAAGTTTATTGCGTTTGAACAAGAAAGCAGAAAGCTTTTTCATATGCCTCCCTATGGACGCCTTGTTGCTGTCGTTTTTTCAGGCACTGATGGACTTCTTGTTGAGAGAACGGCCAGATCATTTGTTTTAAAGGCGCCTCTCCATGATCAGTTTGAAATTTTAGGACCAGCACGAGCACCTTTAGCCGTTATTCGTGGACGACATCGTTGGCGCATTTTGATCAAAGGACCAAAGGAACTGAGTGTTCAAAAATTATTGAAATTTTGGTTAAAAGGTTTTGATTGTCCCGCAAGTATCAAGTTGTCTATCGATGTTGATCCTTATTCATTTTTATAGGGAAGAATAGCCTGTCATTCTCTTTCCTTTAATGAGAGGGGCTAGATGATGACAGCGATTCAAAGATACCATTATCCTCAACAATCTGATAATTTGCTTCTTTAACTTCGTTTGGGTCAAGAGGTTCAAAAACCCCACCTTTGAGATGCTTTCCTAAAAAAGCTTCAATTAAATAGAGACTCAAACGTTTCACAAAATTGTTTTCCCACGTATGACCTTCCTGAGGAAATTTGAGATATGTGTGAGCTATTCCTGCCTCTTTTAATGCTTGTGACATGAGATCTCCGTGATTTGGTGTGACTTGAACGTCCAGGCCTCCTTGCATCATCAGAAGAGGAATTTTAACTTGATGCGCTTGATGAACCGGAGAGACTGCTTTAAAGTCGTTGATGTCATCCGCGTTTAGAGATTCACCAAAACGAAAATTTGGAGCAATTGAGAGAACATTGTTTAGATCTGATCTATCGCTGTCTAAGGGGACTTGATCGAGAAGCAATAGAGGATTTGAGATACCGCAGAGAGAAATTGCACATTGAAAGCCTTTGAAGGGAGAATGTAAATCAGGTTTATACATACTCCCCAGAAGCGCGGTGTATCCACCATAACTGCAACCTAAGATAGCGGTATTCTCGGGATTGGTTAGTCCTTGAGTAATAAAATGGGTCATAAGATCATAGAGGTATGTTTGCATTTGTCGCCCCCATTCACCATGTCCACGTTTCCAATTTTCTTTTGAATCATCTGATCCAGGAAAATTTGTTTTGACTACCATATATCCTCGTGAGGTGAGATGCTGAGTCTCTAAATCATTTTGAAGAACATCATGAGCACGGGGGCCACCATGAGGTATCAGGACTGTGGGGTAGGGAGCTTCTCCTTTTTTTGGTTTAGCTATAAAAACGTCATAAAGGTCTGTTGACGACAATTTATGCCTCCCAAATTTATTTGAAGGATTAATAGTCCATTGAAACGAAGAGTATTCGAGAGGAGAAAATTTCTCAGAATCAAATGAAATAAGAGATTCTCTACTAAGAGAAATTTCATTGGTTTCTAAAGTATATTGACCTGCGATTGCCATTCCTTCTTGGAGAGAAATTTCAAACTGCCAAGGATACGAAACATTTGGTTCTAAATGCGTAAAATAAAAGTCTTTTGTTTTTAAGCGTATTTCAAGGATTTTCACGAGCGCATTGAACACATGCATAAATAAACTGCTCCCAAACCATTTTCTTTTACCATGTTTAAATTCGTCAAAACAAAAGAATGGATCTTCGTATCTCGAGAAACTGACAGCGTTTTTTGTGGAAATTAAAGGAAAAGCACCTACACTGGGGAAAGATTCTCCTGTATTAATGTCGTAAATAAGACGATTGCTTTCATGTTGGAAAAGGGCACTATGGGGAGCACTAGCCTCAAAACTAAGTTTAGGGATTTGATAAGTATCAGAGGGAATAGATTGTATTTCAACCCATCCTTTTTGTGTTGTCTTAAGAAAGAATTTGATAAATCCATTATCGTAACGGTAGGCGCCTCCAACGGTTTTTCTAAGAAAATTAAAGAATATACGATCAAAACTCAGATCTGTTTCTAAATCCATCGATATATTGGTATGATCTTTATAATTGTACTTATAAACCATAAGTTTGTTCGATTGTGTCTCTGAACGACCGGTCCATACTATGTTTTCCTCAGTTATAGAGAAGTCTAGAAAATCATAAAAATTAATAGTTTCGTCATGCAATGAGCAAATGTTTTCAGGGGACATGAAAAGAACAAGAGTGTTTCTTAATGTTCTTGGGGAAGTTGTTTTGTACAAGAACAAATTAGATCCATCCTCCGGATTAGTAGTAGTTGCTGCAGCAAATTCAACAAAATGATCTGGATATTTTTTCTGTATAGAAGTTTTGGCAACGATGTGAAGAGGAGGCGATTGATCATCTAAATCTTCTAAAGGATAGAATTCTGTTCGTTTAATATAAGATGCTAAAGTGAGTGTTGGAACAAAAATTAAAATATTTAGAATAAGTATAAAGAAAATTTTTTTTAAGAAATGTTTCATTGCTTGAAATATACTCTTGTTATTTTTGACATGTAAAGCTCTTATTAAGATGCACTTATATTTAAAAAAAGAAAGTGCTATATATCCTAATGCTGTGGTGTTATCAAGAAAAATAGTTCTTAGGGTAATTTGAGAACATGTTGTTACTTGATAGAAGAATGATTAATATGATATTAATGCCTTTAAAATAAAGGTTTAAGGGAGTGAACCAATTAAAGTTGATTTGATGAGCTCAAATCCGCAATTTTGTCAGAGGATCATAGCGGATGTCTAGAGCAGTAAAAGTTTATGGTAAAGCGCTGTTTGACTATGCAAATGAGTTGAATGCCCTCGATGAGGTTTCAAAGGATTTTGAAAGCTTGAGGCAACTTATATCGGAAAGTCCTGATTTCCAGAATTTTTTATCTAATCCGACTTTTTCCAAAAAAAACTCTATCGAAGTTCTCAAGTCAATTGCAGAAAGTGCTCAATTCACCGAAGTTCTATTGAAGCTATTCATCTTATTGGCTGAGCAGAGGCGCTTAAATTTATTATCAGATATTATTGAGGAATTTCATGCGCTTTATCAATCAAAAAAAGGCTATTTGATGGCTCAGGTGACATCAAGCAGTCCTTTACAAGACAAGCAAGTGAATTCTTTACAGTTAATTTTAAAGGAAATAACTGGCAAGCAAGTGCTTTTAAAACATCAAGAAAATCCAGAGCTTTTAGGAGGATTTGTGGTGTCTTTGAACTCGCTTCAAGCGGATTTTTCCATTAAAGCTCAATTAAATAACTTAAGAAGCGAATTAGAAGGTTAACCCATGGAATTAAGAGCCGCAGAAGTTACCAGTATTCTGAAGAAGAAAATAGCCAACTATAATATGCAAGCAGAGTTTGCTGAAATAGGCCATGTTTTGGAAGTGGGGGATGGTATTGCGCGCGTTTATGGACTTGAAAATGTTCAAGCGGGTGAAATGCTTGAATTCCCTGGGGCAGTTCAAGGTATGGCTCTTAACCTTGAGCAGGATAATGTGGGTGTTGTGTTGTTTGGTGAAGATCGTAATATTCGTGAAGGTGATATTGTTAAACGCACGGGGCGTATCGTGGATGTGCCGGTGGGTAAGGCGCTTTTGGGGCGCGTTGTCGATGCGCTTGGTAATTCTATTGATGGTAAAGGAGATTTAAAGGGAGCCCAACGTGCAAAAGTTGAAGTAAAAGCCCCTGGGATTATTTCAAGAAAAAGTGTTTCTGAGCCAATGCAAACTGGTATTAAAGCCATTGATGCATTAGTGCCTATCGGACGTGGTCAGCGTGAATTAATCATTGGTGACCGTCAGACAGGTAAAACTGCTATTGCGATCGATACTATTTTGAATCAGAAAAAAATCAATGAATCTGGTGATGAGAAAAAGAAGCTTTATTGTATTTATGTCGCCATCGGTCAAAAGCGCTCAACAGTTGCGCGATTAGTGAAAATTTTAGAAGATCATGGAGCTATGGACTATACAACTGTTGTTGCAGCCACAGCTTCAGATCCAGCCCCTTTGCAATTTTTGGCACCTTATACCGGATGTTCAATTGGGGAGTACTACCGTGATAATGGCATGCATGCTTTGATTATTTTTGATGATCTCTCTAAACAAGCTGTTGCTTACCGACAAATGTCCTTATTATTAAGACGTCCTCCTGGTCGTGAAGCATATCCGGGAGATGTGTTTTATTTGCACTCTCGCTTGCTTGAACGTGCCGCAAAAATGAATGATGCACAAGGTGGAGGCTCATTAACAGCGTTACCAATTATTGAAACTCAAGCAGGGGATGTGTCGGCTTATATTCCGACCAACGTGATTTCCATCACTGATGGTCAAATCTTTTTAGAAAGCGATCTTTTCTATAAGGGCATTCGACCTGCCATTAACGTCGGCCTTTCTGTAAGCCGTGTTGGTTCTGCTGCGCAGCTTAAAGCCATGAAAAAAGTGGCAGGCTCTATTAAACTTGAGCTTGCTCAGTATCGTGAAATGGCAGCCTTTTCTCAATTTGCTTCTGACTTAGATGTATCAACACAAAAATTATTAGCACGCGGTGAACGGTTAACTGAACTATTAAAACAACCACAATACTCTCCAGTTTCAAATGAAGAGCAGGTGCTAGTCATTTATGCGGGTGTTAAAGGGTATCTCGATGATGTTCCAGTGCATGAAATTAGCCGTTTTGAACAAGAAATGCTTGCAGCTTTAAAAAATGATTCACCAAATATTTTGGCATCAATAAGAGATACTGGTGAAATGAATGAAGCAACAGAAAAATCATTCAAAGCTTTCTTGGATCATTTCAAAGAGATTTTTGCTTAAAGGAAGACAATGTCGAGTCTCAAGGAACTTAGAAGTAGAAAAAAGAGCGTACAGTCGACAAAAAAAATTACGGCAGCTATGAAGATGATTGCCGCAGCAAAACTACGCTATGCTCAAATTCAAGCGCAGACATCGCGTCCTTATGCAGATGGTATGAATAATATCTTTGAGAACTTACTATCTCGTGCTCAAAACATGGACTCTTTGCCCCCGCTTTTAGTAGGAACAGGAAAAGATCTTTGTCATTTGGTTGTTGTTTTAACATCGGATCGAGGTTTGTGTGGCGGCTTTAATAATACAGTTGTTAGAGCAGCGACTTCTTTTATTGAAGAACAACAAAAAGCTGGCAGAGAAATAAAAATTTTCTGTATTGGTCGTAAAGGTTATGAACAAATGCGTCGGAAATACGGTAATTTAATCATTGAAAAAGCGAATGCTTTTGCTAAACCCCTGTTCAGAGATAGTGTTAAAATAACAAAGAAAATCGTGGATGAATTTTCTAAAGACGCTTTTGATCACTGTACTATTATTTACAATAAATTTATTTCTGCCTTGTCTCAAAAAGTTACTCGAGATCAAATTATTCCCTTTAAAAAGGCTCATTCTGAAGATAGAAAACTTGAGATGTCTTCAAACGCTCTTTATGAATTTGAACCAAAAGAAGATAAACTTTTACAGCAACTGCTGCCTAAAAATCTTAGCATTCAAATATTTAGAGCACTATCTGAAAGTGCTGCCAGTGAACATGGGGCGCGCATGACGGCTATGGATTCAGCAACACGCAATGCAGAAGATATGATTAAAGATCTTGAGCTTACGTACAACCGTACCCGTCAAGCTTACATCACAAAAGAACTAATTGAAATTATTTCAGGAGCGGAAGCCCTCTAAATTGGTACAGATAAGGGAGTTAAAAATGAAGAGTAGTGTGAGTCAAGGCGCCATTGATCAAGTAATTGGTGCTGTGGTTGATGTGCATTTTCCGGGACATCTTCCTGCAATTTTGAACGCTCTTGAAGTTGAGAATCATGGTCAAAAACTAGTTCTTGAGGTGGCAAAGCATCTAGGTGAAAACACTGTGCGAACCATCGCTTTAGACTCAACAGATGGATTAGTCAGGGGCCAAAAAGTTATTGATACGGGTAACCCCATCAGTGTGCCAGTAGGCCCAGAGACGCTTGGACGTATCTTAAATGTTATAGGAGAACCAATTGATGAGCGGGGGGCTATTGATACAAAGAAAAAATATCCTATCCATCGACCGGCTCCTACCTTTATCGAGCAGTCCACTGAAACTGAGATTTTAGTGACTGGAATTAAGGTTATTGATCTTCTCGCACCTTATTCAAAAGGTGGTAAAATTGGACTCTTTGGTGGTGCAGGTGTTGGTAAGACTGTGATCATTATGGAACTGATAAATAACATTGCTAAAGCCCATGGAGGTTACTCAGTCTTTGCGGGCGTTGGAGAACGTACGCGTGAAGGCAATGATCTCTACCATGAAATGATTGAATCTGGTGTTATTGATCTTAAAGGAGATAAGTCAAAAGCTACGCTTGTCTATGGGCAAATGAATGAACCTCCTGGAGCTCGTGCACGTGTAGGATTAACAGGGCTAACGATAGCGGAGTATTTTCGTGATGAAGAAGGTCAAGATGTTCTACTCTTTATCGATAATATCTTCCGTTTTACACAGGCTGGAGCTGAAGTTTCAGCCTTATTAGGGCGTATTCCTTCTGCCGTGGGGTATCAGCCAACGTTGGCAACAGAAATGGGTGCTTTGCAAGAACGTATCACTAGTACGACCAAAGGATCGATTACAAGTGTACAGGCTATTTATGTGCCTGCTGATGACTTAACGGATCCCGCACCAGCGACATCTTTTACCCATTTGGATGCGACAACGGTATTGAGTCGACAAATTGCGGAATTGGGAATTTATCCTGCTGTTGATCCTTTGGATTCTACGTCTCGTATTTTATCTGCAGTAATTTTAGGGGATGAGCATTATAGAGTTGCGCGTGATGTACAGAGAATCTTACAAACCTACAAATCTTTGCAAGATATTATTGCTATTCTTGGTATGGATGAACTATCTGAAGAAGATAAAGTCGTTGTATCTAGGGCACGAAAAATTCAAAGATTTCTCTCACAACCTTTGCATGTAGCTGAAATATTCACAGGCACAAAGGGGGTCTTTGTAAATCTAAAAGATACGATTCAAGGATTTAAGGAAATCGTTGAAGGCAAACATGATAATTTACCAGAAATGGCTTTCTACATGGTAGGTACTATTGAAGAGGCTCTTGAAAAAAGCAAGCGCATGCTGAGTGAAGCTGCTTAGGGAGCTCTTATGAATAAACTCAACTTTTCTCTTATTTCTCCTGAAAGAGTCTTTTTTAAAGGTGAGGTAGATATGGTCATCTTGCCTGCTGAAAATGGAGAAATGGGGGTACTTTGGGATCATTCACCTTTCATAGTTTCTTTAAAAGCTGGGTTGATAAAAATTTATCAAGATCAAAAAATAGCTGATCAAATATTTGTTTTTGAAGGATTTGCCAATATCAATCCTGAAGGATGCCAAGTACTGGCTGAAGAAATTGTTGAAGTTGAAGAATTGAGAGTCGCTAAAATTGAAGATTTCATTGATAAAATTCGTGAAGAGATTGATATTGCTCACGATTTAGAAGACAAAGAACGTTTGAGTCGTGATCTTCGTATCGCTTATGCAAAGCAACAAGTCATTCACACGCTTACTGATATCAATTCATGACAACTTTCGCCAAAAAAATAAAGTTTGAGTTACACTTTGCTCAAGTAGGTGATGTGATAGACATTATTTCACCTGGATCTTCAAAGAAACCAGAGATTTTAAAAGCAGCCCTCGACCTTTTAGAAAATTGGGGCCTGCGGTCGCGCGTAGATGCAGATATTTTTGGCGATCATTTTCTTTATGCGAATACGACAGAAAAGCGTGTCGCCTCTCTTAAAAAAGCCTTATATGCGAAAGATTCGAAGATTGTGTGGTCTTTGGGGGGTGGCTATGGAACGACCCGCACATTGAATGCTCTTCAACAAATGACTCCTCCTGAACACCCCAAAATTCTTATTGGATTTAGTGACATTACTGCTTTACATATTTTTCTTAGTGAGAAGTGGGGATGGACGACGTTTCATGGACCTGTGATAAAACAGATCGTTGAAAATAATCTAGATGAGGAATCCTTAACGCTTGTTAAAGATTTTATTTTTGGGAAAAAACCAAAGCTTTCCTATAAAAATATAAAACCTCTTAATAGACAAGCTGAAAATTTAGTCCAGCTGAATGCTGTACTGACGGGCGGTAATCTTTCAATCATAGAAAGCAGTATTGGCACGAATTGGCAGATAAAAACGGAAAATAAAATTTTATTTTTTGAAGATGTAAATGAACGCGCTTATCGCACTGCTGAAAGACTTGAACACTATAGACAAGCAGGGTTATTAAAAGGTGTGAAAACAATTTTATTTTCTGAATTTACTTGGAACGAGGACAATCCACGCGAATCGCATCTGACAGAGCAGGTTCTTAAAGAATTTGCTGAAGAAGTAGAATTCCCAGTTTTTCGTCTAAAAGGAGTAGGGCATTTTAAAAAAAACCTTTTGATTCCTGTAAACGCACCTGCTGAATTGAAAAAATTAAATGATCAACATATATTAGAGGTCTATTTGTAAGACTCCATAAAATGCTTTTTATTTGTTGAAAAGTTTTTTGGGTAATAATTCTTTTAAAATATCTTCGTAGAGTCTCTTTTTAAAAGGGATGACGAGAGAGGGCAGATTTTCAACTTCTGTCCACTGCCATTCACAAAATTCCGGATGGTGAGTGTTAAGATCAATATCCTCATCTTGACCTAAAAATAGCATAAGAAACCATTTTTGCTTTTGTCCTTGATATCTACCTTGCCAAAGAGTTGCTGCAAGCTCTTTGGGGAAGTCATAAGAGTACCAGTTTTTGGATTCCTTCAGAATATCGACATTATTAATTCCGACTTCTTCATATAACTCTCTTAAAGCGGCTTCTAATGGAATTTCTCCCTCATCGATACCACCTTGAGGCATTTGCCAGGGGCCATGAGGGTTATCGAAACGCTTGGCTACAAAAACTTTATTTTCTTTATTAAGAAGAATAATTCCAACGCCAGAACGATACAATTTATTGTCCATTGTTTTTGTTAAGAAGGGGTGAATTGATAAAGTGCTTTAAGACAATGTTTTTATCTTTCAAAGTTTTCACCCATTCAGACAAAATCTCAATAGAAAGAAAACTAGCATCACAGATTGCCGTCATTTTTTTTGTGCTGGGAGCATCTTGGATAATTTGAGCTAAGACAGAATGAATAGAATTTTTCTCATTGTCCGTATTGATAATATAAGTTACTTGTGAGCTATTAGTGCTGAGTTTAGGACTAAGGCTTCTTGACGTAGATCCATCGTCTATAAAATGTATCTTTTTGAGGTCAAGATATTGAAGAATAGGTTTGAGATCTGGTTCAGAAATTGTAAAGAGAGATCCTTTAAACCCAACGACCCCTGAACAATTCGTACAAGTATTAATGACAGATTCTAGACGCTTTACATTCTCTTCAGATGGTATACCCGTCAATAATACGTTAGGACCTGGATCGTTTTGCGGATAGTTTACAGGTTCCATAGGACACAATACAAAAACTTCAAAACCCTTTTTTTGCGCTTGAGAAATCTGTTTACGTGTTTCGTCTCCTAAAGGATAAAACGCTAAACTAACTTCTGGCGAAAGTTTTTCTAAAGCCATTTTCAATAAATTTTCTGATAGTCCAACGTTGCTTATGATAAGGTTTAACGTTGTTTCTTTTTGCTTTGAAACTGGTAGGGGATCTTGCGCCAAGCTTGTTGGTGCATAAAAAATTAGAATGACTAAAAGTATGAGATAGGATTTGACTACTCTAAAACTTTGCATCATAGAATTCTAAGAGGCCTTTTTTAAAGGTTTAATATGACCACCATAAAGGCTTCCAGCTTTGAGAATATTTAAGGCCTGTAAAAGCTGAAAATCCTCAACATTTTTTAAAGAAGTATTATCTACAATAATCTTTGACTCATCCTTTTGATTAGAGTCTGGCTTCTGTGGTGAAGATTGATCTTTATCAAGAGGTTCTTTTGTGCTAATTGCTTTGGCTAAACTCGATTCATTAAAAGGTTGATCTTGAGCGAGAGATTTTAAATCTGATTTTTGTTCTACTTGAATATCGGGTTCGATGCCTTGTTTTTGAATAGATCGACCAGAAGGTGTATAGAAAAGCGCTGTTGTCAGTTTTATAGCTCCACCATTTGTTAAAGGATAAACTGTCTGTACAGAGCCTTTCCCCCAAGATTTTGTGCCTACAATAATAGCGCGTTTATGATCCTGAAGAGCGCCTGCCACAATTTCTGATGATGAAGCAGAGCCTTCATTGATGAGTACCACCAAAGGAAGGCCATTCGTTAAGTCACCTTTTATAGCATTTCGTTGAATGATGTTCTTTTGTTCACGGCCACGAATTGAAACGATTTCTACGTCATTTAAAAAGATGTCTGCAACTTCAATAGCACTATCAAAAAGCCCCCCAGCATTATTGCGTAAATCTAAAACAAAACCAAGAAGCTTTGAACCGAGCTTATTCTGAAGATCAACAATTGCTTTTTTAAGGTCGTTACCCGAGGACTCGCTAAAGGTTGTAAGTCGCAGGTACCCAATATTACTTTCTTCAATACGGGATTTGACCGGTTTTGTGATGATAATATCTCGTTTAATAGTAACATCAAAAGCTGTTTGATCTTTGCGACGAATGCTGAGTGTAACAGCAGTTCCTGGCTCACCCCACATTTTCTTTGCGGCTTCAATGCTGGATAAGCCAAAAACAGGTTCTTTATCAATCATGATAATCAAGTCGTTTGATTGGATTCCTGCCTTGTACGCTGGTGAATCTTCAATAGGTGAAACAACTTTTATGATACCTTCTTCCACAAGAATTTCTAACCCAACCCCTGCATAGCGTCCTTGGGTTTGTTTGTTAATTTCTTCAAATTTCTCAGGGTTGAGATAAGCAGAATGTGGATCTAGGTTTGTGAGCATCCCATTTAAAGCACCTTCTAAAAGTTTTAAGTTATCTACGGGCTCAACATACTCTCGACGAACTCGATCCGAGACATACGCATAGAAGGTTGAGGCTTCTTCCGCAGACATCTTTTTGTCTATATCAGGTTTAATAGCACATGCAGGCAGCATAAACACTGCAAGAAGAGTAAAAAGAACAGAGAATTGAAAACTCATGAGTAGCTTTTTATAGGAATTTTTAGTCACTTATGAATAAACCCTAAAATTAATCAACATCTTTGCGTCATCATAACTTTCCCCTTTAAAACGATCAAGGGTGGTACTGCAACTTTTTCAAGCACTATGGCATTTTAGATAATGTTTTCTTAAGGGCTTACAATTAAAGATTTTCCAGTCATGTTTTCAGGGATTGGTAAATGCATAAGATCTAGAATAGTAGGTGCAATATCTGCAAGTGTCCCGCCTGCTTTGAGTTGAACAGAGGGTTTATCGTTTGCAACAATGACAAAAGGCACTGGATTTAAAGTGTGAGCTGTTAAAGGTTCATGAGTATGGGAATCAATCATTTCTTCAACGTTCCCATGATCAGCTGTTATGATCAAAATTCCATCTTGATTTTTAATAGCTTCATTTAATTGCCCAAGACAGGTATCGATCGTTTCTACAGCTTTAATTGAAGCCTTTATATTTCCTGTATGCCCAACCATGTCCGGGTTCGCAAAATTGACCACAATAAAGTCAAAAGCCTCATTTTTGATCTTATTTATTAATTGTTTTGTGACTTCAAAAGCTGACATTTCGGGTTGTTGATCATAAGTAGAGACTTTAGGAGAGGGAATAAGAATACGCTCTTCTCCCGGAAATGATTGCTCACGACCGCCATTAAAAAAGAAAGTGACATGGGCATATTTCTCAGTTTCCGCAATGCGTAGCTGTTTTAGACTATGTTCAGCTATTATTTCTCCTAAGCTATTTTTTACTTCCACGGGCGGAAAAATTGTTCTCAAAAAAGGCGTTAAGATATCTGAATATTCCACCATGCCAAGAGTTTCTGCCCAATTAGGAGTATAATTACGATCGAAAGCATTAAAAGTAGGATTCAAAAGTGCCGATAAAATCTGACGAACACGATCTGCCCTGAAATTTGCCATAAAAAGTCCATCTCCATCTCTCACACCTTCGTAATTAAAGTATACAGCAGGAGGAATAAATTCGTCCCCGATATTGGATTTATAATTATCTTCAAGATAACTCAGAAAATTTTCAACTTTTGGTCCATCGGCGTGAATGATCGCGCCATAAGCGCGCGCAACTCTATCCCAACGATTATCACGATCCATTCCAAAGTAGCGTCCTCCAAGGGTGACAATCTTAACGGCCGGGTGGAGTTTACGAACAAAGTCTTTTAAATATCCCTTTGCCGACATAGGTGGTGTGTCACGGCCATCAGTAAAGCCGTGAATATTCACTCTAACTCCTTGATCTCCTATGTGATTTGCAAAGGCTAGTATATGGTTTTGGTGGGAATGCACGCCTCCTGGAGATAGCAACCCCAATAGGTGACAAGTCCCCTTTGATTTTTTGAGCTTTTCAATAAAGTCGTTTAAAGCTGGAAGAGAAGAAAGTTCGTTATTCTCAATTACTTGGTCGATACGAGGAAGGTCTTGCATAATGACTTGACCTGATCCAATCGTCATGTGCCCCACTTCTGAATTTCCCATTTGTCCATTCGGTAGACCAACGCTTTGAGCAGAAGCATCCAAAAGTGTCCATGGAGAGTTTTTAAGAAAATCCTGCCAGGACGGAGCGTGTGCTTGGGAAATGCTATTGTTATCAGCTTCTTGTCGATAACCCCAACCATCCAGGATACATAAAACGAGTGGTTTTTTTCTCATTTTTAAGACTTCATTCTACAATAATTTTAAACACTAACATATTTTATAGGTAAGAAAAGTTATTCCTGTGCTGCCCGCTTAAGACGATCATTAATTGCGTGACCTAACCCTTCTTTTGGAATAGGCATAACCGCAATGCTTGCATAACGATCATTATCTAATAGCCTTATCATGGCAAATAAATTAGTCGCAGCCTCATTGAGATTACCTGATGGACTTAAATTTAACGAGTATGCTGCCCCTTTAGGGATATGAGGGCCAAATGCCAGAAGAGCTTGATCCTTTTTGGGAGCCGTACAATTAAGATATAAGGGGATATGGGGGGCATAATGAACTTTTAGTTGTCCGGGAGCCTTTGGATTGCTTTTTGAGTGACTTTGATTTTCTAATACAATTCCTGTTAAGTTCTTGATTTCCTCTGCTGTTATTTTCCCAGGTCGTAACAACTTTGGGATTGGGACAGTTAAATCAATAATGGTTGACTCAATACCGACATGGCAAGCGCCGCCATCAATAATCAGAGGAAGGAGAGGATTATTTTTAAAGCTATCAAATACATGTTGAGCAGAGGTAGGACTTACTTTTGAAGAGGGATTGGCGCTGGGGGCGGCCACAGGCTTTCCAAAATTTCTCAGTATTTGTAAAGTCATGGGGTGGCTGGGAATACGTACTGCTAGAGTATCAAGACCAGCCGAAGCCAGAAACGAAATCTTTGATTCCTGTCGTCTCGGCAAAACCAACGTTAAAGGACCTGGCCAAAACGCATTGGCTAATTTTTTAGCTAGTTCTGTAATCTCAACATCTTGATTCATAAAGGTGATATGAGGATAGTGAATGATCAAAGGATTAAATTCCGGACGCTTTTTAAGGGCAAATATATTAGCAACAGCTTTATCATTGGTAGCATCACCTGCAACACCGTAAACTGTTTCAGTTGGTAAGGCAACCAGTGCACCATCCTTTAGATAGTGGACTGCTAAATCTAAATCTGTTGATATTTCAGGCATTTTCTATACTTCAATCAAAATAATCAATTCTCTTAAGTCATTACACGACATAGAGGTATTTTTGTAGACATTTCATTTTTTTGTTAGCGTCTTCTTCGCGCTCCATGACAAACTATTATGAAGTCTTGAATTCTTTAATTTTAATAAGTCATGTCAAAGAGTGTTATATTATAATCACTAATGATTTCAGACGCTAATTTCTTATTTTTGCGAAAGCCAAAAAGCCCAAAAAGACATCCTGCTGCTTTAATGCTTTTAACCGAGAAATGAGTATCAATTTCTGAATCAATAAATTCTTTGGCGACAAGAGAGGTCGGTAATCCCTGGAACGCACAAAATTCTTCTGTTAATCTTTTTTCTACAGCCCATGGATGTCCTCGTTGATACCATTGGTCTAAAAACGATTGGGCGGCGTTTACATCTTCTTCAAATTCATTATATCCGTACTTGAGGCTAGTATATTGTTCTTCCAATGCCCAAGGAATCCCTTGGTCTGCAAGTTTAGCTAAAAACGCTTTTGCAGATTGAGGTTTCTTTCTAAAACCATTTGTTCCATTCATTCGTCCCTCAAATTTTTTTCGTAAAGCCCATGGATGGTTGATTCTAACCCATTGATTGACAAAGCGTTTAGCTGTCTTATCGTGTTGTGATTGGCTTCTCAGATGTAAACTTAACTGTCTTTCCAAAGCTCCCTCATTACCCAGTGCTATAAATTTTGCAAAAAGACGATCAGCTTTTCTTGGATTTCTCTTATAGCCATTCGTCCTAAACATAAGTCCTTCCAATTTTTTTTCTTGTGCCCAAGGGTGGTTTTGCAAAAATAAGGTTCTTACCAATTCCTTGCCTTGTTTAAAATTTTGGGAGTAGCCCATATTTCCAAATAAAATCCCACAAAGCTTTTCATCTAAAGCCCAAGGACATCCTACGTCAGCTACCTTTTCTATGAATTTACGTCTTTTCCTTCTCTGCGAAATGCTTGTGAGTTTATGAATTTGGGCATTGTTGATGATCGGTAGAATTTGAGGATATTTCCCTGTTTTTTTAGCAATTCTGAAGAGTATTAATTTATGACTCTCAATTTCTCCAAGAGCAACGGCGAGAGAAGCTTTTATTAAAAGAAATTGAACTGTTATTGTTTCTTTATCTAGAGGCGTTATAGCGTCATTTAAAGGTAAACGCATTCTTATGCCATAATGTTTCCACAAACTCGATTCTTGAGAAACACCGCGCATTCTTACATTACTAAGACTTACCCTTCGAATATCAAGAGGATTAAGGAAGGAAAATAGATACAAAATGACCTCATCGGATAAAAATTCTAAATAATTTTCATCGTTATGATGAGAGATCACTTGACGTTGTTGAGAAGTGGAGAGGCGATCATCTTCTAGTTGATTTTGATTGAGACCTATATGAGAAAAAGACTTATTAAAATCATTCTCGTCGTTTGTAGCAAGAAGAGGAGAATTGCAAAGCAATAATAAAAGCGTGATCAGCGTGGGAAAGAAAGAAATTTTTATCATTTTTCTCTTCTTTTTTTAATTCTTTTATGAACAAAGATATTCTTATATTTTTTGTCTTAGCCCTTTGACAAACTCTGCTAACCCAAACTGGCGTTGACGCTTTAAACGTTCACTTTCCAGAATAGCTTCAACTTGTTTTACACTATGATCAAAATTGTAATTAATAATCACGTAGTCATATTCCGCCCAGTGGCTCATTTCATCAGCAGCCTTAGACATACGCTTTTCGACAACTTGTTGAGAATCTTGTGCTCTTAACATCAATCGGCGTTTTAGTTCGTCCCAAGTAGGAGGCAAAATAAACACTGTGACTAAATCGCCACGAGCCACTTGTCCCAGTTGTTGGGTGCCTTGCCAATCGATATCAAAAAGGACATCCTTTCCTTCTTCAAGCGCTTTTTCAACAGGTTCGCGGGGGGTGCCATAATAGTTGTCGAAGACCTTTGCATACTCAAGAAGTTTCTTGTCTTCTGCTTGTTTATTAAACTCTTCAACTGAACAAAATTTATAGTCTCGTCCAGTAACCTCTCCTGGTCTACGTTTACGCGTCGTAAGAGAAACGGACAGCATTAAATTTTTATCGGATTTTAATAATTGTCTTGATATAGTTGTCTTTCCTGCCCCAGACGGAGAGGATAGTACTAACATAAGACCGCGGCGTTTAATATGAATAGGATTGATCATTTGAAACTTCTATCATGTAGGTTTTTAAAGCTCAATACTCGATAGCCGTCTTTTAAAGGTTAGCTTGAAATTTTATGTGAATCTTCTTAAAAAGAGATTAATAACCTCCTGAAATTAGTGTAATAATTTGAAATAATTTTTTTGCCAAAAATCTCATGCGTTTACTCTTTTTAAGTCTTCTTGTTGTATGCTTTCCATTAGAGGGTATAAGGAGTATAACAATGGCGTCCTCTGAATATAACTATATGACCACCAAAGATGGTGCAAAAATAAGAATAGCACACTGGTCTCCAGGTTCTGATTCCAATACATATTATAGGGATGACGCAGGAAGGCTTCAGCCTACGGTTTTGCTTTTGCAAGGCAGGGCATCATTTATTGAAAAATTTGATGAAATTGTCGACGCTCTTTTGAATCGTGGATATTCAGTATGGGCTTTAGATTGGCGTGGTCAAGGTGTATCAACACGTTTGACTGAAAATCGTCAGAAAGGCCATATTGACTCATATGAAACCTACATCACAGATTTGAATCAATTCTTGACCGAATATGTTCTACCAGATGCCAATGGGCCTATTATTGCTCTGGGGCAATCCATGGGAGGGCATTTGGTCTTGAGATATTTACATGATTACCCCGGTCATATTAGCGGCGCGATTTTAACAGCACCTATGTTAGACGTTAATACAGGAGGATACCCAAAGGGGATAGCAAAGTTTCTTGCGAAGTTTACAAACAAAATAGGGTTAGGAGAAAATTATATCTTTGGACATGGTGACTTTCTTCCCACAAAAGAACCTTATGAAGACAATTTTCTAACGCATGATCGCGAGCGATTTTTTAAACTAAAGCGTTTGCAGATGGAGCATCCTCATTTGATTATAGGTGGGGTAACTTTTGGATGGCTTGATGCCACTTTTGAATCAATCGCCAAACTTAGTCAACCTGGTTATTTACAGGATATTAAAGTTCCTGTTTTAATTCTTGCTGCAGGGGAAGAGCAAGTCGTTGATAACAGCGGCATTCAAAGAATCTGCGATATGCTGCCTCAGTGTCATTTGAAAGTTTATGAAAATGCGCGTCATCAAATTTTAAGTGAAGTCGATGAAATCTTAAAACAATTCTGGAATGATTTTGATCATTTTATTGACGAACAAATTCTAAGGCAGCCACAAAACAGATCAACGGAAGGGCGGCTCATTGAATCCGCGCAACTTACGCGAATGGAGCGTCGTCGTCCCACGCTCTCTAAGGATATCAACCGCCTTAAGCCCAATTTTTAGGTGTTGATCTACGCGACTTTCGTAAAAAGCATTAGCCATATTGCGTAACTTAATTTCTCCGTGAACTGGTTTATCCGAAACGCAGAGCAGTGTTCCATAAGGAACTCGAAAACGAAGCCCATTCGCAGAAGTCGTTGCTGATTCCATATCCAAGGCGATAGCACGACTTTGATTAAAGCGTTCATGAAGTTCGCGAGATCGCAATTCCCAATTGCGATTACACGTTGTCACAACAGTGCCTGTGCGCATGCGAGTTTTTAGTTGATGCGGTTGTAGACCGGTAATTTGAGCAACGGCTTCCTGTAAAGCTACTTGTACTTCAGCAATTGGAGGTACAGGAACCCAAAGAGGTAAATCTTGATCCAGTACGCCGTCTTCCCGAACATACCCGTGAGCTAAAATATAGTCGCCTAAGATTTGACTGCGTTGTAAGCCTGCGCAATGACCGAGAATAAGCCAGCAATGAGGTCTTAAGACTGCCAGATGATCAGTAATATTCTTGGCATTCGTGGGACCAATTCCTATGTTAATAAAGCTAATACCATTTTTATCCGAACGTTTGAGATGATAAGTTGGCATTTGTGGTAAGTGTTTAGGAGGCTGACCATTAGTCGATATTTCTTTATTCTTGCTCGCAGTTTTTACGACATCTCCCGGTTCAATAAGAGAGGAGTAATGCCCATCTATTAGCTGCTCTTGGCTGTAATTGTAAAAAGCTTCCATATAGCGTTGATAGTTGGTAAGTACGATAAAATTCTGAAAATGCTTGGGATTTGTACCGGTGTAATGGTAAAGGCGGTAAAGAGAATAATCTACACGCTCAGCATCAAAAAGTGCTAGAGGAAACTCTCCCCTTTCTCGTACTTCGAAAGTATGATTCACAACTTCATCATCTATGCGCTTTAAGTCAGGATGTACAAAACCCAAGCGAAACTGCTTCAATTGTTCAGGCGTAAACTGACTATCAGGACTCTCTAAGCCTGCAAAATGCCATGGAATACGACGTCTACTGCGACGAATCAGAATAGGGCCTCCATAATTCTTCAGCAATAAGGTGATTTGTTCTTTTAAATAGTCCTCAAAAAGACTAGGTTTTGTGATGGTTGTGCCATAAAGACCTGGTGCATCAACGATACCATAGGATAACGTTGCGTCTGTTGCGTCTAGTTTTTCAGGCCCAATGTTAATACTAATATGAGGATAACAAGCTTCCACAGGTTGAGTGGCTGTTAAATCCCCTGCAATTAACTGAGCAAAACTTTCTTTTATCAAAGCAATGCTATTCTGATAAATATCCTTTAGTCTTTGAATTGCTTGATCAGCGTCAAAAAATTCTTCTGACTCACTATATTGATCAGTGTTCCTAGTCTGCTTTACCACCCGACGCCTCCACTTTGTCTGTTTTCTTTATAATTATTTCTCCCCATCAAGGCCTAAAAGCGCTCGGGCAAAGCTCTTGGCTTCAAAGGGTCTTAAGTCGTCTATATCTTCACCAACTCCTATAGCATAAACTGGTAATTTAAATCTCTCAGCTAAACTAACCAGGACGCCACCACGAGCAGTACCATCTAATTTCGTCATGATAAGCCCTGTTATTTGTGTTGTCTTCAAGAAAATCTCAGTTTGCATATGTGCATTTTGACCGACTGTCGCATCCAAGACTAGGAGGCAACTGTGTGGGGCTGTTTCATCAATCTTTTGAATGACGCGTCGAATCTTTGATAATTCATCCATAAGATCAGATTTATTATGAAGACGACCAGCTGTATCAATGATTAAAATATCGTCCTTATTTTTTTGAGACTGTTGTAAGGTGTCAAAGGCAAGACCTGCAGCATCGGCACCTTGTGAAGCCACGGCAATTGGAACATTAATGCGTTTTGCCCAAACTTGCAGTTGCTCAACAGCAGCAGCTCTAAATGTATCACAGGCTGCAAGTCGTATCTTGTGACCTTCATTATGGAAATAGTGAGCTAATTTGCCAATGGTAGTTGTTTTACCACTTCCGTTTACGCCGACGATCAACATGACAAAAGGCTTTTTATTCTTACCTAAAGTAATCGGTTTTTCTACAGGTTTGAGGATGGCTTCTATTTTTTCAGCTAAAAATCCTTTTAACTCTTCATCAGAAATATCTTGATTGAAACGTTCTTTCTTTAAGGCTTCAATAATATTTTTAGATGTATCAACACCAAGATCGGATAAAATCAGAAGTTCTTCTAATTCATCTAACGTGTTTTGATCCAGCTTACGCTTTTTGATAATATTAGTAATGCCCTCACTAAGTTTTGTGGAGGTCTTCGATAAGCCTTCTTTAAGCCGTTTAAACCAACCTTTTTTTTCTTCTTTTTTTTCGGCCATTCCTTATCCTTTTATGATGAGTGTCTGATCTTTAATATCGACGACTTTGGCTTTTAGAATTTGCCCTTCTTTAGCAGGAGTTTCAATAATTTTTGCGGGAGCATAATGATTTGTGCGTCCTCGAAGATTTGCTTCCATCAAAATGGTTTCTTCAAGGCCTAATCTACTTTTTAAAAATTTGTCCAATTGAATTTTGCCGAGTGCGCGTAGTCGTTGTGCTCTTTCCTTAATTAAGTCTCCAGGAACTTGTGGCATGCGCGCAGCAGGTGTGTCTTTTTTAGCGGAATAGGGAAAAACGTGAAGATAAGTAATATTACACTCTTCGACTAATTTCAGAGAATTTTGAAACATTTCTTCTGTTTCTGTAGGAAATCCAGCGATAATATCAGCCCCAAAAACTGCATCCGACTTTAATGATCTAATTTTATTACAAAAATTGATCACATCTTCTCTTAAGTGACGTCTTTTCATGCGTTTTAAAATCATATTATCTCCAGCCTGCAGGCTAATATGAAAATGAGGCATGAGACGATTCTCACTGGCAATGATGTCAAAAAGCGTTTCTTCAACTTCGCTGGGATCAAGGGAAGTGAGACGTAAACGTGTTAGGGAAGGGTGCTGTTTTAAAACTCTTTTAGTCATCTGTCCCAAGGTTGGAAAGCCAGGTAAGTCTTTGCCATAGTCTGTTATATCGACGCCAGTAAACACAATTTCTTGACAATCGTTTTCTAGCAATGTGGCGATTTGCTGACTAATTTCTCCCATGGGGACGCTACGGTTGTTACCGCGACCATAAGGAATGGTGCAAAAGGTGCAACGATGATTACAGCCGTTTTGGATTTGAATAAAAGCGCGACTGCGATTTTCAAAGCCAGAAATGAGATGATTTGCGGTTTCTTTAATTTCCATGATATCGGTTACATGCACCTTATCGGAGACTTGACGATAAAAGTGTTTTTTCTGCATTTTCTCATGATTGCCTAAGACCCGGTCTACCTCGGGCATTGTGGCATAGAACTCTGGATTGATTTGAACGCTACACCCAGTCACAATGATATAAGCTTCAGGGTTTTCGCGACGTGCTTTTCGAATAGCTTGTCGAGCTTGCCGTTCCGCTTCATTTGTGACAGCACAAGTATTTATAATAATAGCATTATCAAGACTCTGTTGTTCTGCATGATCGCGCATGACTTCTGACTCATAGGTGTTAAGGCGACACCCAAAAGTTATAATTTGTGGCTTAGATGTATTTAATACTTTATCACTCATGGTGCCTAGATAAGACTTTTTAGAGTGTTTTTGCAATTAATTTAAATAAAAACCCCCGATGCAGTGCACCGGGGGTTAAATATCCCTAATCTTTGAAAGACTAGAAGTGGTAGCTCAAACGTGCCATCAAGTTGTGAGAGTTCATCTTGATGTTTTCTTTTGAAAGAGCGGCACTTACTGATTTCTCAAACATGAATTTATATTCAGCACCAACGCTCCACTTGTCATTGATTTTCATATCAAATCCAACTCCTGGACCAAAACCAAACACGAAATCTTTTTTAGATTTTTTACCGTTACCGCTAACAACAACCTGACCGTTTTCAGTGAGGACTGCGTTTGCAGACAGCGTGTTTTCTACTTGAGTACCTCTCAAAGCAACCAATCCATAAAGTACGGAGTCTGAGAAAGTATAACCGAGTTTTGCAGCAATTTCGCTATAGAACTTACGCTTATGCTCAAGCTCAATTTTACCAGTGAAGGCGATATTGTTTTGAGCAATGGTACCTTCAAATAGGTTCTTTTTAGCGCTTCCAAAATGATACCCTGCTTCTAAACCAATTCCAAAGAATACGCTTTGGGGGGCAGATTTAGAGTATTGTACGAACAAACCAAAGGGAGCTTGATTGAAACGAAGTGACTTATCCAAGGGTGTGCCTGTGCCGCTTAATTTCACGGAATTGGATGTCCAGCCAGCAGTCGCACCCATTGAAAAACCGTTGTATGCAGCAGCTTCGGCTTGAACTGCGCCCATCAGCGTCAAAGCTGAAGCAGCGGCTAATAAAATTTTATTTAATCTCATATCACGACTCCTTTATTAATAATGTGACTTGAGCATCTGTAAATGGTAATGCCACATAAGCAAAAATAAAATTGTAATTTGGGCAAATTATTGTTCAGGATTGTGACAAATGTGCAACAATATACGAATGATATGATTTACAAGCTTATTTTTAAATAGATCCCTATTGTTGTCAGAACGGTCATGAAAATTGATGCTACAAGTCCTAAGATAATCAAACCATTCGCGCCGCTATTAAGAATGGTTAACCCAAACCCAATAGAAGAAAAACTTGAAAGCAACTCAATAAAAGCAAGTCTCAGATAGCTAAGACTTTCTAAATAATGTTGTCTTGAGTGATTTTCTTTGAGGAGATCTTTAACCAAATTGTGAATCATAAACACATAGAAGCCAAGCAGAAACCATAAAGTAGCAATAATCATCATAAGTCCAAAATGAAAGCTAATGGGAATTAAAAAAAATATAAGACAGAGATGAAAAAGGAGATAGTTTTTTATCTCATTTTCCTTTGTAACATCTTCTATAACATAGGCAGTCATAACCCAAGGAGCATAGGGCTCAAAAATAGTCCTGCTTTTATTATCTTTATAAAATATATTTTTAAATAAATAATCATATATTTTCATATTATTATTATAACAATTATGAATTAATGCATATTTAATTTCCTCTGTATTTAGAGACCAATCCTGACAGAGCATAGATTGACAAATGGTAAAAAATAAAATACCTATTTAGCAAAATAATGGTCAATCACTGAAAAGGTGGCGCTTGTGAAGTCTAATTTATTTGTTTATGTTCTCTCAGGGTTTTTATTCGCCTCTCCTCATATTCTTTATGCAACTCACAATGAAAACATAGGAGGGGAGGAAAGAATTGAAACTCAAAGGGGATATGTTCAAGCAACAATTACAAAATTCAAGTTTAAGCAAGATCCTTTTGAAATGGCATCTCCTGAATCTCTCCAAGAACATGAAACGCGTCTTTATATTCATCGGTTTTTAGAAGCTTTGCATGAAAAATCAATGGTGAAGAGAGCCATGGCCTATGGATTGCCTGTGCCAGAGCCTATACCTTCCGTGCAAATTAAGAAGGAAAAGGACGTTATTTATATTGATTTAACACCCGAGGAGCTACGTCAAAAAACAATTGATACTTTAAATAAAGCCTATAAGCCAGAAATTGAAGCCATGCTTCTTAATGAATTGAAAAATTCTTCTTGGCTTAAGGACATTAGCTTGGCGTTCTTTTGTCAAAGACGTGTAGAGTCTGAAAAAGTAAAGGAATATGTAATCAGAGCTGCCTATGAAGTGGCTGGTGAAGAAGGCTTGGTGTTGAAAAATATAAAAACTTTAGAGGAACCAAAAGAGTCTTATCAAACACCTGAATTTTCTCCTCATGTCTCTATGCAGCTAGATGAAGAAACAAGAGAAAGAGAAAGGCAAGCACTTGAGCTGATGCATTATCAAGAACTGATGAGATTGCAGCTTGAGCGTACCGCTGCTCAACGCGCACAAAGTATGTCATTAAACATGGGGATTCCTGAGAACGGGCAACGTTATAGAGGAATAGCCCCGCTTTATGGATATCAAAATTACTCTGGTGTGATGCCTTCAGTATCACCACCTACCAATCCAAGCGGATATGGGCCTCAAGGATTTCCTAACTTCTGGAGTGGTTTGTTTAATAATGGCATCTAAGAGAGCTTAATTATCATCCAAAGATATTTGTGCGGGAGCGGGCTTTGAATAATTTTAAAGCCCGCTTTTTCGTAAACATGAATGGCTTTTTGGTTATGAAGAGCTGGGTCAACAAGACAAGCAGTATAATGTGGTTTTATATGGCTTATTAAAAATTGCTGAAGAATCTTAGATCCTAATCCTCTGCCCAATGCCTTAGATTCACCAATATAAAAATCGAGAGCAGCAAGATTTGAGGGTAGAGCGTCTATCTTAAGGTCTTGATCACGAAGATAATCGTAGGCATTGTAATATTGGATGAAGCCTAGAGGATCTTCATTTTGACAGATTATGAAACAAAAAATGGGCTTGGAAGTTGTGTTGTGAAAGCGCGGTAAATACTTTTTCTCCACATCTTCTAAGGTCCAAGATCTCTGCTCTCCGTACCATTCGTTCACATGTGGAGTATTAAGCCAACGACAAAGAAGAGGAAGGTGTTCTTTCTTTAAGGACTGAAACGTTATCATTGAGGTCATTAGCTTCTATATCTTAGCTTATTTAAGTTGACTTTATCATAGAAGTAGTCTAACTACATCACACACTATTATTACGTCAGTCGGCGAGTATCGCTCACTGGCGATTTTCTTTTTGGAGAATTTTGGTTCGTGTTTGAGAGTCTCAGTAAAAGACTTGGTGATATTTTTGATCGTCTAAAGCGCCGTGGCGCTTTGAGCGAAGATGACGTTGCTGCTGTTGCACGTGAAATCCGCATTGCGCTGTTAGAAGCGGATGTGGCACTGCCTGTTGTGAAGGAGTTTATCGAATCCATAAAGCAACGAGCCGTTGGGCAAGAGGTTATTAAAAGTGTAACCCCCGCTCAAATGGTTGTAAAAATTGTTCATGATCATTTGATCGAGATTCTGGGAAGTCAAGAGAGTAATCTTAACTTAAATTCTACGCCGCCGGTGGTTATCATGATGGCGGGGCTTCAAGGGTCTGGTAAAACTACGACGACGGGAAAACTTGCTCACTTTCTCACGAATAAATATCGTAAAAAAGTGTTGATGGCATCGACGGATATTTACCGTCCTGCAGCGCGTGAGCAACTTGAAGTTCTTGGTCAACAAACTAAAATCACTACGTTACCTATTAAAGAAAAAGAAAAGCCCTTAGCTATTGCTAAGCGAGCTCATGAAATGGCCCGTCTTGAGGGATATGATGTCTTGCTCCTTGATACGGCAGGACGTCTCCATATTGATGAAGAATTGATGGATGAGCTAGCTGATATCAAGAAAGCTCTGAAGCCAACGGAAATTCTGTTGGTGGCTGATGCAATGACCGGTCAAGATGCGGTGAATATTGCAAAAAGTTTTCATGAAAAACTAGATTTAACAGGCATTATTCTTACACGCGTGGATGGTGATGCGCGTGGAGGAGCTGCTCTTTCTATGCGTCAAGTGACCGGTTGTCCTATTAAATTTGTGGGATTAGGCGAAAGAGTTGAGCAATTTGATATATTTTATCCCGATCGTATTGCCAGTCGTATTCTTGATATGGGTGATGTGGTTACTTTGGTTGAAAAGGCTGCTGAGACTATTGATCGTGAAGAGGCTGAAAAACTTGCGAAAAAAGTCGAAAAAGGTAGTTTTGATTTGGATGATTTCGCTTCTCAGATAAAACAGATTTCAAAAATGGGTGGAATGTCTGGGATTATGAATTTGCTGCCTGGTATGGGAAAATTCAAGGATAAGATAGAAGAAGCGGGGATTGACGATAACTTAATAAAACGTCAATTAGCGATTATCCATTCTATGACCCTTAAAGAAAGAAAGTTTTACAAAATTTTAAATGCATCAAGAAGAAAACGTATTGCACAGGGGTCAGGAACCACAGTGCAGGACGTGAATCGATTGCTAAAGCAGTATCAAGATATGCTCAATGTCATGAAACGCTTTAAAAAAATCGGTAAAAAAGGTTTTTTGCGCCAAGGGTTAAAGGGACTTTTTTCGCCGAAGTAAATTGAAAACGAATGAGTAAACTAGAAGGAGTTACAAATGCTTAAAATACGTCTCGCTCGTGGTGGATCAAAGAAGCGCCCCCATTATAGTATCGTGGTGGCCAACTCAAGAAGTCCACGCGATGGCAAGTTTATTGAGAAAATTGGTCGTTATAATCCCATGGTCGCTAAGGATCATCCTGAGCGTTTGGTTCTTAATACAGAGCGTGTGAAGTATTGGTTGGGTGTAGGCGCAGAGGCCACAGATCGTGTTGGTCGCTTTTTAGGTCAACAAGGATTGGCACCAATGCCAAAGATTTATTCAGACCCGATCAAGTCTGCCCCTAAGAAAAAAGCCCAAGAACGTATAGCTGCTGAAGCTGAAAAATTAGCAGCTGCGGAAGAAGCAAAAAAAGCAGCAGAAGCTGAGGCTGCCGCTGCAGCAGCAGCTCCTGCGCCAGAGCCCGTCGCAGAAACTTCTGTTGAGCAAGAATCTGCTGCTGTCGCTGAAGAACCACAGCCTTCTACAGAAGGCTAAGCGCTCTTAAAGCACTATGAACAACGCATGGCACTTCAAGATTCGTCGAAAGTTTTAATTGGTGAAATCCAAGGCCTTCATGGGATCAAGGGGGCTGTGCGTTGTCGCTTTTATATCAATCACATAAAAGATATAGAAAAATGCTCAGTTTTTGTTGATGAACATGGGCATGAATACAAAGTTTTAGAGATGATTCCTACTCGTCATAGGGAAAATTTTATTCTTAAAATAAATAATATAATCTCAGCAGATCAAGCTGAAAAATTACGAGGGATGTCTTTGTATGTAAAGCGTCAAGACTTGCCTCCTTTGCAAAGCAATGAGTATCTTTACGCTGATCTTATTGGATTAAAGGTATTGACTGTAGATGAGAAAGATTATGGACGGATTATTAGTGTTCATAATTTTGGCGCAGGAGATATTTTAGAGGTGCAATTAAAAGCAACTACAAAAAAAGTGTTGATTCCTTTTACTAACGATGCGGTTCCAGAGATAGATCTTATTAAGAAAACCATTAAAATTAATGAAGATTTTGTGCCGATAGTGACTGGGCAGGAAGAGAAAGTCTGATGCATTTTAAGGTTTTTACTTTATTCCCAGAGTTGTTCCCAGGTCCACTGAAAGCTTCAATTATAGGGAAAGCTCTTGATAATGAGTTATGGCAATGTGAAGCCATTAATATTAGAGACTATGCCACAGACAAACACCGAACAGTTGACGATATCGTTTATGGGGGTGGACCAGGTATGGTTATGAGGGCAGATGTGGTGGATGCGGCTCTGAGGGCTCATTTTCAGGTTAAGAAACCTAGGACACTCCTGTATTTAACCCCTCGAGGGACCCCTCTAAAACAAAGTCGTGTAAAAGAGCTTGCACATTGTTCCACAATAGGGTTATTGTGTGGTCGCTTTGAAGGCATTGACCAACGTGTTATTGATGATTGGTGCATAGAAGAAGTAAGTATTGGAGATTTTGTTCTCTCTGGCGGTGAGCTGGCTGCAATGATGCTGATGGATTCAGTTTTGCGGCTTTTGCCAGGCGTAATTGGATCGCCTGAATCGTTGGATGAGGAAAGTTTTAATGAGGATCTCCTCGAATATCCGCAATATACAAGACCTGCGGACTGGAATGGTATGAAAGTTCCAGAGGAATTAATTTCGGGGAATCACGCGTTAATTAGGAAATGGCGACGCCAGCAAGCCGAAAAGATTACTAGCTTAAGGCGTCCCGATCTTTGGAAGCAGTATTGCGAGAAGTCAAAAGGATTAGGAAAGGGTGAATCATGAATATCATTCAGCAATTTGAACACGAACAAATGCAAACTATTTTAAAGGACAAAGTTGTGCCTGATTTTGCACCAGGTGATACCTTGCGTGTTATGGTGAAAGTTGTTGAAGGTGATCGTGAGCGTGTGCAGGCCTATGAAGGTGTTTGTATTGCGCGTAAAAATTCAGGGATCAACTCTTCTTTTACCGTTCGTAAAATGTCCTTTGGTGAAGGTGTCGAACGCGTATTTCCTCTTTATTCACAAAGTATTCGTATTGAAGTTGTACGTCGCGGTCATGTGCGTCGCGCAAAACTTTATTATTTGCGTGACCGTTCTGGTAAGAGTGCTCGTATCGCTGAGAAAACTAATTATGCAAATCGTGAAGCCGACAATACTGGTTCTGCGGTTGAAACTTCAGCCACTAAAGTGAAGAAAGAAGCTAAGCCAAAGGCTGAAAAGCAAGCTAAAAAGGCTCCTGCAGCAGAGACCGAGTCTCCTCAACAAGCCTAATTTCATTTATTGATAGACTTTTAATGGGGCTTTGCCCCAAAAGTTTTATGTATTTTTAAGAAATTATTAAACACTTGAGGATATCAAATGGCTCAGAACGCTGGAGGCGCCGCCTTGAAAAAAGAATATAAACCCTCTGTTGTTTCTGAGTTTCATGCGCACAGTTTTCCTAAAATTAAACTTTCTAAGGAAGAACTGCTAAAGCACTATCGTATGATGCTGCTTATTCGTCGCTTTGAAGAAAGAGCCGGGCAGATCTATGGTATGGGAAAGATTGCAGGGTTTTGTCATCTCTATATTGGTCAAGAAGCCGTTGTTACAGGTCTTCAATCGTGTCTTACTGAAAAAGATACCATTGTTACTGCCTATCGTGATCATGGTCATATGCTTGCCTGTGGTATGGATCCCAAAGGAGTAATGGCAGAGCTTACAGGGCGTATTGGTGGATATTCAAAAGGTAAGGGAGGCTCTATGCATATGTTCTCCCGTGAAAAGAATTTCTTTGGTGGTCATGGTATCGTGGGAGCTCAAGTACCGATAGGTACAGGACTCGCTTTTGCGCATAAATATCGTAAAGATGGCGGCCTATGCGTGACTTACATGGGAGATGGGGCCGTTAACCAGGGTCAGGTATACGAAGCCTTTAACATGGCAGCTCTTTGGCAATTGCCAGTTATTTATATTATTGAAAACAATCAATATAGCATGGGAACAGCAGTGGCCCGTCATGCAGCAATGCCCCATGAACTTTATAATCGTGGTATTGCTTATGGAATTAAAGGGTATCCAGTGAATGGTATGGACATTCTCGAGGTAGAAGCTGCCGGCCGTATGGCTGTCGACCATGTGCGTTCTGGAAAAGGACCGATTATTCTTGAGATGAAGACCTACCGTTATCGTGGACACTCTATGTCTGATCCTGGAAAATACCGTTCTAAAGAAGAAGTGGAGAGCGTTAAAGAACAAGCAGATCCTTTAAGTCTTCTACAATCAAAATTAGAGAAAGAATTTAAGGTAAGCGAAGCTGAGTTCAAAACTTTTGAAAAAGAGATTAAAGAAATCATGGTTCAAACGATTGAGTTTGCAGAAACTAGTCCTGAACCTGATGCGTCAGAGTTATTTACAGATATTTATGTAGGCGAGACCCCTCAGGCCTCAGATAAGAGTGCTTCAGAGCCAAGTTCTTCTGGTTCATCTTCAATAGGCTGGTAGGAGAGAGAGATGGGAGAACAGAAGCTAATGAAAATTATGACAGTTCGTGAAGCATTGAAAGAAGCGATGGCTGAAGAAATGCACCGTGATCCCAATGTTTTTTTAATGGGAGAAGAGGTTGCAGAATATCAAGGAGCTTACAAGGTTTCACAGGGACTTTTAGATGAATTTGGTTCTGCAAGAGTTATAGATACACCTATTACTGAGCATGGCTTTGCTGGATTAGGAGTTGGTGCAGCTTTTGCCGGGCTAAAGCCCATTGTTGAATTCATGACATTTAACTTTTCTATGCAAGCAATCGATCATATCATCAACAGCGCTGCTAAAACTCTTTATATGTCAGGTGGCCAAATGGGATGTCCCATTGTATTTCGTGGCCCCAATGGTGCAGCGGCTCGCGTTGCGGCTCAGCACTCTCAATGTTATGCTAGTTGGTATGCCCATTGTCCAGGACTTAAGGTCATTTCACCTTATAGCTCAGCTGATGCTAAAGGTTTGTTAAAATCAGCAATTCGAGATCCTAATCCCGTTATTTTTTTAGAAAATGAAATTTTGTATGGTCACAGCTTTGAAGTGCCCGACGAACCTGATTATCTCGTTCCCATTGGAAAAGCTGCAGTTTTGCGAGAAGGAACTGATGTAACTATTACGGCCTTTTCATTAATGGTTAAGCATGCTCTTGAAGCAGCTGATCGTCTAAAGGAACAGGGAATCAGTGCTGAAGTGATTGATTTACGCACGATTCGTCCTCTTGATACTTCTACAATTGTTGAATCTCTCAAGAAAACAAATCGCTTGGTGAACGTTGAAGAAGGATGGGCTTTTTCAGGAATTGGTTCTGAAATTTCAGCCATTATTATGGAGCATGCTTTTGATTATCTCGATGCCCCTGTCAAAAGAGTAGCAGGAGCTGACGTGCCAATGCCATATGCTGAAAGTCTAGTTAAGATGTCACTGCCTCAGGTTGAAAATATTATTGCTGCAGCCCATGAGGTCTGTTATCGCTAAATTTATAGAAACTATTTAACGGGGATCCGACAATGCCTATAAAAATCCTCATGCCGGCGCTTTCACCGACTATGACCGAGGGTAACTTAGTTCGTTGGTTAAAAAAAGAGGGAGATAAAGTATCTCCTGGAGATCTACTCGCCGAAATTGAAACAGATAAAGCCACAATGGAAGTTGAAGCTGTTGATTCTGGGAATTTGGCGAAGATATATGTAGCTGCAGGCAGTGAGAACGTTAAAGTTAATGATTTAATTGCTGTTCTGTTGGAAGAGGGTGAAGATGCTTCAGCATTAAAGAACATCAAAATAGAGACTGCAAAACCAATTGCTGCTTCTGCTCCGAAACCGACCTCAACACCTTCTGCACCAGTTAACCAAGCTGTTGCTCAAGAAATCGTTCAACCTCAAAGATCACAACATTCTGAAAGAGTCTTTGCCAGTCCTTTAGCGCGGCGCGTGGCTGAACAAAAAGGAATTAGTCTGAATACTGTGCAAGGTACTGGTCCTAAGGGACGAATCGTTAAGGCTGACGTGGAGAAATCTACAGGTAAATCGATTCCTCAATCAAAAATTTCTAGAATTCCGCAAGGTCCTATCATTGCAAGTGATGGAATGTTCCCAGCTTATGAAGAAGTAAAATTAAGCAATATGCGTAAGGTAATTGCACAGCGTTTAACAGAATCAAAGCAAAATGTGCCTCATTTTTATCTAAGTGTTGATTGTGAGATCGACGCTTTGTTGGAGGCCCGCCAGGAAATCAATGAGGACTTAGAAAAAGAAGCCCGTATTTCAGTGAATGACTTTATTATCAAAGCTTGTGCTAAAGCTCTTACGCAAGTTCCAGAAGCCAATGCAACTTGGGGTGAAAGGCATATCAAAATTTTCCAAAGTGCTGATATTTCTATGGCTGTAGCAATCGATGGGGGGTTAGTTACGCCCATCATTCGTGAAGCTCACAATAAATCACTTTTTGAGATTAGTACCGAAGCAAAACAGCTCATTGTTAAAGCAAGAGCGGGTAAACTTACGCCTCAAGAATTTCAGGGTGGAACTTTTAGCATTTCTAATCTTGGGATGTATGGAATTAAGGATTTCTCAGCAGTGATTAACCCTCCTCAGGGTTGTATTTTAGCTGTAGGAGCTGGAGAAAAACGTCCTATTGTGAATAAAAATGGCCAGATTGAAGTAGGAACAGTTATGACTTGTACTTTGTCTGTCGATCATCGTGTTGTGGATGGAGCAGTTGCTGCAGAATTTCTTCAAGCCCTTAAAAAATTAATTTCTACTCCGGTGTTAATCTTTATTTAAATATATTGTCCTTAGAATAGGGTAGGAGAAACCTTATTAGGGGGGCACCCATGAAGAAAAAAGTCGCTGCAAAAGCCAAAAAAACCGTGGCTAAAAAGGCAGTCAGGGCTTCTGTTAAGTCAGCGACTGTTGTCGCTGCAAAAAGAGCTGCTGTTGTCTATGCAGGTTTTTGGCGCCGTTTAATAGCATTCGTTTTAGATATAGCCTTGTTTAAGATCTTAACTTTATGGATGACAATTCAGATTTTGGACAATCTCTTCAAGTGCATGGCAACTGGAGGACCCGTCTTCAGCCATTGTTCACAAGAATTAGGGCTCTTTGTCGTACAGTATTTTGCACTTTTAGCTCTCTATTTTTGCTTCCAGTTATCTTCTCAATACCAGGCTACATTTGGCATGAGAGCTCTGGGCTTAAAAATCACGGACCTTAAAGGACAAAAAATTACCTTTTTGAAGGCCTTTGGCAGATTTTTTATGATGTTCATCTTATTGATCTTGTTTCCACTTCTGGTTTTGGCCTTTTTACCGGTGCTCTTTACCAAGAAGAGACAAGCTCTTTATGACGTGTTGACTGATACAATTGTTGTGAAGAGTTGAAGTAAAAAAATGCTCTCCTTAGGAATTTAAGTCCTTAAGGAGGTAGTAACGTAAACACTCCCTGGAGAAGGGAAGAGGAGGATGTTGTGGTTCAAAAAAAGACAAAAGCAAAAAAGAAAACAGCTAAGAAAGCAGTAAAACAAACTACGAAAAAAGTTGCAAAGAAAGCGGTTAAACAAACAGCTCGTCAAGCAACAACATTAATGAGTCGGCCTATTAATGTTGCACCCAAAATTGGAGACAAAAAAATGTCAGTGCATTACGGTGGATTTTGGATTCGGTTGGTAGCATTTTTTATTGATCGTATCGTTCTAGGAGCTATTGGGTTTGCTTTAGGGGTAGTGCTCATGCCTATCATGATGGTTGGTGGGGGAGGAACGATGACAATGACTGAGGGCAATCAGATGATGACAGCATTTGCTGGATCAAGCGCGCTTATGGGAATGGGGTTAGGCGTGCAACTGATTATTTTGATCGTTGATGTCCTCTACTTCTCACTTTTGCAAAGCTCTTCATGGCAAGCAACCATAGGTATGAAAGTTTGTGGTATAAAAGTTGTTGGCCTTGATTATCAAAGGATTAGTTTTCTAAGAGCCCTGGGAAGGTATGCAGCTAGTATTCTTTCAGGCATTATTCTGATGATAGGGTACTTGATGATTGCCTTTACAGAGAAGAAACAAGGTCTCCATGATAAACTAGCCGAGACCTATGTTGTTTGGAAAAGCTAACGACTCTTAATCGTGGCAACTGCGGCGTACACCAATCCCTACGGTTAGTGAACGCCCAGTATCTTCAATGAGATAAGAACAAACATCCTTGAAAAATTCAGGGACAGGTGGGTGGTAAACAGGTTCAATTTCGGTCACTGTCATAGTTGTTGTTGGATTAATTGTCGTGTCTCCAACAGTTGAGAATAACTCATAAATTCTTCCATTTGATATATGTCGCAATTTGCCTGTAGACATCATTTCTTCAAAAACTACTCTTACCTGATCACCGCTTGGGCATAGGCCAGGTTCAATTTCAGTGGGGCGATGACAGGCACAGAGAAGAAGGAGGGACGATACTATAAAACTTTTCTTAATCACGTGAATCTCCACATTTTTTTATTTGTTACAACTGTACCTAAAATTAGTTCTTAACGCAATTTGCATTATAAAAAATACTGACAAACTATTGTGTGGTATAATATTTTTAGGGGTGATTCTTGTTTAACGACGCAAAGGAGGACAAGAAGTATTTCAAATGTTTCGCGAAACTTCCATTACATCTCTGGGTAGACAAGAAGGGATTGACTCGATATCGGTGCGCATTGTCTCTTGCTATGATCGTCGTGGACCAGAACGTTTGCATATCTTTGATTATCGTCACTTACGACGACCTGAACACTTGTGGACACTTATACGTCAATAGATTTTCAACTAAAGTTTTATCTCATAAGCTTAGCCACTTGATTTTATGAAAGACCAGTGTTAGCAGTCTTTATAGATTGATGATTGAAAAGGATTTGTGATGCAGCGATATGCAAAATCTTATAAGAATTTGTTAGTTTTGAGTGTGATAGTACTTACAGCTTGCTCTTCGAGTTCCGATAATGAGATTGAAACAACAGAAATGCCAGTGGTGGCTCAATCACCATTAGAAGGAATTTCTGCACAAAATGTGCAAATGACTGCCAATAGTTGTCGTTCACAGGTGGAGAATTTATGGCAAATGCGCGCCCAAGTGCCTCGTGAACGGATTCGGGAATTTCACATTGCTGTCGGAAGAGCTTCTGAATCTTGTGATAAACTAGATCATTTTAATAAGCAGCTCGCAACGGCTTCTCAACAAGAATATATTTTTAAACAAAACCTTTCCATGGCTCAAACTGTGGCGCAGGGACAAGCGTTAATGCCAAATCAGGTAATGCTTGGAGAACGTCAGGAAATAATAGGAGCTCAACCTTTAAATGACGATGAGCAAATGTTGTATGATCAAAGCTATCATGAAGCTAATGATTCTGGGAATCCATTGAGTTTACAAAAATAGAGAGAGTATTTAGTTTCTATTTTAAATAAATAGTTGCTCAAATTGAAAAACATCAAGACTAACACTTGACAATTGAACAGTCAGGAATTAAATGTATGAAGTAAATTACCTCATAGGCACGATTGTGAAAAATATTAAATTAGAAATACCCTGTAAAAATCATTCCGCAATGTAATTTGTGTTGAATTGTATCAATATATCAATTTGGTGAAAATATATGAAAACGATTGTTTTGGAAAAAAATTGCTTTAATCACATTACGTATTTAGTTGCTTATTAAGTCCTCCCTCTAATTTTTCATATTCTACTGTAGTTGATCTCTCGTGGTCCATTTCAACTGGCAAAATTCGTCAGAATGATTTAGAGATGCTTTTAGGTTTCTAAAAATGAGATATAAAAAAATTCTTTATTTTTAAAATTAGTATATATATATGGATGAAATGTCATTAACGAGTTGAGAGTATCATGGATTTAGAAAAACTTAGAGTCTTTTACATTGTATCTATGGAGGGAAGTGTATTACGCGCCTCCTATAAGTTAAATATTGCTCAATCTGCCGTCAGTCGTACCATTAGTCTTCTTGAGGAGAGTTTAAAAAGCAAGCTTTTCATCCGTAAACATCAGGGAATGGTTTTAACTGATACAGGAAAAATTCTTCTGGATAAAACTCTCGATATTTTAAAGTTGTCGAGAGAAGCTGAGCAAATGATTGAAGACTTTAACAAAAAGCCCCGTGGAAATTTACTTGTCTATTCTACTGCTGGTTTAATCAATCATTGGATTATGAAGTTTGTACCAGGGTTTTTGGAAGCTTATCCAGATATTAGCTTGATTTTGCATGGAACTTCTAATCTTACTTTAGAAAACAATGAGGCTGATGTTTGTATCGGTTATTTGCCTGAAGAAGAAGCATCTGACTTGGAGACCGTTTATTTAACAACTTTAGTCCATCGTCTGTATGCTAGCAAAAAATACATTGATAAGTTTGGTAAGCCGAAAAGTTTTGATGATTTGAAGAACCATCGACTCTTAGCATATTCATTAAGCAATCCCAGTGCTCTGAAAAATGCTGATTGGCTGTTTGAAAAACTAAAGAGACATAAGCCTTATTTGCAAATCAACTCGGCAGACGGATTAATTCGCGCCGTAAAAGATGGATTGGGCATTGCTACTCTAGGTGAAAACGTTATTCAAAGTGATAAAGACGGTTTAGTGGAAATTTTGCCAGAGTATGGTGGTCAAGAGATTAATCTATATTATTATTATAGACCTCATATGAAATATTCCAAGCGAGTATCAAGTCTTGCGGATTATATTCTTGAAAATTTACCAACAAAAAAATAATACCCTGATTGAAGCAGCTTAGCAGTTAAATCTGTTAAGCTGCCTTTTTATTGAAGCAACCAAGAATAAGATCTGTTGCTTCTTCTGCTGAACCCCATCTCAAAATCTTAACCCACTTGTTTGATTCCAAATCCTTGTAATGCTCAAAGAAATGTTGGATTTGATGTAATAGAATATCAGGCAGATCTTTGTAGGATTTGATTGTGCTGTAGTAAGGGCTTAATTTGTCTATTGGTACGGTTAGGATTTTTTCATCCATGCCCGCTTCGTCTTCCATAAATAAAATACCAATAGGTCTCGATCGTACAACTGCCCCCGGAATTACAGGAATTCGGCTTAACACTAAAGCATCAAGGGGATCGCCATCTTGCCCCATGGTGCCCGGAATAAACCCATAATTAGCTGGATAGACCATAGCGGTATGTAAAAAACGATCAACAAAAAGAGCGCCAGATTCTTTATCGATTTCGTATTTTACAGGGTCTCCTCCCATGGGAATTTCAATAAAAACATTAACGTCCCAAGGCGGATTTTTGCCACTGGTAATTTTAGATAAATCCATTATCGATCCATTTTATTAATAGAATGAATGACTATTAAGATAATTAAGCGTTTAAATCAATTCTTTTTAACAAAAAGACAAAATTATTTATTACTGTCTTCTTTCAGATCCATACATGATTCAACCATGGGTGTGTAGTAGTCGGCTTTTTTAAGGGCAAGTTGCCTTTCTTTCCAGGATTTTACTGAATGATGAGTAGAAGGAAGGCTTGTTTGTATACTTGCTTTTTCAATAGAAGGGCGTTGACTTTTCTTCAGATTCTGATGGCTGAAATAACTAGCGTTAAAGAGAGCGTTCCTAGAACTAATACTGAATGTCTCATCGATGACCTGGTTATGTTCTAGAAATGTAACGATAGAAGATTAAAGCCATTTTAACAAAATGGAAAAAAATAGTGAAAATTTGCATACGGTCTTGGTTTTAAAAAGAAAAACCCGGATGAGTGAATCATCCGGGTTTTTCTTTGATAGAGCATGTCTCTTTTTATTGAGCAGGGGCGAGAAAAGCACCTTTTTTCTCAATTGTAAGTTTATGGGGAACCCACTGACCTGATTCAGGGTCATACATACGTTTCGTACGATAAGTACCCAACTCTTTTTGCTTTTTGATGCGATCAGAGCGTCTTGGTTCTTTTGAGGAAGGTGTCATCTTTTCCTCAAGGATAGGAGCAACTGTATTGTTTACCTTTTCAATAACCATCTGACCTGCACTTGTCACGATGCTATCCGCTGCTTTAATACCAACGTCTTTGTAATAAAGGCTGATAGTATTACGCAACAGTTGCTTTGGATTGAGATAGCCAAGCTTCTCCATACCCCATAATATCCAATCACCTGAATGTAATGATTTTTTCATGTCTTCAGATAAAAGATTAGGGACATAATAGGCATATTCCTTAGCCATGGAAATGATTCCAGCTGCGTCTACGTTTGAAGCCTGTTCAGTCAAATACTCAGCTACATAGTCAGCAGTTGGTACCACAACCTTAGCAATCAAAATGTTTGAAACCAAACGATTGATCGCCATGGATACGAGAGGCGTTGTAACACTTGCTACACCAACATCAAATGTTAGCCAGCCTACAGTTCTCAAACCTTTCCAAGCATATGAATGCCAGAAAGCATTGGCGTTCGTCTTGTGAATAAGAGCATCTTGGTCAAAAATCCAATGTGCCTTTGGGCTTAAACGGAAAATGTTGAGCTCAGCTTGCTTTAAATCTTGAGGATTTTCTAAAAGCTGATTCCAAAGGACCTGTAAAGGCTTCTTCTTCATCGCTGTATTTTCTGCAATTTCAGCAATTTCTTGTAATGATGCTGCTTTACTTGCAGGGAAGAGTTTCTTGATTTGTCCAAGAGCACTTTGAGATAATCTATAGCCCCAGTATGAAAGACGATCAGTGACCGATTCAGCCGATGCGGCAGCATATTGATAAAGAAATGCTTTGATTCCAGTTTGAGTGGGATGTTCAAGGATTTTAGCTAAAGCAGCATGGGCCGAAGACTCAGATTTATCAATGACTTGTTCAATGATTTTCTCGCCCATCACATTACCAAAGTAACGCATTAAAGGAAGAACGCCATCAATCAGTACTTTGTCTTTAATTTGTCTTTTATAGCCTTCGTGAAAAACACCTAATAACAAGGCATCCAAAAGGAAGGAAGCAGCTTTATAAACTTTTGATTCATGATAGTGGTGGCTGCCATCGATAATTCCTGCATCATGAAGCGCGCGATGTGTTGTTGGATGATATTTAAAGAGAAGCTCCATTGATTCTTCAAATGGCACTTGATTGTTTAATACAACTTCCAAGAAGGCCTTTGGGTTTGCTTTAAGTTCAGCATCAGCCTTTTCTAACCAATCAAGGCCAGCTTCAAGGTCATAGTGTGACGACGAAGGTGCGTAATGAGGTTTTCTTGGATCTTCTCCGTCATTCAGTTGATCTATTTGGATCGCAATTTCATTCGTGCTGTGATCAGGAGCGGGAATTGAGAGTGGAGAAGCAATAGTCTCAGTTGATTCCATGAGTTGATCAAGTTGTATCACGACTTCTTCTGGGGTCTGAGTAGGCGGTACAATTAGAATTTGAGGTGCAAAAGGATCTTCTCCAGGAATTTTTTCTTGGGTTTCACGGCTTGCAAACATTAACTTGTTCATATCGATAACCACTCGGTCATCAATTTGAGATTTGTTTTTGCCATAAGTTGGCATCATAAGGCCAGGGTGAGAGCGAGTTAATATAGACTCAATCTCCAAACCATGATGTCCAGAATCTTTAGCGAGCACTGGTGACAAAGCCCCAGCAGAATATGCTAATAGAGTAACAACACTAACTGTTGTTCTTAGGTTTTTTGACAATTGAATAATCATAATAAACTCACAAAATAATTAAAATTTTAAATATAAAACATACCTTTATCGTTCTGTTCATTTAAGTATTCATTTCAAGTATTCAAGGATAATAATAAGAGTTTGTCAAAAAACAACTTTAACGGTCTTATTGAAAATTTTAGAAAGACAACCATTTAAAGATAATAGGTATGTGAATTTTATGGAGTTTTAAGGGTATGAGTACGATTTTTAAGTCAAAGTACGCCAAAATGATGGCTGTCGCAGTTCTTTTATTATCTGGATTAAGCCAAGATCTATTAGCTTCTCGGACAAGAGCCTATGATGACTGGAAAGGGGATCGCGTTTCATCCAGACAAGTAGCTACACGTGGAGAAATTGTTTCATATCGATCCACGACGAATTCCTTTGATTTGAGTGATGATGTGCCTTTAAGCCAAAAAGCTTTGAACGTTGCAAAACGGGGTGGTGCGATGTTAGGGGATTTTGCAGGTGAAATGGCCTTTAATATGGTTCAAAGCTATATATTCGTTGGCGCAATTGAATATGGCTTGGATTTATGTACTGGGATCCCAGGAAGCAATGCCCTTGTAGCACACATGATCTATCGTTTAACCGATACGCTCTTTGTAAAGAAAGCATTTCATAAACAAAATTCCGAAGACACGATCGCTTCTCGTTTAATTCGTGGGGGAAGCATGCTTGTAGCCGATTTTATTGTTAAAGAAGTTGTTGATGGAATAGATTTTGTCGCTGCTGTTAATGGAGCGACTGCTGTGAGTGAGATGGGGAAAGAAGCAGGTAAAAGCGGCGGATGGTTTTTTGGATCTCAAGTCCAAGCAGAAATTGAAAGACATAATGTTGGGGTCGTACGTAGCACAATTAACTATGCAAAAGATAAGCTTTGGGGAGTTGCGCAATCGGGATACATCGGCAGCGCCCTTGTGAACAGCTTTTATAGTCTTAAGTCAACAGGAACTTCTACCGTTTCCAAGATAAAGGGTTGGTTTGGTTATTAAAGCTTGCGCTTTATCCTGATAAAATAAAGGCTCAGACTTTTTGAAGAACGTTGTATCTTAGGATCACTACGTGCGAGGGATAACATTTTTTCGATTAGTATTTAAAGCGTCAAGAAATTCCTCAAGAAGCTTTTTATAGAAAGCTTGTGGCAGTAGACCATATACAACTGTTGATATATCTCCTTTACTCGTTATGCGCAGGTCTGGGCCAGGCCAAATAAACCTGTTAGCTTCGGAAAATATAACCCAAGATTTCTCTCCATCTAGCCCAAGACGCCGTTTGGTTTCAGCCGGTATCTCAAGAGAGAAGAGAGCTTGAGAAGGGCTTGGTGGAGTGTGTGAAATAGGAAGTACTGTTACAATATCATCGTTCTCTTTATTTTGAGTAACTATAATTACTGCACAAGGACGATCCTTGACTCCTTCTTCCTATCCGCGTAAAAACTCTTCTTTCCATAAATAGGAATAACGAATAACCTGCGCGTTTTTGGGCTTAGGAAAGTCCACCGTCTTATTTGCTTACTTCGTGATTAAATGCCTCTGCTTCAGCGGGCGCTTCAGCAACTTTAAGGACAGCAATATCTTCCGTAGTGAAATCCTGAAGGCTCATCACCTGACGGTCACGTTTTTTAAGGCGATGATATTCTTCAACCGACATCAAGACCAACCGATCTCGACCTTTGTTAGAAATCGTTACAGGTGCAGCAATCGCTTTATCTTGAACTTCCCCCCACTTACGTTGGCAGTCAGCGGATGAAAAACTAAACATATTAAATCCCCTTTGTTCATATATGTATTATATGTATATTACATGAAATATGTAAAGAGTTCAATAGTAAATTATGAATTTTAAGAAGAGGAGAAGGAGCCTCAGAATCTAAAGGTTAAACAGTACTCTATCATTTGAATCTATCTATAAAAGCTTGCGTTTAACTGAGTCCATTATTAACATTAAAGTATGACTTGCTTTAATCATTCAAAGAAGGACTCTGTTGGGAGTTGTAAAAGTTGTGGCAGAGCTCTCTGCCATGCCTGCATCGCTCCAGGGTTAGACTCAATCGCTTGTAAAAACCGTTGTGAAAATCAGGTGCAAGCACTTGACGGCTTTTTAAATAAAGCCGTCATGAATAAATATAGCACAACCGTTGTTGGACAAGCGGCTGTCACAGTGATGATGGCAGGTCTTAGTGTTCTGTTTTGGAACCTTGAGCTCCCTGGATTTGCTGTTTTTTTGTTAGTGTTAACAGTCATTCTTGGCTTTAATACTTATCGTTATTACAATAAGAAATAATCATGATTAAATTATCTCGACACTGTCGAGATAATTTAGCCTGAGCCATTTTGAGAAACGGATATCCGTTCTTAGTTTCTATGGCTTAAGCAGATATGAAAAAGGAGCATGTAACGATGAGTATGATTATCAACTTCTACCCAGTTCCTGACGAACTAACACAACAAGTTGAAAATAAATCTACGTCTATTATTAACTTGGCAGATTACGTGCAAAAAAAATTTTTAGATGATGAAGATCAACATAATGATCATCTGGAGCTTTATTATCATACATCTTTTGCAATCATTGAGAGACTCTATAACGCTACAATTAATACTGATGAGCAGCTTCCAGTGCTAGGGTTCCAGGACTATTCTAATGAAGAAGCAGATGAGCTATTAAGTGACTATGTTACATATTCAGCAGGATATTTGACTCATGAAGATGTTAAAAAATTTGTGAGTAAATTAGGAACCTTATCCTTTGATGATTTGTGGAAACAAAGTTTGGGTGAGGATGCTCGACAAAAGTCTTCCCTTGTGAACTCAATTGAAAAGGATTTAGGCGTTTCCGCAGAAGAACTCCTAGAGCAGAGCGATATACTAAAAGAATATTATGATAGCTTTGTAGATTTTATAAAGAATATAACCACGATAGGACTTCAAAAAAGATTGGGCTTGTTTATATCCGTTGATTAAAATTAAATCAAATCCTATTGCAAAGATTTCATTTAATATTTACTTAATGTTGAGACAAGCATGCCGTGTTCAACGAAATCACCTGGAAAACCCAAGACTTTGAAACTACCAAAAAAATAATCGGAAGGTTTTCAGAAGCATCCAAGAAACCCCCAAAATCAAGGGTATCTTGGCTTTATTCATAAACGTGATATGGTAAGATCATGCAAAATGTGGCCTTAAGCGATACAGTTATTGAGTATGGATATTTTTAATCTTCTCTCTCAGCTCGAGGGTAAGACTCTTGAATTTAAGAGAGACTTATCTTCCTTAAAACCAATTCTTAAAACTGTTATCGCTTTTGCTAATACAGCAGGCGGGACTCTCCTCATTGGACGTTCTTCTGATGGAGATATTGTAGGCATTGATGATCCCCTTAGCGCTGAAGAGAAGCTCGCAAACTGTTTTTCTGATAATATAGCGCCCTCGTTAATCCCCGATATTGAATTTATAACTGCTAATAAGAAAACCTTGCTGCTTATAAAAGTCGCTCACCAGCCAGGGCCGTTTTATTTAAAAAGTGAAGGTACTCCAAGCGGGATTTATATCAGGTTAGGTTCCACTTCAAGAAAAGCAAGTCCTGAAATTGTGGCTGAGCTTCAAAGGTCCTATTCAGGCCTTTCTTTTGATCAATTGCCGTGTGCCAACCTTACAGAAGAAGCTCTAGACCCTACAAAGATCAAAAATTTCCTATCTTCACTTGGAAAGAAAAATAAACGGGCACTTTTAGAAACTTTAGGGATTGTTCTACCTGTCTCAGGAAAACACTTCATTTCTAATGGGGGCATAATTCTTTTTGGAAAGGAAAAAAAACGGTCAAGACATTTTCCAGAAGCTCAAGTAACCTGCGCCCGCTTTAAGGGGGTTGATAAAAGCGTTTTCATTGACCGCCAGGTTTTAGAAGGAACAATCTTGGAAGCCATTGATCAGGCTTTAAAATTTATCCAAAGAAACACGCGTCTGAGTTCTCAAATTGGGTCCTTACATCGTCAAGATCTATCTGAATATCCTGAGATCGCTATTCGAGAAGTGCTTATCAATTCAGTCGCCCATGCTGACTATTCTCTGGGAGGACGTATACACCTCGCTATTTACGATGATCGTTTAGAAATTCAGAATCCAGGTATGCTGCCTTTTGGACTGACCCTTGAAGACTTTAAAGCGGGCATCAGCCGTATTCGTAATCGTGTCATTGCCCGAGTTTTTCGTGAAGCTAAATTAATAGAAGAATGGGGCAGTGGATATAGCCGTTCAGTTGCTTATTGCAGAGAGCACCTGTACCCTGAGCCAGAATGGCAAGAGATTGGCTCAAGTATAAAGGTAACTTTCCACCCTCACCCCGTTTTTATATCTAATGTCCCTGTAAATGTCCCTGTAAATGTCCCTGTAAATATCCAATTAAATGAACGTCAACTCTGGTTTCTGCAGAAAATTGCTCATAATAAAATTGTCCGCTCACCTGATATAGCACATCATTGGAACGTGAGCGAAAAAACAGCAAAAAGAGATATTGCTGAACTTCAAAAACATAAGCTCGTAGAGTTTAAGGGAAGCCCTAAAAGGGGAAGTTATATTATAAAAAAATGAAAATAAAACATCTCACACAGGATCTTTTTGAAGTAATTAAAACCCATATTGATGCCACTGCAGAATGGAATCAAGAGAGTGAAAATATCGAATTAAATTTCCCCAAAGAGTTCTTAGAAATTCAAGAGGACCTTGAGATTTCTTCAGAGCAAACCTCTTAAAATATAATAAAAAATCTAGAACAGCAAAGCAGTGAACAAGCTCCCACTAATTATTCGCCCCATTTTGAGGATTTTTAAAAATTAGGTGGGGTACTTTTTCTACCTCTGATGGAGATTATTCTCAATTAGTCGATAACACTTTGGACTGTATAAAGCTTCATTATGGAGCATCAAAACTGACACTTGTAAAACTTATAAATGATAAAATTGAATTACTTAATAGACTTCCAAGAATTTTATATTTTTTAAAATAAACGAATGATTCTCCAGAAGCTTTACAAGCAGCTATAAAGGAAACAGATAAAAAAGTGAGAGAGGAAAATAGAGGGGAATTTCTTCTGCCAAGCATTTTTGACATATTACAATATCCCCAAGCTTTTCTATTATTTGATGCATTTTATTTAACTTACCCACTAGAATGTACTAACAGCAAGTTCACGTTGCATTTTATCAGGGAAGGTTCGTTATCGATAGATTTTCTAGCACTTCAGAAGAAACTAGCTTCTTAAGTCCAATTTTTTCTAATCTTACAGTAGACAAGAATTATGAATACTTAAAAGACTGCATAAAATTTTTAAATAATCTTATTTCATATGTCTACGATTGGCATAACTACCTAGATTCTAATGGGTATGTCGATTTTGAAAGGAACTTAAAAGCCATATCTTTGTTAAAGATGATTATGGATTCAATCATTTATAATAAAACCACTGCTAATCAATTCATGAAAACTGCCAATTCTTTTAGAAGCTTAGATCTTCTTTCAAATTTGATTTTGGCGCTTATTGGGGGCAATAAAAACCAAAAAAAAGAAACGGGTATTTTTGATAAATTCTTTGATTTAAAAGAGAAAAATCCGTTTCTGGGAGGCTATATTGGGAATTGCTTAGTAAATAAAATAGATGAAAGCATTAAAAATTATGAAAGCGATAGTTCTATTTTTAGAGCGTTCAGAAATCATTTTACGCACGGATCGTTTGAAAATATAAACCAAGAAAGATTTGACGCTCTCATGAATCATAAAGCTCTCCCCCCTTATGCGCTTAATCTCTTGCCTATGATCTGGTTGGCTATTTTAGGGGCTGATCCTAAAGAAGTTATTGAGTGGTTTAAGGGGGCAACCATCAGCAAAAGAGATATCAAATGAACTCTAAGAAAAAGGAAAACAGTAGACTTTGCGGCTGTATAGGTAAGAGAATACATGATTATGGTTTAGGTATAGGGAGTATCTTATTAGGCTTTGCAACATGTATCGCATTGTGGAACTCAGATAAAATTTTAGATACTGTGCTTATTATCCAAGATCAAGCTAAAGCTAAAGAAATTAAAGCAGCGGTAAATCATCTTGAAGCGCTTATCATAAGCAATACTTCTCAAGCGGTATTTAAAGAATGGAGTAATCTTCCAGATAATGAAGTGAGTCCAGAACTCTTAAAAAAAAATTATCCCTACAGCAAAAGAAGGGCTTAAGCCTGGAGCAGTTTATTTACCTGAACAAAACATTGATAGAGTATATGGAAAATTAATAGATAAAAAATTAGACAGTGTTCGAAAAATGAATTTTTTAAGTGATAATTTAGAAATAAAAAGAGCTGACTAATTTGTAGCAAAAAATAACCATCCTTCCTTGACAAAGTGTTTCATTTAAAGATACCTAACCCTAAAGCTTTAACAATTGGAATAGGACATAGTCATGCGAATTTTTAAGAGATTCTTCGTTCTGATGTTAATAATGGTTGGTGTTTCAGCCCAGGCCAGTTTTGATCAAAATCTTGTGCTTAACGTTAAGAAAAATGTCGTTAGCATTACGACACGCAAAAATATCTCAGCCTATAGCGATAATATTCAGAGTTTTGGAACAGGATTTATCGTTAACAAAGAAAAAGGTATCATTCTCACCAATAAGCATGTAGTGGGAGCCGCCTCTATTGCTTCTTATGAAGTATCTTTCTTTGATGGGACGGAAGTGGATGCGCAATTTGTATATGTAGATCCTTGGCATGATTTTGCTTTTATCAAAGTAAACCCAAAGCAAATTCCTGCGGGTACTCCTAAGCTTGTGATCGCTAAAGATGAAGCAGTCTTGGGTGAACCTATTTTTATTATTGGTAAAAATGCTAACCAAAATTACTCCCTCCAAACTGGCGAAATTAGCAGTATTTATGAAAGCATTGGGACATTGCCTAATCAATCCTATCGTATTAGCTTGAATGCTCGAGGAGGCGCCAGTGGTTCTCCCGTCGTGAATATGAAGGGTGAAGTTGTTGCCCTTATTCATTCTTCAGACTTTGATAATTTTGCGTTTGCTTTGCCCATGAGTTATGCGAACGATGCGCTTGTATCCCTTTTGCAAAAGAAACAACCGTCTCGAAAGCATACAGGCATGATTCTTGATTACTACTCTCTTGATCGCGCTGTGAAGTATTTCCACTTTCCCCAGGAAAAAGTCGATGCTTTTATGAAAAGCTACCCAGATTCATTTAATCGGGGGTTGCGTGTCCTTGAAATTTTTAAGGGATCCCCAGCGATGGATAAGCTTCAAGTGGGGGATATGATTTGGTCCATTGAAGGTGAAGAAATTGGTCCGAAGTTATATTTGCTTGAAAAGAAACTTAATGATCTTTCCAAAGATAAAGTCAAACTCAGCGTATATCGCGAAGGTAAATTGCTTGATGTGGAAGTAGGGCTTTATGACCTTTTTAAAACGCGTATTAAACGAATGGTTAGTTTTGGTGGCGCGGTATTTTATGAACGTGATGATTTTATTCGTAAGTTAACCAATGCACCTGAAAAATCTGTCTTTATTAGCAATATCAAAGAAGGGAGCAGTTTTTCCGGTCGCTTTCCTCCTATTCCTGGAGCCCAAAAGCTTTTCATCAAGATCTCAAGCTTTTCTGGAAAACCAGTTGAAACGCTGGACGATCTGATCAAGGTTATTCCTGAATTGATCAAAATGAAGAATTTTAATACGTCTTATAAAAATTATGGGGTTTATTTGGCCCATGACAATTTGCCAGTCTTTTCCCACAGTGAGACATGTCTGGAGGTTAGTTATAACGATATTGATGGAACGCCTATGGTCTATGACTATGACGATAGTACCGGCGCTTGGAAAGGAAAAGAAATACCCCTAAAATAGGTTATTTCTTAGGAAGCTGCTCAGCTGCAGGCTCTGGGGATGCAGGAGGCGCTACTGGAGGTGTTTGAGCTGGAGTAGGAGGTGCAGCGGTGGTTGCTGGTGCTGGTGGAGAGGGTGGCGTTGTTGGCTTTAAGGGGAGAGCTTTTGCAAAAGCCGAAGATTTTGGAAGTGGTTTTGGTTTATATTTAGCTAACTGCCCAACGATAGGGTGGAATTCACGTTGATAAATTTCGTGATAGCCTTTCAACGTTTGATCATCAATATCTCCGGGCCTATGCCCCATATCTTGAATAATTTGTTCTCCTTGGTGAATAAGGCCTAAGCGTCCTTCAATAGCTTCTTCACGTTTTTCAGAGGCCCCCTCGCTGTCTTCTTTACCAGTCGCTCCAGATTCTTCTGCGGCCTTATTTGCGTTCTTAAAGGTTTGAATAGCGTCTTTATAGGATTTTTTCAAAGTGGAATAATAGAGGCGATGAGCGAACGTCGTTCCTAAATAGGGTTCTTTGGCTAAGATTGGTGATGAAAAGATCAAAAAAGCTGTGAATAAAAAATAATAACGCATGGATCTCTTTATGGGCTGTTTTTACAATTTTTCCTTGGGGTAAGAATATAGATATTCAGGCGATTCATCAATTGCAGAAGAGAGAAGGACAGAAAATAAACAAGGAAAGTATTACGTTATACTTTCCTTGCTTTTCTAAATTTTAATGTCCATGCTCCCCCGAATGTGAAAGAGGATACTCTCCAGAACTTGAGAGATTATGCTCTTCATGGGGAATTTCCGTTGTCATAGCGAGGGGATTGGGCTTAGGGTTAAGAGCTTCCATCATATTTTCTAGTTCAGCCTTCATGGCTGGTACTGTGGCCATTTTATTGAACTTTGTAAATTCAATCGCAATAATTTTAATTTCTGGGACCTCTTTTGTTTGAGGAAGCGTTTTTGCGAGTTCGCCCATCGTAGAACTATATCCTGCAAGAGCAAACTTAACGCTATTGTCAATCAAAACAATGGTAGATATTTTTTTGTCCACTAAATTATGGAGTAGGTATTGTTCGATCGTTTTTGCTTTCCCTCCAGAAGCAAAGGTATAATCTTCAGGGGCAATGCCAACTTTACGCAGCATCTCTAATTTGTCATAGGTGGCTTTTAAGGCCGAGCAAACCCCAACATGGGCCCCGCCAAATTTTAGTGAAGTAATAAGAGGGATTATTGCGTCATCTAGCACCTCATAATGTGCAGCCCAACCTAAAGTATCTGTGGGGTTTAAGAGGCGTGCATCAGAATGTTCGGTAAGACCTAATTGTTCTTTTGCTTCTTTAAAGACAGGACCATACGTACGATACAAATCTGGACTTGCTAGAAGGTGATATGTCTTTCCAACCCATTGAGAAACCTTTGTTGCAATAGTTTCGTCAAAATCAAAGAAAAAAGCTGTTTCATGGAGATTAACGCCATGATGCGCCAAAATCCCTAGAACATTCGCCATCGAGTCAGTTGATTCATTAAGGACGGTGATTTTTTTATCTGTTTGATGGACTTCCGTGGAAGCAATCGCAGACTGTAAATTGAATGAGACTGGGGTCAAACAGAGGAGACCTACAGCCCAAAGTTTGTTAAAAAACTTACGCATTACTTTCTCCTGTATTGAAAACATCTAATAATAGTTATTATCAATAATATTGGTTAATATAATGCTAAATCTAAAAAATATAATTTTTTATATAAAACAACTATTATATAAAAAAGCCCTCTGGAGAGGGCTTTTTAAAGTTGCAAATACGAGAATTTTAGTGGCTTGAATTGCCAGGAAGAAAAGTAGCGGTCAATGGGGTAGAAGAGATATTTAATTTTACGTCTGTGACGAGACCAGATTGTACGAAATCATTCAAAGAGATGACTGCGTCACCAAAAGAAATCACGCCACTAAAGCGAACAAACTCACTGTCACCTACATAACGACTGAATGAAGGCACTTCTACTGAAGTAAAGTGAGCCAATGGCTTAAAAGAAACTTCGAGCGTTTGCTCCTCAAGAGGTTTTACAGAGTCCTGCGTCGACAAAAGACTTGTTTTGAAAGTGCCTTTAAAGTTTTTTTGTGCGTTTGCGACATATGCTTCACTATCTTGAAAAATATCAATTTTAGAAGCATTAACTGAAGTTGTAATAAATATCGCAGCTGTCAAAGAAAGTAGTTTATTCATAAGAAATCCTCATGTTGAAATATACTTAGGTCTAGAGGAATATAAATGAAAGTAATTATAAAATCAATATTTTTCCATTTTGGAATTATTTTGTAGGGTGTTGTTTTATAACTGTAAAATAAAATGTCCCTGATTTTCGTCAGGGACACACTAAAACACTACTGTTTTTTATTTAAAAGCTGTTTTATGAATTATTCACATTGGTGGAGTTATTCAGCTTTTTGTGAAAATCTTTATCACGCATAGACGTCAACAAAGCATCAATACTTCCATTGTTGTTTTGGATTGTGGAAGCATAGAGAGACCGTTGAGTGATGCTGAGACTCACGCCATTTACGATTAAATCATAAATTTTCATGCCATTTTTCGTATCAAAAACTTTCCAGTCAACGCTCAAGGGTTCTCCGCCTTTTGGTCGTACGATCTGAGATTGTACGATTTTTCCACCGTCTTTCGTTTCATGGGAAGAAAGAACGCTTAGTTTTTCGTTATTATAATTGTCAAATTGGGCTGAATAGTTTTCAACAAGGGCATCTTCAAACAATTTTAAGAATTCAGCTTTTTGTTCGTCATTCATTGTTCTCCAGTAGCGCGCCATGACAAATTTGCCAATGGATTTAATCTCAAAGACGCTTTTTAAAATTTGACGAAAGCGTTCCCGTCGGTCTTCCATAGGGGAATTCCGATCAACCAAAATACCAATGATTTGATTTCCTATATCGTTTACGAAAGTCTCATACGAATGACCTTTTTCACTGACGGAAGCTTCATTAGAATTTTCGTTTCCATTTTCTTTGTCTTGCGCCTTAACATCGTAGGTTGTTGTTAACAAAATAAGCGGTATAAAAAGAATTCTCAAAAATTTTGTCATCTTATTCCTCATCACTAGGTTTAGGAGATTCACGATCGACGATACCATTACTAATATTAAACTCACGATTTTGAATATAAAGTGTTTTAACCATTGCATAAGGGTCATTCGAACTATAGATAGTCTTTTCTATATCAAACCAATGAGTGCGCTTATCAATGAATTCAACACCATAACGTGCATAATTCCAGTTCCTATAGCCATGACGTCTCGCAATATAAGGGAATGGGTCGGCAAAGAAATCAACGACACGACCAATAAAATCTCTGGGATTTGAAGGGCCAATGATGGGGATCATCAAGAAAGGTCCACTGTCAACTCCTGCAACAGCGAGAGTTTGACCAAAATCTTCAAAGTGGTAATCGGCAATCATTTCCTTACCTGGATCAAAGACACCGAGCAACCCTATAGTAGAGTTTACACAAAAGCGTCCAAATGTCTCAAAAGCGCGTTCCGGTGCACCCTGCAGAAGATCATTAATAAAGACCACAGGAGAGGTAAGGTTAGTTAAAAAGTTATGAACGCCTTCCTGAATTTTTTCATGAACGGTTAGGTCATATATTTGGGCTGCAGGCTTCAAAAACATCCCGTCTATAGTTTCATTAAATTTAAAGATGCCTCTATTTAAATCCTCTAAGGGATCTTCGGTGCTTACCTCTCCAGGTCTTTTATCAGGACTTGCTATTGTTTTTTCTTTTGTGGAAGACTCTTTTTCAGGAGCAGGAGATTCCGAAACTGGACCGATTGATGTTTTGTTGTCTTGGAAAGGAACCGTTTCACAGCCCGTGAGATAAAGGTTTAATGCAGTGTTTCCAATGACCAAAAACGTTATAGTTTTTATTTTTATTATACTCATTTACCTTAATCCAAAGATTTTTGTTGAATTTAACGATAGAAGATGACTAAAAAATTAACAATAATAAGATTTGTAAAATTTGCATGAAAAAAGGTCAAGATCAAAGCTTGATAATTTACAAACCAAGAAATCCTAGATAAGATCCCGACTTAAGATGAGAGGAAAAAAAATTAATAAAAAATTCATGGGTGTTTTAGTAGGAATGCTCTTCCTTCTTTTGGGGGGAGGTCATTTTTTATACAAGCATTTTGAACAGCCAAAAGCTTTGGCAAATGTTGATTATTCACTATTATCTGATTTAGATATTGTCATGGGAGACGCAGAAGCCCCCATCACCATTATTGAATATTCTTCATTAACTTGTGGTCATTGTGCTCATTTTCATAATGAAGTGTTACCAAAAATTAAACGGAGATTTATCGATACAGGAAAAGTGCGTTTTATTTTTAAGCATTTTCCCTTGGATCAGAGAGCTATTGATGCTGCGGTGGTCTTAAGCCAAGTACCAAAATTGCGACAAGCTCAAACGCTTGCACGCCTTTTTGAGAGACAAAATCATTGGATAAGCGATCAAGGGCATAGGGCCTTATCAGAAATTTGCCAGCTCGATCCTCAAAAGTGTTTACAATTTATCAAAAATCAAGAAAAAGTAGACGCTTTTCTAAAGTCGCGCCTTGAGGCTGAGAAAATGATGAATATTAATGCAACACCTACATTTATTGTTCAGGGCAAGGTTATTCCATATGCTCCGACTTATGAGGAGATTGAAAGATTAATCGAACCAAATTTCTAAGCTTTTTCATGGGTTTAATGTGACAACATCTCCTAAAGATAATCTTAAAAACCTCAAATATACGTGGCATTATCTAAAGCCTTATGGGTGGGAGTTGGTGCGGGCGTTATGTGCTCTCAGCGTCGCTGCTGTTATTATTCTAGGACTTGGCCAAGTCGTACGCGTTCTCATTGATCAAAATCTTCATTCTCCTAATTCCAGCCTCTTTACGCGCTCTATCATAGTGTTTGCTTTTTTAAGTATCGTTTTAGCATTAGCGACGTATGTTAGAACTTCGACAACTGCTTGGATGGCTGAAAGAGTTGTATCTGATTTAAAAGCAAAACTCTTTAATCATCTTTTAACTATGGATCTCATTTTCTATGAAAAGCAAAGGCTTGGAGATTTGTTGGCACGACTCAATGGTGATGCAACCCTGATTCGTACAGTTGTTGCTGCGTCAGGAGCCGTGGCGATTCGCAGTACAATTCAGCTTTTTGGTAGTTTAATTTTTCTTATTATTACCAGTCCTCGTTTACTGCTGGTTATTTTAGCGACGATCCCTGTTGTTCTTATTCCTATTTTTCTCATTGGACGATCTCTAAAAAATGTGAGTAAAGAATCTCAAGATCAATTGGGATTAGTGAATGCCTTTGAAGAAGAAAAGCTGATGGCTATTAAAGATGTGCAGATCTTACATGCTGAGGCAGAGACAGATAAAGCTCATAAAGCTCTTTTGCTAGAGAGCTTAGGATTCAGCAAAAGGCGTGTACACAAACGATCTCTCTTGATAGCTTCCGTCATTGGTTTGGCTTTTCTTGCTGTAGGGCTGGTCGCTTGGGTTGGCGCTAATGATGTGTATGCGGGAGCAATGACAGCAGGGGAATTAGCTGCCTTTATTTTCTATGCCATTGTGGCGACTGGTTCTCTGAATTCCTTAGCTGAAGTGATTGGAGATATTCAAGCTTCTTCTGGTGCTATGGAACGTATTTTATCAGTGATGGCGACATCCTCTCTTATTCGTGATCCAAAAGCACCACAAGTCATCCCCCCATCCTCTAAGGTGACTATTACTATTAAAAATTTGACATTTTTCTATCCTTCTCGTCCTGAAAAGCCAGCTTTGAAGGGAGTTAATTTACAAGTGATAGGCGGGCAACATATAGCGCTTGTAGGACCTTCAGGAGCAGGAAAGAGCACACTCTTTCAGTTGTTGTTGCGTTTTTATGATCCTCAACAAGGTTCTATAAACTTAAGCGGTATCCCCCTTGATCAGTTGAGTTTGGAAACTGTGCGCTCAAAAATTGGTATTGTTCCGCAGGATCCTGTGATTTTTAATGATACAGTGTTTAATAATATTTGGTTTGCTAATCCTAAGGCTTCTCGAAAGAGTGTTCTTGAAGCGGCTAAAGCTGCTTATGTCCATGAATTTTCTGAATCTCTTCCCCAAGGCTATGATACTGTGTTAGGGGAAAGAGGCGTCAAATTATCGGGGGGGCAACGTCAGCGCATTGCTATTGCCCGCGCTCTATTGAAGTCTCCTCAAATACTCTTGCTTGATGAAGCGACAAACGCTTTAGATGCTCTGAAAGAACATTATGTCCAAATGGCCATTGAAGAATTAATGAAAGACAGAACAACAATCATTGCGGCTCACCGTCTCACGACAGTTAAAAAAGCTGATAACATTATTGTTTTGGATCGGGGAGAGATTGTGGCAACGGGGCAGCATGAAGCTCTTGTCAAAGCCAAAGGCCTTTATTATGACCTGGCTCAAAAACAGCTGATAGCTTAAGGTACTCTTCTTTCTCATAAGTGGGATCTTTCCTTTCTCCGTCATCAAAGCACCTATCTCTTCCTCTATCCTCCCGGTCATCACGAGTGTAGCGACGTGATCTCCTCGGATTTCGCGATGATACTTCACGCCCGGAGTCATAGGCACATAACTGACAAAAACTTGACATATTGATAAATATAGATAGAGTGTTCTAAATAAATCATAAAAATCATGCGGGCGTTGTGTCATTAAAAAGAACAGGAGAGAGTTCCATGGGTCTGCAATATGTGCGTCCAAAATTTATCGCAGTCGTAGTATGTTGCTTAGTTGGGGGGATTATTGGCGAAAGCCACGGGTCGTTCTTGATGAAAGACCTGGTCGATGGCATGAAGGGGCTTACGCTTCGAAGCAAGCCTCTCCTTCCAAAAATCCAGCGTCGGTCTTTTGCAACAAGTCCTAAGCTGTTTAAGGCGTCGGAGCCCTGGATACAAAGTGCAAAACAGGTTTTTGGGCGCCCCACCTATGATGCCACCGTTAAAAAGGTCTTGGCCAATGATGAGGCTCGCCTTGATTTTATTCGAACTTTTGCCAAGCTACCGGATGTTGTGTCGACGCAACCCCTGGATGTGTCCTTAAATCCAATCCGTCGCATAACGAATCTTAAGGAACTTTTTAAAGCCAAAGGAATGGTTGAGTATATGGAGAATGTACAACAACAGCCAAGCCAACATAAAGTTATGTGTGATAACAACATGTCCATTTTAGGATCAACGTTTTTGTGGGGAGTTGCGGCCCACTATGGGGATCTCTTAAGTTTGTTACCCATGGAAAGGGACTCTGATGTGGATATCTTGTGTCGCTTGTCGACGGATGAGTATGTTTTGGTTGAAGTCCAAGTCAAGAAACAGAACTATTGGGACAAGAGAGCCCTGGCCTATGCTAGCGCTATTTACGGCAATCAATTACGGGAAGGGCAGGAGTGGGAGGATCTTAAAAAGTTGGTTTGTATCAATGTCCTGGGAGGCGGGCCAGATAACGTACGATTTTGGCCTCAGGGTGCGCACTTTATGCGCCATTACATCATACAAGATCAAAAGGATCCGCAAAATGTCATTCCTGAATTACAGTTGATTCAATATTCCTTGGAGAATGTGAAAGGCGATGAGGAAGAACTTCAACAGAACAAAAATCTGAAGGATTGGCTCGATTATTTTAAAAATGCTCAGGACATGAAAGAAATCCCCTCAGGCATCAGTACCGGTCTCCATAAGGCCTATGAGTTAAGCATGCGTAAGGATTTCTCTGCGAAGGAACGGGCGCTCCAGGACGAGCAGGATAACAACTTTTCCCGCTACTCTCACCACATAGATTCTATGAAAATGGAAGCCCTGGAAGAGGGTATAGAAAAAGGTAAGACTGAATCAGCCATGAATTTGTTAGCGATGGGGATAGAGGTAGAAAAAATCGCAAAAGCTACAGGATTGAGCGAAGAAAAAATCCTGTCTCTTAAGACAGAGAAGAGTACTTAAGCGTGAGAATTCTAAATCAGCTTTTGACCACTATGGATGGCTGCGACACCACCGGATAGATTTTGGTAAGCGACGTTTTGATAGCCAATAGCGGTCAGTCATGAGCAAATCCTAGGATAAAAACTTGACATTTTGATAAAAATAGATACTATGTTCTAAATAAATCAAAATAATCATGCGGGCGGTGTGTAACGTTTAGAACAGGAGAATGTTCCATGGGTCTGCAGTATGTGCGTCCAAAATTTATAGCAAGTGTCGTGGGTTTATTTATGATGAGTACTGGCGACAGCCAGGGGTCATTCTTGATTGAAGACTTGGTCCAAGGCGTTAGCCGTCTGTCTTTGAAACGTAAGACCGAACAAAGAACGTTTCCCAAGCAGCGTAAACATGAACCGACGATTTCTCTGGTTGGAGGGGCGTCGAGCCCTCTGAAAAAGAAAGTAAGACTCTTAAGTTGGCCGGATACACTCAACAATCGCTCTTTCCATGGTTCGTCAAAAGTATTATTGGCGAACACGGATGAGGTGATCTTTGAAGAAACCACGAAAGATCTTCCCATTACGGAAGTCCCCTTTATTAATCCCATGGATGATGTGGCGTTTAAAAATATTTTTACGAGCCCAGAAAATGAAAAAGTTGTGATCACCGTTCTTAATGAGATTTTACAACTCGAAGGGGACAATGCCATCGAGAGATTTGAAGTCTTACAAACCGAGAATCTTCCTCAAAAGGAAAAAGGCAAAAAATCTTTTATTGATGTGGTGTGTCGCGATCATAAGGGACGGTGTATATTGATTGAAATGCAACGGTCCCTGCAAGAAGCTTTTGATAAACGTCTCGTTTATTATGCGTCGGAGGCTTATACGGGGCAGCTTTTCAAGGGACAGAAATATGTGTCTTTGGACTCTGTCTATGCTATCGAGTTTACGGATTTCAATTTTTCCCCCCATAAGAAGAGTTATATCTCGCGTCACGCGATCCTTGACACCGAAACCCATGAGAACGATTTTAAAGGTCTGCATTTTATTGTCATTAATCTTAAAAAATTTGAACAAGAAAAAAGGAAAATCAATACCCCTATGGGAGAATTTCTTTATTTTCTCAAGAACTGGCGAAAAATTACAAAAGTTCCGGAAAACACCAAGATCCGACCTATCTACGAAGCCGTTGACCGACATGTGTTGTCCAGTGATGCTTTTTGGTCCTATGCAGATCGCTATTTTGAAGAAATGATTGCCGCTCAAACCTTAGAAACCTTACAAAGGAATACAGAAAATTTACAAAAGAATACAGAAAATTTACAAAAGAATATAGAAAACTTACAAAAGAATATGAAAGAAGGCAAAGAAGAAGGCGTAAAAGAAGGTATAGAAAAAGGGAAAAAGGAAGGAATAAAGGAGGCCAGTCTTGAGATTGCGAAAAGATTGCTCAAAAAAAATCTCTCTTCAGAAGAGGTTGCAGCGACCACAGATCTTTCTTTAGAAGATATCAAAACGCTTCAGTAAGGGAGAACAAAAAGACCTGGCTCAAAGAGAGCTAGGGGCCTTTTTATTGAGGAGTTTTACAAGAGATCGCCAGCAAAGTATGTGTAGAAACTATTCAAGCATGTACTGGCCTTATGGAAGAGGAGATTCAAAAACTGGGATAAGCTTAGAACAGGTGTCTGTGGTTCATACCAAATCTTGAACAGCTGCAGTCGACGATCCTATGGATTTTGGCCTTATTTGATTTCTTTGACGAAAGATCGTTACATATTTGAACGATTCAGTTCTTGAATACTTTGAATGACTTTATCCCAGACAGTTTTGAACTCGAGAAGGTTTTTTTCAGCTTGCGTCATGGCTTCCATAACGTCAATGGAAGAGGCTTTATCATTGGCAGCATGAACCGTAATCTCTTCAGCTTTTTTAGAGGAATCAACTGCTTCCATAAGAAATTCTTTAAAAGGGGTCGATGTCGTTTCGCCAGAGTTTTCAGTTTTGAGGCTTTTTACATCCTGATAATTTGCAATTGCTGTTACTGGAGCAGTTTTAATTTCTGACATTTTTGTCCTTTCTTAAACTTTAGCGGCCACTGATCAAGCGAATAGTTTTATATTCGAGGTCCTTATCAACTTCAGTGATCTTCATGGCACGTGTTGCATCTTGTTTGGTTTCTTGCAAATTCATCATTTCCATTAGTGGATTGATATCAGGCATTTTTACATAGCCATTTCCATCGGCATTAGGATGACTAGGGTTATAGACCAAGTGCATTTTTTGTGAATTGCTCGTGACTTTCTGGACTTCTACCACTTGAACATTACTCTGTTTGTCGAGTTTTGATTTAAAAGTGATTTCTTTGGGGACGTAGTTAGCAGATTGTGAGTTTGCCATATTTTGAGAAATAACCTTCATGCGTTCATTGTTCGCCTTAAGAGCTTTGATCGCCATTTTTTTAACAGGAGAAATATTGTCCACCATATGTTACCCCAATCTACTTTCCTGAGCTTAAGATCATTTTATAACGATTTAAATTGGTTTGTAGAATATTGAGTGTTTTATAATAATCTGTTGCAGCCTGATCAAACTTTGCCATTTGCTCATGAGCATCAATTGAATTATTGGACAGGGATACCTGGGCCTGCACATGATGAGGTCCAACTGTCGTTGTATAATATCCTGAATTAGAGCCAAGGTGCTTATCGTTAGTTTTTTTCAACGTATGAGGGTCGTTGGGCGCTTCTTGGCCTGAGTGAAGAACACCTTTAAAATTGATAGTTTTTGTCTTTGCACCAGGCAGTGATGAACGTGTTATATTATCAGCCGCAACAATCTTTTGCTCTTCCAGCATTCTGAGTTTTGTACTGGTGACTTTAAAAACGTCAGCCATAAGGTTTCCTTATGATGTTAACATCTTTAAAAGTATTAAAAATTTGCATTAATAAAAAGTAAATTTTATGATAGTATAAATTAAAATTATAAAAATGTTAAATAACAATGCTTTGTATCACGCGAAAAATTGGCGAAACTGTTATTATAAACGACAAGATTAAAGTACATGTTCTTGAAGTGAAGGGAAAGTATGCCAAATTGGGATTTGAATTTCCTGATGATACATCCGTTCTTCGAAATGAACTCTATGAGCGTATCCGTCTCGAAAATCAAAATGCCGCTCAAAGCGTTAATCTAATTGATAAAATTCTCAAATGACCCATTCATTAACGTCAACAGACATTTCTAAAAAGATTAGCGATTTAAGAAATACTCTGGCTAACGTAATCAAAAATTTTCAAGAAACGGGAAGTATCAATGTCAAAGAGCTGAGCCAAGAAGTTGAAAATCTCAAAATGATTATTGAACAGGCTGGAAAGCACGCTGAATTTAAAACAGCCCTAGAGGAGTTAAAAATAGATTTTGATGCCTTTGGTGAGTTACTGACGGTACGATATGCTGCATTAAATCAAGAACTGAGTGGTCTTGCGCGTCAAAAACACGGTATTAAAAGTTATTTGCGGAATACTCCCATTGAAACATATCCAGGGGCGTTGGACGATGTTTAATGAAGTAATGCTTCAAGCTATTTTTGGCTTAGGGATCACCATTCTCATTATTTTTGCTGTAGCGTTTATTTTTAAGCGCTTTTTTGCACCCTTGACCATGAATAAATTTAAAAGCAAAAAAATAAAAGTTCTTGAAGCAACGATGCTTGATCCGCGGCACCGACTTTTTTTAGTGGAGTGGGAAGGTAAAGAGTATATGTTCCTTCTGGGAGGTCAGCAACCATTGCAAGTGGATGCCAAACTGTCATCACAGAAAAAAGCTGAATAAAGGCAGGAAAGATGCAAAAAAAGTTTCGTTTTATAAATCGTAAAAAAATTGTATTTATTCTTTTGAGTATTCTCCCTCTGTTCTTTTTTTTGTTGCTCAGTGCTAATGAAGGTTTTGCACAATCATTGACACTTGATTTTGGCAAGGGTGGGGGGTCGACGACGGCAAGGATGGTCCAACTTGTCTTTCTAATGTCTATCCTCAGTTTAGCACCTTCAATCCTTGTTATGTTGACGTCTTTTACGCGACTTATCGTTGTTCTATCCTTTTTAAGAAGTGCTTTGGGTATGCAACAATCACCGCCCAATACGGTTTTGGTAAGTCTTGCCCTCTTTCTTACAGGTTTTATTATGGCCCCTACTCTTCAAAAAGCTTACGAAGAGGGAGTCAAACCATATATGGAAGAGAAGATGAATGAAGAACAAGCTTTGGAAAAAACTATGGAGCCAATTAAAGGGTTTATGTTGACTCAAGTGCGTGAAAAGGATTTAGAACTTTTTCTGGATCTTTCAAAAATAGACGAATTGAAGTCTGTAGATCAAACGCCTTTAAGAGCTTTGATTCCTGCTTTTATGGTGAGCGAGCTGCGTCGCGCTTTTGAAATAGGCTTTCTTATTTTCCTTCCGTTTATCATTATCGATATGTTGGTTGCTTCCATTTTAATGTCCATGGGTATGATGATGCTGCCTCCCATGATGATTTCTCTTCCTTTTAAAGTAATCTTTTTTGTGATGATTGATGGTTGGAACCTGTTGGTTGGAAGTCTGGTGAAAAGTTTCTTTGCTGGTGGCTAAAGCATCAAATTAAGATGCTAAAGGTTTCAAAGGATGAATCAACATTTGGAATTCATTTTTATAATGACTTTTTTCCATCATAGAACCATATTTTTCCTCTAATCCTTTTAAGTCCTCAGTTTTTCCAAGGTTTGCCAAGCTGGTTGCATACTGCAAAATCATTCTTGGATTCAAAGGTTGGTTGTCTGGAGGGGTGGTAAGAAATTCATCAAGGAGCTTTTTGAGTTCTTCCCATTCTTTTTGTTGCCAAGCCAATTGGATTTGTAAGAGTTGTATTTGGTTGGAGTTCATACTTTTCATTAAAGCGCGCGCTTCATCAAATTTCTCAAGTTCGATTAAGATCTTTGCCTCAAGAAATGCTTTTCTTTTCTTTAGATCGTCATTCATATCATTTGATGAAATAGCTTTCAGTGTTTTTAAAGCTTCATCATCTTTTTCTTCCTCGCTCAGTACATTGGCGAGTTCTATAGTTAAAATATAATACAATGGCTCTTTAGGTTCTGTATTCTGTAATTGCAGCTTTAATAACTCTTCAGCTTTGGTGTAAACTTTCATATCGAGCATGACATCAATGATTTTGTGAGTAACTTCAATACTTCTAGGTTCAAAACCAGCAAACTGCCTATACGTGCTGAAAAAGGCGACAGCGTCTATTGGTGACTCTTTAAGTAATTGCTCAGTCTTATTCAAAAAACAGTTTCTGGCTTGTTCACGATAAATCTCAAGATTATAAAAATCAGGGTAATATTCGGACAAAGTACGCACTGATTTAATCACGGCCACGTCCTCTTTCTTTTCAAGATAGAGATGAATTAATCTTTCTAAAACTTCAACCTCAATAGAATCATAACGCCATTCGGTTTCTAAGTTTTCTAATACTTTTAAAAAATCGTCAGGATTTTTTTCAGGATCAAGAGTACCTAACGAAAGAATGGCAAGCGTTTTAATTTTTCGGTTATCATGGGATTCTTGAACATTTTTTAAATAAGCTATTGCGTTCTCTTTATCATCATTTAATAAAAGTTCTCGAGCCAAAAGATATTTATGATGAACAATTTGATCACGCGACAGTTCTTTTTGATTGATCAAATTTAAGAAAATTTGGGCGCTATAGCCAACTTCTAGTGATGAATGAGCTGCCATAAGAGCGAGAGTATTTTTGATTTTTGTTGGATAATTCTGGAAGTAGGCAAGAGATTGTGTGAATTTTTCAAAAGCCGATTTATAGAAACCTTGGGCACTTTCAGCATAGGCTAGCCAAAGCATCATTTCAGGTTCGGACATAAGGTCCATATCATCCAAGAGTGTTCTTGAGAGGCGTATTTTTTTACATAAAGCTAATAACATAGCTCTTAAAGGTGATTCTGCTTTTATAAGTTTTGCAACACCAAGTGCTTCTTCAATATTATGCGTATTAATAAAAAAATTTATGAGGTTGTGACGGGCTTTAAGAGGATCCGATGATTCATGAATTTTTCGTAATAAAAATTGACGATGATAAATCCAATCTTTCTCAGGAATAGGGGGAAGTTCAGATAAAAATGGAAACAACGCTGGGACAATAGCCTGATTACGTTGACGTTTGCGATCTTCATTTTTTGAGAGGATGAGTGCCCTGTTTTTTCCGCTTATACTTAATTTTTCATTTTGTATATTAATGTTAAGGATATCGTCCCCAGTATTAAGCACCAAACCTTGAAGAGATTCTATAATTGTAAAGTCAGTGAATTGACGCTCAATTTCTATCCCTTCTTGCTGGAGAGGAAAGACGTACAGATAATCATTTGCATCTGGGTCTTTGATCACGATAGGTTTAGTTTTATTGGGAAAACCAAAAATGAGGGTACCATTGTCATTGATTCCTTCATCCAAAGGTAAGATATGGGGATGATTTTGTGCAAAAGCAGAAAACTGAAGTGAAAAGGTATTTTTCCCTCTCAAGATAGCTGGAATATGGGATTCTTTAAGCTCTAATCTGATGATAGTGGCTTCTGGGTGTTCTATTACATGAGGCCTTCCAATGAGCTCATTTTTAAACTTTTTAGTGTGGAACAGATCGAGTTTAAAGACCTGATCAAAAACAATCCACAGCATTTTTCCTCTTTGAAAAACAGCAACATTGGGTAAAGAATCAAAAATAAAACTTAATTTGATATTATTTTCATCGGGAGCATCTACCCATATTTTCCGAGTTGGAATATCTCCTGCGCACGCTACTTCCAATGGAAGCATGCTATATAGCATTACGAAAAAAATGCAGAAAAATATTTTTGACATCACTTCCACTGTAATCTTAAGTTGCAAACTCTTTTATTTATCCTTTAAATTTAATAAAAGTTTGTGAAAACGTAAAACGTAAAAAGATATTATAAGAAATTGGGAAGGCCCTTATGTCAGATTCGCTACAGTATGATGTTGTTATCGTGGGGGCAGGTCCGTCTGGATTGTCTTCTGCTATTCGTCTCAAGCAATTATGCCAAGAGCAGGGCAAAAATCTCTCTGTTTGCATTCTTGAAAAAGGATCTGAGGTTGGTGCCCATATTTTATCGGGAGCTGTCATTGATCCAAAAGCGTTAAATGAATTGATCCCTGATTGGAAAGAGCAAGGCGCACCTTTAAATATACAGGCACAAAAAGATAAGTTTTTATTTTTAACGAAGAGACGTGCTTTTCGTCTTCCCACGCCTCCACAAATGAAAAATCACGGTAACTACGTGATTAGCTTAGGAAATCTATGTCGTTGGTTGGCGCAAAAGGCTGAAGGGCTAGGTGTAGAAATTTACCCAGGATTTGCAGTTGCTAAGGCAATCTTTGATGATGATGATTGTGTGATTGGGGTTGAAACGACACCGATGGGGTTGGATGCAGAAGGAAAACCTACAGATCGATATCAAGAAGGGGTAAAAGTTTTTGCTCGTCACGTTCTACTCGCAGAGGGGTGTCATGGCTCTTTAAGTAAAGAAATTATGATTAAATATAACTTGCGGAAAGACGCTCAACCTCAAACCTACGGATTAGGCATCAAGGAATTGTGGGAAGTAAAACCTGAAAATCATCACCCGGGTTTCATTACACACACTATTGGTTGGCCCTTAGACCGTAAAACATATGGGGGTTCCTTTATCTACCATCTTGAAAACAATCAGATCTCTATAGGCTTTGTTGTGGGATTAGATTATCAGAATCCCTACATGAGTCCTTATGAAGAGTTTCAACGTTTTAAACAGCATCCTGCGATTAGAAGTTTATTGGAAGGGGGAAAACGTATGGCTTATGGAGCACGTGCTTTAAATGAGGGAGGGTATCAATCCATTCCAAATTTGAGTTTTCCAGGGGGATCGCTTATCGGTTGTAGTGCTGGGTTTCTGAATGTTCCAAAGATTAAAGGTACTCATACAGCGATGAAGTCTGGAATGATTGCTGCAGAGACTGTTTTTGAATTTTTAAGTATGAACGGTAAAGCCAATAAGGTGCTTTTGGGTGAATTTGATGAACGTGTGAAAAAAAGTTGGATTAATAAAGAGCTCAAAAAAGTGCGTAACATTCGACCAGGTTTTCGTTGGGGGCTTTTGTCTGGGTTGATAAATGCGGCTTTAGAGACTTATCTCTTCAGGGGGGTAATGCCATGGACGCTAAAACACCATAAGGACAATGAGAGTTTGAAGTTGGCTAAGAATTCAAAGCCTATTGCCTATGCCAAACCCGATAATATTATCAGCTTTGATAGGCTTACTTCTGTATTTCAATCCAATACGAATCACCCAGAAAATCAACCGTGTCATCTTCATTTATCTGATCCTGAGCGAGCCATAAGTTGTAATCTCGCACTCTATGATTCTCCTGAACAACGCTATTGTCCTGCAGGTGTTTATGAAATTGTGCGGGATGGAGATAATCAAGCCCCACGATTACAAATTAATGCGCAAAATTGTGTCCATTGTAAAACTTGCGATATTAAGGATCCCACTCAAAACATTAACTGGGTTCCTCCTGAAGGGGGAGGGGGGCCTCGCTATCCAAATATGTAGATTCTGTGAGTCTCGTAATTTATTGCCGATAATCGTGTCTTTTTTGTTTACGAGGATACTTTTTATAGGATTTCTGCGCCTTCTGATGATAAAATTTTAAATCAATATGGAGCGGGAGTTTAGAGAGAGGACTCTTCTCTAAATGAAGCAACTGATCACGCGTATATTGAATCCTTGTTGGTGCGCCCTCTTCGACTATTTCTTCTTTAAAAAAAGAGGCCTCTAAAGGATAACTCAAGAAAAAGGTGGTTATTACCAATAAGAGAATATGTTTCATAAATCTAAACCTTAAAAATTGATCACCGAGATTAATTAAACGCAAGAGAAAAAGCTGTCAATAGAACAAAAAAAACCCTAGGATTTCCGGGTCAATATCCTAAAAAGCAAATTTTAAGATGGAAATCCTAGAGTCTTTCATAATTCCTTTTACTTTCAAAAGCTTAACAGAGTGTTAATGACCTGTAATATTATGTTGTTTCCAACGATCTCCTCGATAACGTATATACATCAGAATAACGTGAATAGCACCATAGACTGCGGTTATTGCCCAAGTTAATTGGGGAGTGCCAGAGGAAGAAACCACGAAAATATAAATTGGCAAAAGGGCAAAGACCCACACACCCGTTGTGCTTATCATCATGACATATTTTGTATCTCCGGCAGCTGTGAGCATGCCTGCCATTACCCATGCAAATCCGTCAAACACAATAAAAACCCAAACCCAAAACAGTGCAATTTTTGTCATCTCTCTTAATTCCACAAGATGACTCTTGATTGTAACCTCAGGTAAAAATAGCTCAATCAATAAATCGGGCATAACCAAGAGGGGAAGTGCTAAAATAACCATCATACTGAGATGGACTTGAAATGTTGAGTAGAGAGCTTTTGGAACAATTGACCATTGCTTGCCGCCAATTAGATTAGAGCCGATAGCAATAATCCCTTTTTGAATTCCATCATTGAGGAAAGCAAGAAGTATAAAAATACTTTGGCCAATGGAAACGATTGTTACATAGGCTTCTCCACGATGAGCCATCATATTTAAAAGAACAGACCAAGCGGCGATTTCAAGGACGTGACCAATAGTCGTTGGTAAGCCAATCTCAAGACATTTCAACAGAACTTTCCTATTAAAAGTCATCACGTGGGTATGATATTTTTCGCGGTACTTTTTCTTGCCGATAAAAATACTGAGAAGAACCGTTGCCTGAACTATTTGAGCTGTGACCATGGCATAAGCAGCTCCCATCAATCCAAAAGAAGGAATCCAGCCTTCAACACCAAAAACAAACAAATAGGCTAAAACAAGGTTAATCACATTGGCTAAAATTGTTGCGAACGTAACAATAGCCACGCGTCCAGTACCTATAAAAAATGATGCTACGGCCACCATAAGGGGCACGAGAGATGAAAAGAACATCAAGAAAGTGAAATAGGGGGCTCCCATAGATTCATATTCTTCAGGGATAAACCAAGTGTTGCCATAAATGGCCATGGGAATAAAAACGATCGAAAGTGATAAAGCAAACCAAATCATTTGCCAGACAGGTTCTGCAACGCGATCATATTGTTTAGCACCATTATGTTGCCCGACAAAAACTTCAGCAATCGAAGCGACACCGGAAGAACCATACTGAAAAATAGCACACGCCATCCAGGTTGTAGCCATTGTATTCATTGCTTCTGTTGAATAGCGGGCTAAAAGAAGTCGATCCAAAAAAAACATTAAATTTGTTGAAAGGGCCGTCATCATCATAGGGAAGGATATGACTAACACTTCTCTAAGACTGCCTGGGCGATACTTAGTCAACCCTTTAAAGGGCTGCGAGGTACTTGGGGAGAGGGAAGACATAATGATTCTCTAAGTTATTTTTTGTTGTCGTTTAACATGTGCAGGGGTCCTGGACGATGCTTTGAAAGAGGCCCAATGGGCTCTATGACGCTATAGATGAAATATTTTCATAATAGCTTAATTTAACACAGATTAATCAAAAGGAAAAGAGGGAGGAGATGGTGGGCGCAGCCGGGATTGAACCAGCGACCCCTACGATGTCAACGTAGTGCTCTCCCACTGAGCTATGCGCCCCACAAAAAGTGGTTTAAATAAACAACTCACTTCTGATACCTGAATAATCTTTTAGAATCAAGTCTTCATGTGATGATAGCTGGCCCTCAGATAATCATACCCTGTAACAAGAGTAAGAATCGCTGCTACCCATAGACCAATAATGCCAATTGTGGCTAGAGAAAAGAAATAAGACGATTCAGGGACGGCAATGAGCAATCCAATAGCTCCCATCTGAACAGCAGTTTTCCATTTTGCTAATTGGCTGACGGGGACTGAAATCTGAGTTTGAGCCAAAAATTCTCTTAATCCAGAAACTAAAATTTCTCGGCAAAGAATAATAATAGCGGGTACCAATGAGAGCCCTCGAATACGGTCAAATCCAACGAGAAGTAAAAGTGTTGAAGCAACTAAAAGCTTATCGGCAATGGGATCCAAAAAGCCCCCCAGTTTCGTTGTCTGTTTAAAGGTGCGGGCAAAATATCCATCAAGAAAATCAGTAATGCACGCAAACATAAAGAAAACAGCGGCAATCCAAAATCCCATTTCCTTATTCATATAGAACAGTACGATCATGATCGGAATAATTGCAATTCTGAAGAGAGTTAATGTGTTTGGGAGGTTAGGAAGCATCATTTAGTCAACGCCTATATAATATCTAAGGATGGAAAAAATCATAAATTTTATTTGCAAGAGCTGCACTAATTCCATTCACTTTTTTTAAGTCTTCAAGCCCTGCATTTTCTATATTGCGAGTAGATCCAAAATGGCGCAAGAGAATTTTTTTGCGTTCAGCACCAATTCCTGAAATTTCATCGAGAGGCGACAAAGTGAGGGCCTTTTCACGTTTCTTTCGATGGGTGCCAATCGCAAAGCGGTGCGCTTCATCTCTCAATCGTTCTAGATAATGAAGGATTGGACGATGACGTTCAAGAGTAATGGGATGAGAATCTTTTTTAAAAAAAGTTTCCTTTCCCGCATTACGCTCAGGTCCTTTAGCAATAGCTAGAATAGGAATATCAAGGTTTAATTCATCGAGCACCGAGTGGGCTGTGCTTAATTGTCCTTTGCCTCCATCAATCAAGATAAGGTCTGGTAAAGTATTTTCAACCTTCTTGAGAAGAGAGCCGCTAAAGCGTCGCGTTAAGACTTCTCGCATCATTCCAAAATCATCTCCAGGTGTGATCCCTGATGGTCCAGCGGTTTTTATTGTAAACTTTCGGTAGAGTTTTGTTTCAAAGCCTCTTCTTGAAGCAACCACCATGGCTCCCACAGCATTTGATCCTTGAATATGGCTGTTATCGTATATTTCAATGCGTTCAGGAATATTCGGTAACTGAAATACTTCCGTCAATTTTTCCAGGATCGATTTGAGAGTTGAAGCTTCTGCAAGATGTCTCTCTAAAGCTTCACAAGCGTTTTCGTAGGTACGCTCTATTAACTTTTTCTTCTCTCCTTTGAGAGGTTTGAGGAAGGTGACTGAATGACCGTATTTTTCATGAAAGGCGTTTTGTAAAAGATTTTTGTCTTCAAGGTCGTAATTGATTAATACAAGCTCTGGAGGCTGATGATCATTATAAAATTGGGTTAAGAAACTGGTGAGAACATCTTCGGGGGAGGTTTCATCGGTGTGAAGAGGAAAGTATGTTCTGCTGCCAAAATGACTACTATTTCGAAAGAAAAAGATTTGAATAGCAACGCTACCTTTATCTTCTGCTAAGGCAATGATATCCGTACTTTCTTTGAATGTAGGATTCATATTTTGGTGTACTTGGATCTGGGTCAGCGCACGAATTTGGTCACGATAAAAGCTTGCATGTTCATAGTCACGTTTAGCACTTGCAGCCAACATTTTTTCACTCAATTCCTTTTGTAGAAGCTGACTCTTGCCTTCGAGAAAATCTTTTGCTTGTCGTACAGACGTGTTGTAATCCTCTTCATTGATATAGCGCACACAAGGGGCAGTGCAGCGTTTGATGTGATATTGTAAACAAGGACGTTTTCGTGCAGCAAAATAACTATCGCTGCAATTTCTCAGTTTAAAGATCTTGTGCAGACTATTGATAGTCTGATGAACGGCTTCAGTAGAAGCAAATGGACCATAATATTTACCTGGGATATTTTTTGCACCACGATGCTTTCCAAGACGAGGCCATTGACCTTCTGTAATCAAAATATAGGCAAATGATTTACTATCCTTAAAAAGGACATTATAACGAGGGTTAAGATTTTTGATGAGTGTTGCTTCTAGAAGCAAAGCTTCAACTTCATTATGAGTTATCACAAACTCCATGGAAATTGTTTCTGAGATCATACGTTTAAGACGATTTGGTAAACGCTGGGGTTGAGTATAACTTTGCACCCGCTTCTTAAGACTTTTGGCTTTCCCCACATAAAGAACCGTGTCGTTTTTCCCCAGCATACGGTAGACACCCGGTTTAAGAGGTAAGTTTTTAACGTAATCGCTTATAACTTCAAGACCGCGGTTCAAAGAAGTTACTGGAGAAATATGTTCAGGCATTCACTATGTCACATAAAATCACTTAACTGCCCTATTATGGTGCAAATTTAATTGATATGCCAATAAATTAGAGGACAGCAAGCTTGTGGATAACTTTGTGCGTAAAAAAGCAACTAAATTCTTTAAGTGATTAAAGAAGAGAATTAATAAACCACCAGAAAAGAAATATGATGAATTAAGTCAACATGTTGATTTTACTAGGATTTTGTGCAAATGAAAAAAATTTAAATTAATTTTAAAAAGAGGATTGACTTCTTGAAGACCCAATGAAATTTGCACTGTTAATAAATTTACAAAAATGTGAAAAAAAAGTAGAATTTTTTAATCATTTTAGGTTACATATTTTTAATAAAAATAAAACTATAATCCTTTGACACATTTACGAGAGTTGGAGGTTGAAATTTTGAATCAAAATTCAAGAAGGGGGTTCTTTGCACGAAACACATTATATGTCTGATACACTGATACTTTTAATAACTGCTGCCATTGTTGTTCCTCTTTTTCGTCGATTAAAAGCAAGTCCGATTTTAGGATATCTAATTGGAGGTTTGATCATTGGACCAAAAGCTCTCGGGTTCATTGCTGGTTTTGACGGTCTAAAGTTTTTTTCACAATTCGGTATTGTTTTCTTATTGTTTACAATAGGTCTCAAGATGCCTTTGCAAAGGTTTCAAGTCCTCAAGCGTTATGTTTTTGGTCTGGGGTTTGCTCAAGTAATGCTGACCACCCTTGCATTTTCAGCGATTTGTTGGTGGCTGGATCTATCGATTGAAGCCACAATCCTTATAGGCAGTGCACTTGCTCTTTCTTCTACCGCAGTTGTATTGCAGCTCTTGGCAGAACGTGGGGAGATCGCGCAACGATTTGGCCGTGTTGCGTTTGCTGTTCTTTTGCTGCAAGATCTTTTTGTTGTTGTTCTCTTGGTATTAATGTCAACCTTTGCCCAAAGTGAAAGCAGTATCCTCAGTGTGTTAGGGATCTCTGCAGTAAAAGCGTTTTTGGTGCTCTTTATGATTTTGATGGTTGGCCGACTTTTATTGCGCCCCCTTTATCGCGCTTTCGTCCGTATCAATAATCAAGAGTTAATGTTAATTTTGACGCTCTTAGTCGTCTTAACTACCAGTGTGGCAACTTGGGCGGCAGGCCTATCTATGGAATTGGGGGCCTTTTTAGCAGGACTTCTGCTTTCTGAGACAGAATATCGTCATCAAGTTGAAGCAGATATTCATCCTTTTTATGGTTTACTCTTAGGTCTATTCTTTATGACCGTGGGCATGTCTATCAATATTAGTCTTATGTATAGCCAATTTTCAGTGATTTTAACGCTTATTGTTGGCATGATGGCGATTAAAGCGGCCATACTCTTTTTCCTGTGCTTGCTCTTCAAGTTGCCACGCATTACGGCTGTGAGGGTGGGGTTATTGTTGGCAGGGGGAGGAGAGTTCGTCTTCGTTCTTTTTATTCCAGCTTTGAATCTTGAGATTATTACGCCTGAGATTGCCCAATTGATTTATAGTGCGGTGGCTGTTTCGATGGCTCTTACGCCTCTTTTAGCTGTTATTGGTAAACGGTTAGATGAACGTTGGCATCAACAAGAATCAGATGCGTCACTCCATGCCGCCCTTGATGAAATTGGTGACTTAAAAAATCACGTGATTATTGCTGGATTTGGGCGTGTGGGTAAAATGGTTGCACGTCTTTTGTTAGAGAGAATGATTCCCTTTGTGGCGATCGATAATAACATGGATAATGTCTCCAATGGACGTGCGAAAGGATTTCCAGTGTTTTACGGAGATGCTTCTCGAGCCGAAGTATTGCGGGTTCTAGGCGTCGAAAAAGCGAAAGCTGCTGTTGTGAGTATTAATAATACCCGCGCAACTTTGAAAATAGCCACGATGATACGTCGTCAATTTCCCCATCTGCAAGTCTCAGTTAGAATGCGTGATGATGAATATGAAGCTAAATTAGCCCAATTGGGTGTGGCTGTTATTATGCCTGAGAACCTGGAACCAAGCCTTCAGTTGGCGTCTGCTGTTCTTAAAGCTGTGGGTACTCCTCAAGAAGAAGTTGGTCAAATCATTGATAACTTTAGAAGAGCCTACTCATCTCAAAATGCAGAGGATGAGAGCAAATAGAAAGGATTCAGCTATGCTAAAATATAGTGTTGCAGTTTGCTTGGTTGCTTTCTGTATGGGGGCTTATGGTGCGCAAGCGTCCGAGAATCAGGTGAATTTAGAAAAGAAAGACGACCCAAACACTTCTTTGGCATCAACACATAAGCCTAAGAATTCAGCAGTTAATTCCCTGATGGGGTATATAACACCAGTAGTAAATACTTTCACAAACATCCATTTTGCGGCCACAAATAATCCAGAAGTTGAAAAGGCAAAGTTTCCGCCTTTAACGCTAAAGGAAGTGAGCGATTTATTTTTAAGTGACGATGCTGCGGTGGAAACCATTCTTAAGCGTGAAATTGCCTATGTCACAGGCAACGGTTTTACGGATCCTACCCATTATAAAGGGATCTTGAGCATTATAGAGTTTGATTATGGTGATGTGGAGACCTCTTATATAAGCGCGGATACAGGATATAAAATCAGTTTTAAAAGTGCTGCAGGTAAAGTAAAGCCAAAGGCTTTTTTGAAGTCTTTTATAGACAGTTATGGGGAAACGGCCTTGTTTGATAAGAAAACTCCACAAAAAAGATCAGATACACGCACAGAAATAGAATACATTTTTGCGACCAAAAAGTTGGAAACGCCTCATCGACAAATTGTTCTCAGAGCGATTCGTTATCAGCCTATGGAAGAGTTTCTCTAACAAGAGTGTAACGTTGTAAGATAATTGACGCTTGATAATTATGAAGACTTCAGATAGGTTCCAACCGTTCGCGAAGGTCCCCATCGTCTAGTGGCCTAGGACACCGCCCTCTCACGGCGGCAACACGGGTTCGAATCCCGTTGGGGACGCCAATCAAATCAGCCTTGTCAAAATAGAAAAAGATTTTTCTCGAACTTTTCCTTTAAATGTAAAGATCCTCAATCTGTATCTTTAAATACCTTGGCATAAAGCTCTTCAAGCTGTTGACATTCCTTCTTAGATAAAGCTTTGAATTCTTTTTCTCTTGCACGTTTAGAAAGTTTTCCCTGATTTTGTTCTAAAAAATGAATCAATAAATCAGCTAAATGATCTGGCATATCAAAAAGTTCATTAATATTTTTTTTCATTTGGTCATACATTTCAAGATAATTGATCTCTTCTGGGAGAATTTTCTCTATTGTTTCTTGTATACATTCATAAAGAAATTCCGCCATTTTTGTAGCATCAAAATATCGATACAAATCTATTGTTTCGTTAAGAATTTCTACATTTCCGTTTTCTGTGGGCCTCCAATCAATGAACTCAAGTCGAGGACGAGAATATGATTCAAGAACACGTCGATAGTCATCTATGCGTTTCAAAATAACTGTCGACACAGGAAAAACTATCTCCTTAGGAGTAAAGTCAAGATCAGCAAGCACATGATGAATAAGGTAGCGGTGTATGCGTCCATTACCATCGACAAAAGGGTGAATAAATACAAACCCAAAAGCTATAACAGCCGCAAGGATAGGCGCATCAATTAAACCCTTCTTATTAAGCTTCTGATAAGAGTCTATCATTCCCTTCATAAGTATGGAGAGATCTTGCCATCGAGCAGAAATATGATCTGGCAAAGGCCTTTGTGTTGATCTCTCATGAACGCCTATAAAACCTCCTTCTTCTCGAAGACCAAGTTTAACAAAACGCTTGTCCTCTATTACAATCTCTTGTAAACGCAAGAGTTCTTCTAGAGAAAGAGGTACGAATCCTGCTTGAGCAATGGCGCGTCCCCATCGCTCTGTACGACTGTGAGGTGGCGTTTCTCCTTCTATGGCAAAAGAAGCTCTCGAATCTTTGAGAAGGAGAAAAGCTGCAGCTCTAGACAACACATCAGGATGAATGTTTCCTGTTTTCGTATAGGCTGTCTCGCTTAAATTAAGATCTAAAAAATGTTGGAGCTTTTCTGTGCGTCTCACCAAAGGACAAAAATCTTGAGTCCCAGGAAGGTTATTATTCACGCGATGTCTTTTGGAAAGTTCAGAAGCTCCACCAAATTGGAGTTTTATATCAACAACAGCAAAGAAATTTCCCCTTTCAATATCGGGAATGTTGAGTTTTTTCCCTGTAAGCCATTCATAGAGAAACCAAACCCGGCGACTGTAGCGACTGTTAGGTTCAGATTTAACCCAACCTTCAAGTTCAGTAGGTTGGATTTTTTGAAAAAGCGTATTGAGAATGGCAAGATCAATTCCTTCATACTTTAAAGCAAAAGTAAGATGCCCTACGAGGGATGGTTTTGGCTTATGCCTTAATGTATAGACTTCCCAACCCTCAACTTTATACCGTTTATGCTGACGACTGATAAAACAGAGATGTTCAGGTAAAGGTGTCTTCAAATCATAAGCATGAACCAAAGCCGCATACCCTGCTAAAGAACCATCCATTGTTGGAAGAGCTCTTCCATGAAAAATACTTACAGGGTGTGAAAAACGCTTATAATTATCAATTTCCATGAAAAATACTTAGTTTTTTTATGTTTCTAATAAATTCGACATTATCATGAAAAATGCTTACAATCTATGAAAAACGTTTATAAAAACAATTTTTTATGAATTTTGATTATAGATTGTGAAAAACGATTACAAAAGCTATTTTTTATGAATTTTGATTACAAAACGCTCCTTTTCTCTCCCAGCGGCAACACGGGTTCGACTCCCGTTGGGGATGCCAATCAAGTCACTGTCTTCAAAAAGAAGTTGGTTGTTATTCATTCTGGTTGAATGATTCAAGCGATGGCGGATAGACCCTTCTTTTCCACCAAAGAGAGCAGTTTCAAAGAAGGTCCTGCGGGCTTTTTTTCTCCGCGTTCCCATTGACTGACAGAATCTTTCGAGACGTTCAAATAGTAGGCAAACACTGCCTGGCTTACTTCTCTTTTTCCGAAACGAGTTTAAAGACCAGAATGCTGGCGGCGAGGACAAGGGTAAGACCATTGGCGATCATGACGGGCAGAGCGTTGATCATCACCCCATAGGCGAACCAGCACCCAACGCCTAAACACAGGATAATATACATCAATAATGAGATATCTTGCGTTCGCTTAGTTTTAAAAACTTTAATCGCTTGGGGGAGGAATGCGGCTGTCGTAAGGGAACCTGCTAAATGGCCTATGACTTCAGCAATATTGATATACTCAGTCATAAATATGTGCGTTCAATTGAGGTGGCGTCCCCAACGGGATTCGAACCCGTGTTGCCGCCGTGAAAGGGCGGTGTCCTAGGCCACTAGACGATGGGGACCAATGACAAGACGTTTAACCACAATGACTGCAAAAATCAAGCGATATATGCAGAAGAATCCTATAAATTTTAAACAATCGCCTTAGAGTCGTGACTTTCAGGGATATGAAGATCATGCATCATGAATTTTGGAATCTCATTGCCAAAGCCGACAATGATCGGACCTTTGTTTGGGTGTCTTGGTTTCTGATGCTTTGTTGGTGCCGATTGAATAGGCTTAGAAGGTTGCTGTGGAAGAGAGTCACTTTTTGGTGTCTTGATCATTTCAGGCTTCTTATCTTCTTCAGACAGCACTTCAAAGAAAGGAATCTTTGTCTTAATTAAACTTTCGATTGCTTTAAATAACTTAATTTCTTTTTCACTCATGAATGTAAAAGCTTTTCCTTTCCTGCCAGCACGACCAGTTCTACCAATACGGTGTACATACTCTTCGGCGTTATTGGGGACATCAAAATTGAAGACAACGTCTATGTCATCAATATCTAAGCCACGGGCAGCAACATCGCTTGCAACAAGAAAGCGAATCTTCCCAGACTTAAATTCTTCGAGGGTCTTTGTACGTACAGATTGTGTCAAATCCCCATGGAGTGGTGCTGTGCTAAGCTTTGCACGCTTTAAGAAAGTGCAAAGTGCGGAAATATCTTTTTTACGATTACAAAAAATAATGGAAGATTTTGGATTTTCTTTATCAATAAGGGCTTTTAGAATATTACGTTTGTTAGCATCTTCAGCTTTTACGGCAAAATGTTCGACAGTTTCGGCCGTCTTGGAAGAGCGTGAAATAAAGATCTCATCAGGGTTTTTGAGAAATTTTTGAGCAATTTTTTTAATTTCTTCAGAAAAAGTTGCTGAGAACAGTAAAGTTTGGCAATTCTTTGACAAGAGACCAAGGATTTTTTCAACATCTGGGATAAAACCCATGTCGAGCATGCGGTCTGCTTCATCAATAACCAACACTTCAATAGCATGGGGCATGATGCGTCCACGTTCAAAAAGATCTAACAAACGACCCGGCGTTGCAATAAGAATGTCGGGACCTTTGGAAAGACGCTTTTCTTGCTCGTAAATAGATTCTCCCCCAATCAGGGTAACGTTTTTAAAGCCGTGGAACGTTCCATATTGCGTAAAGCTCTGTTCAACCTGTTGAGCGAGCTCACGGGTAGGAGCTAAAACCAAAACACGGGGCATACGGGCTCTTTGACGTCCATTCTCCAAAATATGAAGAATAGGAAGCGTATAAGAAGCTGTTTTGCCAGTACCTGTTTGTGCGCAGCCAAATAAATCGTGGCGCTTTAACACAAGAGGGATAACTTGACTTTGTATTGGGGTGGGTGAATTATAACCAGCTAATTCAATACCTTGTAGGGTCTTAGGACCTAGCCCGAGATCAGAGAAATTCATGTGTTGTGATTTTTACCTTTTAACATCTATGCATAGTACTAATTGATATTTTTTTTAATATTGTCAAATTATTTTTTTAATTATTACTATTATTTTAGAATCAATGTTGTAAAAATGCCTGTTTTTAAGGGATATTAGGACTTCGCGTTTTGTGACTCTCTGGCGGAAATCCATTGCGTTAAAAATTCAGCGGTCATTGGTTTGGCAAAGAAGTAGCCTTGTCCTTGGTCACAGCCAATTTTTTGCAGGAATCTAAGCTCCTTTTCTGATTCCACTCCTTCAGCAACAGCCTGAAGATTGAGCTCATGAGCAAGAAGTACGGCGCTACGAACAATAGCTTCAGCAGCCGAATTTGTGATCATTTGATCAATAAAGATTTTATCAATTTTAATTGTATCAATGGGAAGCTCAAAAAGATACTGCAATGAGGATTGTCCCGTTCCAAAATCGTCGACGGCGATTTTAATGCCCGTGTCCCTAAGAGTAGCAAGGATATCGGCGACGGTTTTAATGTTAGAGGCGACGGCATTCTCTGTGACTTCAATTTCAATGCTTTCAGGCGGAATGCCGAGATTTCTTCGCGTTGCATGTAATTCTTGCAAAACAGAAGGGTCATAAAAGTTCTTCATAGAGAAGTTAAGAGCGATTTGAAGCTTCAGTCCATTTTTATGCCACTGAGAAACTTGTTTGAGGGCTGAATGAATCATCCATTTGGTATAGTTATTAATTAAGAGAGTGCCTTCAATGAGATTGATAAACTCATTGGGAGGGATAGCACCGAACTGAGGGTGATTCCATCGTGAAAGGGCCTCAACACCAATAATGGCACCTGTCTTAAGGTCGATTTTGGGTTGATAGAAGAGCTGAAGTTTTTTGTTTCCTATTGTGTGACTCAAGTCATGAATAAGCTGCAAGTTACGTTTGCTATAACTATCGTCTTCTTTTTGAAAGATCGAATAAGGAGCACTGAATCTTTTGGACTTTTCAGCTGCCAGTTTTGCTTTCCGGACGACGTCTAAAATATGATCATCAGCTTCTTTAAAAGCAACGCCATAATTAAATTCAGTGAAAATAGGGATTGATTCAATAATAAATTCATTTTTGATCAGATGTCGACAAGTTTCAATTACTTTGGGAACATCCGTATCTTGATAGATAAAAAGAGCAAAGCTCTCCTGGTCTAACAGTATTGGAAAAGCCAATGAATTGAGATGGGGAGTTAATTGATAACGAATCTGACGTAGAATTTCTTCAACGGATGCTTGCCCAAGAGCTCGAACAATATACTTAAGATGGTCGACATGCAAAACAACGATGGCGTATTTTCTATTGGTTAATCCTTGTCGTTCTACGAGATCTTCTAATCCCTTTAAGTTGGGCAACTCTGTGATGGGATCTGTGAGTAATTTTTTCTTCACCTCAAGCAAAAATGACTTTAAAACTTGGCAACCATAACCAACGATTCCGCCAATTAAAGTAAAGAAAAAGAGACGAACAACCCATGACTCTAACGGCTGCATTTGGTTTGCAGCAATATCTGCTGGCATCCACGGGCCTAAAATAAACCCCGATAGCATGCCAATTATAAGTCCTCCAACGGAGTTAAAAGAGATGCCGGCGAGAACAATGGGAATATAGAATGCATGAGTATAAGCGAGCTTAGTCCCCCCCCCAAAGAAGACCACTGCAGTGCAGGCAAGAACTATAAAAAGTATCCATAGGCTGGATGTGAGTTTTTGAAACCCTTTTGGAAAAAGAAATGCCATCCCTATTGAAAAAAGTATTGGGGCCATAAGATCTTTAATCTTTTTTAGTATTAAAATTATAACTTAGTATAAATGATCTTAAGATAAAAAGAAATTATGGATTACCATGGATATCCTAGAATGCGCTAAATGCTTATAGTGTGCTTTTACTCTCAAACGTTAGGATAGTTTTACTAACGTTTGATGAGGGAAGAAGTTAAGTGAACGAGGCTTTCATGAAGATAAGGATTGGAAGCGACAACAGTCGGAGAGTCCAAAGTTAATTTTTCGCCATAGGCATTCGTGATATAACCGCCAGCTTCTTTAATAATAATAAGGCCTGCTGCCATGTCCCATGGCGCTAACCCAAAAGCGCAATAGGCATCAAGTCTTCCTGCAGCCAAATAGCAAAGATCCAATGCAGCTGCTCCATTCCATCTTAAGGCAGAAACTTCGTTTTCAAAATTTCTTAGGATATCTTCAATGAGTTGCTTACGATAAGAAGGCGAAGCGCCGGTGCATACCAGGGCGTCTTGTAATTTTGATCGTGCAGAAACTCTTAATCGATGTTCATTAACGTAGGCCCCAGCCCCTTTTTCTGCACAAAACATTTCGTCTCTGACTGGGTCGTACACAACACCTGCAATGATTTCCCCATCTTTTTCATGGGCAATTGAAATACAAAAATAAGGCATACCATGAAGAAAGTTCATGGTGCCATCGAGGGGGTCTATGATCCATCGTTGAGATTTGTCTTTGCCAATAATTTCTCCAGATTCTTCCATTAAAAATCCAAAGTCTGGACGCGCTTTCTCAAGCTCTTGGCGAATTGTACGCTCAGCTTGACGATCTGCATTGCTCACAAAGTCCTTAGGACCCTTTTGAGAGACTTGCAACTGTTCAACTTCACCAAAGTCTCTTAAAAGTCGACGTGCAGCTTTTAGGGCAGCACGGCACATCATGAGGGTTGCTGGGTTTGTAACTTTTACGCGCGGGTTTTGCATTGTGCCTCGTTTGATTCGTGAATAAGGTTAATCTTTGGCGCGCTCAACATAGGTGCCATCGGCTGTATTGACAATAATTTTTTGTCCAGCCTCAATGTGAGGGGGAACCATCACACGAACGCCATTTTCTAGCATTGCAGGCTTGTAAGAGGAAGAAGCAGTCTGACCTTTTACAACAGGCTCAGCTTCGACAATCTGCATCACAACCGAATCTGGCAAAGACACACCAACAATTTCTCCTTCATAACTAGAAACTTCGACCATCATACCGTCTTTAAGGAATTGATGGCTATCCCCTAGAAATGATTTAGGCAGAGTGACCTGTTCAAAATTTTCTTGATCCATAAAAGTTAACATGTCGCCCTCAGCATAAAGATATTGGTATTCTTTTGAGTCTAGGCGTACACGTTCGACAGATTCACTTGAACGAAAACGCTCATTAAGCTTTGTTCCGTCACGAATGTCTTTAAGTTCTACTTGTAAGTAAGCGCCACCTTTTCCAGGTTGTGTATGTTGAATTTTTACGGCAACCCAAAGGCGATTCTTATGTTCTATGATATTACCGGGGCGAATTTCATTACCACCAATCTTCATGGATTCTATCCTTCTTAAACATATTTAGATATTTGCTAGTTCTAGCGATTTTGACGCTTTCACGCAAGAGAAACTAACGACGAGTTTTTCTTGAGGCCGTGATCAAATCCCATTAAGGTGTTCTGATGAAAAAAAATAATAGATTGATCATGAAGCCGCATAAGATTCTTTTTTGGAAAAAAAGGGTCATGACTGTTGTTACGGTGAGCACCCTCGTTTTGCTAACAATTGGAGTATGGTTTGCCCTTTTTGAATCTCCCGTTGATTATCAACAAGGAGACTTTGTGCGGATAATGTATGTACATGTACCTGCTTCTTGGATGGCTTTGGGTGTTTATGCTTTTATCGCTTTTTTTAGTTTTTTAAATCTTATTTTCCGATTGCCTATGGCGGACCTTACAGCAAAAGCAGCAGCGCCTATAGGAGCGGGTTTTACTATCTTAAGTTTGATTACGGGGTCCTTGTGGGGAAAACCCATGTGGGGAGCGTGGTGGGTGTGGGATGCTCGCTTAACCTCCGTACTGATTTTGCTGTTCTTATATTTCGGTTATATGACCTTGGCGCAAACCTATGATAATAAAACCCAAGGGTTAAAAGCGGCTAATGTTTTAGCCATTATTGGTATTATTAACCTGCCGATTATCAAATTTTCTGTTGAGTGGTGGAATACGTTGCATCAGCCCGCCAGTGTGTTGCGCTTCGCAAAGCCCGCTATTGACTCATCGATGCTGATTCCGCTTTTTATAATGGCTGCTGGATATGCCAGCTTTTTTATTATGCTGCTTTTAATTCGATTAGAAGGTGAGCTCTTGGACGCCAAAGTAAATGCGGTTCTCTATCGTCTTCGCAAGAGAGGTCTTCATGGGTGATTACAATATTTATATTTTGCTGTCATACCTGACAACGGGCACTATTTTTTCTGTTATGACGCTTCTCGCTATTCTTAAAAATATTAGGTTAAAAAAGAATTTGCAAGCTTTGGAGATTTCAAAAGAGGAATGATGCATTCAAAGAAAAAGCAGCGTTTGGTTTTTATTCTGCTTACGCTTTTAAGTGTTTCGGCTGGCATAGGTTTGTTATTGTGGGCTCTAGAAGAAAATATGATGTATTTTCTTACTCCTTCAGAGCTTTTAACAAAGCCAAATTTGTCGGGAAAGGCAATAAGGATAGGGGGATTGGTTGAAGAAGGTTCTCTTAAGATTGATCCAAAATCTTTGATGGTTAATTTTTATGTCAAGGATGAAACTGCGCGATTAAAAGTGCAATATCAAGGAGTTTTACCAACATTGTTTCGTGAAAAACAAGGCGTGGTGATAGAAGGAATTCTTTTGGGAAATGGGACTTTTAAAGCACATTTACTTCTTGCTAAGCATGATGAAACCTATCGGCCTCCCGAAAAGAAAAAAAGTGTTGAGAAAACCCAGCTCCTTAAATCATTAAAAAATGAATCATGATTGATTATGGCTTTAGTGCATTAATTGCTGCAACTTTTATCTCTCTTGCTCAAGGAGTTGCTTCTCATTGGCTTTTCAAAAAATTTAAAGATGATGCCTTATTGGCTGTGCGACTTTCAAGTGTAAGTCAATTTATCCTTATTTTGATTGGCTTTATATCGATCGTTCTGGCTTTTATCACTTCTGATTTTAGCTTAATGATCACGGCATTTAATTCGGCAACATTTACGCCTATGATTTACAAAATAGTGGGGATATGGAGTAATCATGAAGGGTCTATGCTCTTGTGGGTTCTTGTTCTATCTGGGTTTGGTGCTTTATACAGTCTGACCAGTTTTCATCACCCTAAAGTTTTTGTGCTCTATACGCTTGCCCTTCAATCTTTCATGACCTTTGCATTTTTGATCTATACTTTATTTTTCGCAAATCCTTTTGAACGTTTTGATGGGGATACTTTTGATGGGATAGATATGAATCCTATTCTTCAAGACCCATCGATGTTAACTCATCCTCCTTCATTGTATTTAGGTTTTGTAGGGTTCTCTCTTATTTTCTCCATGGGAGTCGCCGGATTAATTACTGAAAAAATTGATAAAGCATGGGCAAAACATTGTCGACCATGGGCTTTGATGTTATGGGCAATTCTTACTCTTGGTGTCATTGGAGGGAGTTGGTGGGCTTATTATGAATTAGGATGGGGAGGATGGTGGTTTTGGGATCCTGTTGAGAATATATCACTTATCCCTTGGTTACTCGCAAGTGCCTTGATTCATAGTTTAAAACACTTAGAATCTAAAGAGCAGTCTAAACAAGCTGCAGTTCTTCTTGCGATCCTGGTTTTCTCGTCCGCTCTTCTTGGAACATTTATTGTGCGTTCTGGTTTAGTGATGTCAGTGCATTCCTTTAGTGAAGGAGGTGAGCGTAGTGTTGCTCTTTTTCTTGTGATCGGAACAATCATTGCTTCGGGTTTAAGTGTCTATGCTGTGAAAGCGCATGCGATCAAATTTACAATTTTAAAATCGCCATTTCTATCTTTGAACGGACTGATGAAGATACAACTCATAGTTATGACAACTCTTGCTTTTACAGTTTTGTTAGGCACACTTTATCCAGTTTTTCTTGAAGCCATAACAGGCACCAAAATATCCGTTGGTCCTCCTTATTTTGAGGCTACTTTTGTGCCGATTGCTTTTATTGGTATGACGTTGGCTGGGTTAGGGCCTTTTCTTCTAAAGAAACAAAATTTTCAAGAACTGATACGTGCTTTAATGCCTGTTCTCATTGTTATGTTAGTTGTCACTTTATTGCTGCTCTTTATTTTTGAGAGGCATTTGTGCCTTAGTTGCTTTGGGTTACTTTTTGGAAGTTGGTTAATTCTTACTTCTTTAAAAGGCCTTTTGCGTAAACAGTCGTCATTTTTTAAGGTTAAGCAGTTGCCAATGATTGTCGCTCATATAGGAGTTGGCATTTGTGTCTTGGGTGTTTCATGGACGAGTCTTGTCAAAGAAGAAACGCTTTTGGCTATGCCGCTCCATAAACCTTATATATTTCATAATTTTAAAATCGAGCTTTTGGATGTGCAGAAAAAATCTGACACCAATTACTCGACAGAGAAGGCTAAAATCTCAGTCGCCATAGGAACTGAGAATACTATTTTAGAACCAGAGCGTCGCATTTATCATCTGCGTAATACACAAACTATTGAGACGGCGCTTTTATTTCAAAGACTTACAATTCTTTACATTGCATTAGGAGATCGATTAGAAGATGGGCGTTGGTCTTTAAGAGTGTACTATCATCCAAATGTATTGATGATTTGGATGGGGGGGGTAGTGATGATATTAGGTGTACTGCTCGCCATTGTGTTTGCACGGAAAAATCATTAAGGTGGATTATATGAGCAAAAAATTTAAATTCTCAATTCCAATTGTTATCGTGGGAGTCTTGGTCGTTGCTCTTTTGTGGGTAACGTTACGTCAGACTTTGACCTATCAATCATCTTTGGTTGGGCAACAAATCCCAGATTTTTCTGTAACGACTTTTGCAAGATCTCCCTATCAATTGCAAGTTTTTGACTCTGACACCATAAAAGGTAAAGCTGCCGTCATCAATTTTTTTGCAAGTTGGTGTTCCATGTGTCGAATTGAACATCCTGTTCTTAAGCATATGGCCGTCAAAAAAGGCATTAAAATTTATGGAATTGCTTTGCGCGATCGATCGGACATGCTTGAAGCATTTTTAACGCAACAGGGGGATCCTTTTGAAGTAATAGGAATGGATAAGACGGGCTCCATGGCGTCTCAATGGGGAATCGTGGGTGTTCCTGAGACTTTCGTAGTTGATAGCCAAGGTATTATTCGTTTTCATCATCGAGGAGCCCTTAGTTTTGAAATGGTTGAGAACGATCTTATCCCCATCCTTGATAAATATTCCTAAAATGCGATTTTGGTTATTTATAGGAGCGTGTCTCCTGTCACAGCCAACTTTTCCAAGTCAAGAAGATCTCTCAAAACGAGCACTATCCATATATGCTCAAGTCAAATGTCCTGTCTGCAAAGGCCAATCTCTTTCGGATTCTGAGGCTCCTATCGCTGAAGCTTTGCGTGCTAAAATATTTGAATCCTTGCAAAAAGGTATGGGAGAAGAGACGATTCTTCAAGAGCTCTCCAATCAATTCGGGGAGAGCATTAATCTCTCCCCGCCTATTAATCGGTTGACTTATATTCTTTGGTTGGCACCTTTTTCTTTCTTCTTAATAGGCGCTTTTCTCCTATTTCTCAGAAAGCGGTGATCGCTTAGTCTTCAAAACCAGCTGAAGCGGGAGCTGTTTCAAGAGGCTCTTTGAAATAGCCTTTGTTCACTTCCACTGGGTTTTTCTTTTCAATGGAAATAATGTATTCCATCAAAATATCGTTGCTGAGAGTCATTTGTAGAACCTTGGCAAACTCAGCCATTTTCTCTTGATTGGGGATTTCTGATGACTTTTCAATTTCAGAGACAAAGCCAACGATCAAAGTTGTTTTATCGTCATCTTTTTGAACGCCTAAAACAGGTTTGTTTTTTGCAACAGAGAAAAGCTGAGCAATCATGTTTTTAGGCATTTTTGTCAGAAACTTACTTAAATCTCCGCTACGATCAATACGTGTTCTAAAGGCTTTGACAGGGTATCTTTTTTCAAGATTTTGAGGTGATTGTCCTTCGTTTAAAGCTTTTGCAATTTCTTCAGCCAAAGCTTTAGCGGCATCAAATGCTTTTTCTTGTTTCCAAAAAGGAACGAGTTTGTCTTTGATATTATGGAAGGGTCTTTGGGATGAAGGCGTGAGTTTATCAACTTTAGCAATAATAAGCTTACCGTCTGCGCCGTCTACAACATCACCTGGGACGTCGACATCTTTTTGGTGGAATCCTTCCTCCAAAATAGCTTTTTCAAGATCAGTCAGAGATTTAGGCTGATTTTGATCGCTAAAAGGATCAGGTTGACCTTGCTTATCCAAAAGTGGGAGTTGCATAATCTCTAAACTATGAGCCTTTGCGACTTCCTCAAAAGTACTTCCTCCACCGAGAGCATCTTCAATTTCAACACCTAGTTTTTGGATTTTTTCATTGGCTTGTTGTTTCTTAAGAAAGCTAATGATCTCATTTTTTACTTGTTCGAAAGTTTTGCCTTGGTATTCATCAGGACGGCTTTCAAATTCTTCTTGGGCTTGTTGATCAGAAATAGCGATTGTATTGATAAGCTTATTTGGATCAAAGACTAAGGCTGACACACTGCGATATTCAGGAGCTTCAAAGCGCTTTAGGTTTTCTCCATAAAAAGTACGCAGTTGTTCTTCTGTGGGGGTTTCTTTTACTAAATTTTCCTTAGCTTCAATAAGGACGCCATTCACACGACGCACCTCATGCTGCCAACGATAGAGAGGCGCGATCATTGCCTTAGGAGCTGTAATCCCTACTGCAATAGCCTTTAAAAGATTTTCACGCACGAGCTCTTTGCGCATCAGCTCTACATATGACTTTTCCGAAAAACCTACACGCTCAATAATTGATTTAAAGATATCGCGATTAAAAGAACTATCTTGGTTTTGAAAGACTTTTTCTGCATGAATACGATTTCGTACCATATCGTCAGAGACAAGGATTCCTAAACGCTCAGCTTCAAGTTCCAACAAAGTATCATTAACAAGCTTTTGCATCACATAAGTATCGATGCCCATTTCACGTGCTTTTTTACGATCAATCTTTTCTTTTAGATTTTGCTCAGCATTGTGGATTTGACGAGCGACCATGTATTCGAATTCTCGAGCACTAATTTTTCGTGACCCAATACTGATCACTGTTTGATTGCCACCGCCACCAATACGGTTGATGACGTCCCCAATTCCCCATAAAAAGCCAAAAGCGATGGCGAGTATCAAGAAGAATGCTCTAAACCACCATGTGGTAGATGCCTTGCGAAAAACCTCAAGCATTTGTCAATATCCTAATTCTTAAACCAAATTTAAAGTGTGGCGATTTTACGCAGCAAATTATATTCAGGCAATCTCTTTATTTTTTGTTTTAGCCTTTTGCAGGCTTTGGGGCCTCAGCTTGTCTAACAGTCTTGTATTGTTGATCAATCTTTGCCTTAAATGCCTTAAAACGTTCCATGTCCTTGCCAGAAAGCTTGGCAGCAGGCAACATGCTTACCTTGCTTGGGTTAATTTGAGTGTTAAATCGTAGTAATTCATAATGCAAATGAGGGCCTGAAGCGAGACCTGTTGAACCAACGTAGCCAATTACTTCGCCTTGTTTTACACGTTTGCCTGCCTTCATGCCTTTTGCAAATCGACTAAGATGGGCATAGAACGTCGAATATTCATGATTGTGTTTAATGCGTACACAATTACCATAACCTCTAGAGTGACCTGATTTATCTACGACTCCGCTACCTGATGCCATAATAGGGGTGCCGCTTGGGGCGGAGAAGTCCACGCCTTTATGGGCGCGTGTATATCCTAAAATTGGATGGCGTCGCATGCCATATCGAGAGGAAATTTTGGCGCCATCAATTGGAGTTCTTAAAAGTCCGCGTTTTATGCTTTCACCTTTAGCGTTATAATATCCTGAATCGCCCTTCTCAGGTTTAAAACGATAAAAGCTAACAGTTTTGTCTTGAAGTTCAACAATGGCGAAGAGTAAAGAGCGCGGTTGTTCTTTTAAAGAATCTGGATTTACATCTGTTTCATAGATGAGACCATAAGTATCACCTGGGTGAAAGGCACGTTGAAAGTCAATTTCATAAAGCAAGTTTTGGGTCATCTCATGAAGAATTTTTGATGGAACGTTTCGCTTGGAAGCATCTACATAAAGACCGCTTTCAATTTGACCAGAAACCCTTCGTATACTGAGAATAAGCTTTTTGGCTTCCTTTTGAGCTTTAAAGACGCCATCAGTTTTTGTCACCGTAATTGAACTATCAATGGTGGCCTCAAAGTTGAGTTCTTCAAGGTCTCGAAATTCAGGTTTATCACGATATTGGCGGATAGTAAGATAAAGCTCATGATCAGGACGTAAATCTTTTGGCTTAAAGACTTTCTTGAGGGCTTCAGCGACGCCTTGGGCTTGTAGTTTATCTATACCCACATTGGTGAGGGCTGTAATTAAAGTTTCCCCCTTTTTAAGTTTTATAACCTCTTCAACAACCGTTTCACTCGGTTCTTCAACAACAGCCTCTTCTACGGGAGGAACTTGTTCAATTTCTTTTATTTTAGGGCGGTGCGATAGATAGTGATGCAAAGCAACACTTATCGCCAGGATAATACAAATACTGCCGGCAATGTGTCTAAGATAACGTTTCTCAAACATCTTGTAAGTCAGGACCTTATCTTAAAGGATTTTTTAATGACAATATTCATAGCCAGTCCTAGAGCATTCGTCTATGATGAAATTAATAAAATTGTCTAAACCTTTGAAACCCCGCTAAAATAAAAACTCTGCACAGAAATAAAATTTTGAGTATAATGAGAGAGGAAGAACAATATAAAGCGATAATCATGAATAAACTTGGTCTTTCTCAATTAATGTGTTCACGCTTATGCCATGATCTTATAACGCCAATGGGTGCTATTAGTAGTGGTTTGGAAATTTTAAGCGATTGTGACGAAAAGGATCGTAATCAGATTTTAGAGATTTTACGCAATAGCTCTGAAACTGCGAATAGCCGTCTTGTGTTTTACAGAGCTGCTTTTGGAGCATCAAAATCTGGCCCATTAGTGACTGCTTCAGGAACGCATCAACTCTTGGAAGGATTCTTAAGACCTCTTAAAATTAGTCTTGAGTGGGATATAGATTCTGCAACAGAATCCTCTACTTTTGATCTCGCTTTATGGGGAAAGATGCTTTTGAATCTCGTGTTAGTTGCCGTTGAAACAGCTCCTTATGGGGGAAAGATTAAGCTCATGAACCAAAAGCGACCTGAAGAACTTGACTTACATTTAACTCTGAGTGGAAATTTGCTTGCAATGAAAACTGATGTCATAAGAGTCCTTGAGGGGAAAGGAAGCATGGATGAGCTAACACCTCATACAATTCATGCTTTCGTTGCTATGGAACTTTTGCGTCAGCTAGGCCTTTACCTGTCATTTACTCAAAAAGAATCTAAGATTCTTGAAATGCAGGTAACAAATGAAGCTAGCACAAATAACCTTCACGCTTCCTTATTTTAAATAAGATTGCTAAAATCACTCAAAAAGAGGAAGCACTTATGACCTATGAACATACACCCAATCGTTATTTGTTTCTTGATTATTTAAGAGGATTTGTTGTTGCCCTTGTGGTCTTTGACCATGCTTTGCAAGCTTATGCGCCGCATTTCAGAAATTTCTGGTTTTTACCTGACATAGACAGCAATATCTTCTTTGATATTTTTCATATGAATAATAATAGCTTCATGATGCCTATTTTGTATTTTTTATCGGGGATCTTTGTGTTGCCTTCTTTAAAAAGACGCGGATATCTGAGCTTTAGCAAAGAACGATTCTTAAGACTGGTGGTGCCTTTTGTAGTGGGTGTGCCGTTGCTATCACCCGTTGTAAGTTATGCAGATCATGTGACGAAAGAGGGGGCTAATGCCCTGAGTTATGGTGAGTTTTGGTATAACTCAATGACAGCAGAATTTGTTCAAGTAGGTATTTTTTGGTTCCTTTACTATTTAATTCTCTTAACTTTGATTGCAGTCGTTATTTATAGTATCATTCCTGGTCTCATTCGTTTGCTGAGTAAAGTCGTTTCCTGGATGTTTCATCATCCTATTCCAGGGTTTTGCATATTTGCTGTCTTAAGCGCTATTATTTTGGGTGTTTCAGATTTAATTTGGGGAGCTCCTTGGTTTATAGGTTGGGGGAGATTCTTTCATGTACAAGCTTCTCGGTTTATTCTCATTGGTGTGTATTTCTTTGTGGGGGTTGCCATCGGAGAATCTGATCTTTTAAATGATAAAGATTTTTGGAAAAAATTTTCGGATCGATGGTCTTTCTTAGTGATAGCGACCATTATTGTCGGAATTTTTTATATTGGGTTTACGCTTAATAATCTTGATGATGCCTATAATAATGAATTGAGACGGTTCTTTCGCATGGGGGGAGAGTGGGAAGAAGCTTGGCCAATTTTTGAAGAAACGGTTCCGGCAATTCTGGTGCGCACAACGCTTCATGGTATTTTCTGCGCCTTACAGACGTTGAGTTTAATGGCTATTTTCTATCGTTTCTTAAATCGCCCGATCGCTCTTTGGCAATCATTGGCGGTATGTTCCTATGGAATTTACTTGATTCACGAAGGATTTGTGGTTTGGATTCACAAAGGACTTTATGGCGAACCCATGCCTGTCTTCTTTAAATTTTTAACTTCAGGCGGCATAGCGTTCTTTGTTTCTTGGCTTTTGGTAGAAAAGGTTTTACGCAAAATACCCGTCTTAAGAAGGATCCTTTAAATGTCACCCCACGGTATCAATCAAAATCGTCTTATTTATATTGATTATCTAAGGGCCCTTATTTTTATGATGCTGGCATTGGACCACTCAGTCCATGCCTATGCTCAGCGTTGGGGCGGATTACATTTTATTACGGATTTTGATCGTACAGTGATTTTTGATGTTTTTTATATGGTGTCTAACAGCATCATCATGCCCATGATATTTTTTATTTCTGGTTTATTTGTTATTCCCTCTATTCAAAAAAATGGAGCAGGGGGATTTTTAAAAAATCGATTGGTTCACCTTGGTATTCCCTTCGTTTTGGGCGTTATTTTTATTACACCACTTTTACAGTACGCCAGTTTTCATGACCAAGAAGATCCTATGGTGTCCTATGGTGCTTATTGGTTTGAGCATTATTTTCCTTATAATCTTTCTGCAAGTGGTCCATTTTGGGTTCTGTGGGTCTTGTTTTTTTATAGTCTCATCTTAATGATTCTTTATCTGCTTTTTCCAGGACTCATCAGAGGACTTGGAGCACTTGTGAGTAAAGTTGTTAAAAGACCTATCTTATTTTGCATAAGTTTTCTTATGCTATTGATAGCCATCGCTTCTATCACTGATTTGATTTGGGGGGCACCTTGGTGGTTTCGTGTATGGTGGTTCTTTAGTCTCCAAGGCTCACGTTTTCTAATCCAGGCGCTGTTTTTTTTATTAGGATCAGCAGTTATGGAATCGGGCGTTTTACATGAGAAAGAATGGTTACAGCGCTTTGCTTCTAAATGGTTCGGATTCTTTATGATAGCCATTGTTATGGGAGTTGCCTATGTGGGGTTTAGTCTAAGTTTTATTGAAGACGGTGCTTATGATTCTTCTTTTAGAAAAGCATTGAATCAGAAAGAATCCTTCGAGACTTTATGGACTATCTTTATAGATCATAGCCAGCTCTCTTTCCTCAGAACCGTGCTTTTTAGTGGATTTATTTTCAGTCAATTTATTTTTTACATGGCCTTGGGGTATCGTTTTTTGAATCATTCAAATTCACTGTGGCGTAATTTGTCTTTGAATACTTATGGAATTTTTCTTCTTCATGAGGTGCCCGTTATCTGGCTGCAATATGTTTTGATTTCTTCCAGCTTGCCATTGTTGATTAAAATAGGGGTGGTGTTTATCGTAGGTGTTGGTGGAACGTGGCTTATTGTTGATAAAGTCCTAAGACGTTTCAAATTGGTACGTCAGGTATTGAATTAAAATTTATTTTTCTTTTTTTTGGGGTAAGCACTTTTCCACAAAACGTTTGCGGATCAAGTTACACAGCTCTTCGTCGTTCAAAGCATAAACAAGAGCTGCAGCTGTAATGATATTTTCAGGCACAGTTTCAGTTTTAACTTCTGGGAGAGAAGCTTTGAGCGTCCCATCAACCTTGAGAATAATTGCTGCATCTAAATCATCAAGTTCAATAGTTGTGCGACTTGGTGATGACGTGATCACCTTAAATTTGCTGCGATCTTTCAAAGGTTAAGCCCTTTTCTTTTGTTGTTTTTCACCATCTTCAATTTCTAGCTGGGCCATTAATTCGCGCCATTCACGCGGACTAAGCCCTACATCCTGCGCTTGCACTTCCTGTCCCTTCAGCATTCTTTTGACGACTTCTAACCCAGCTTTGGATAGATAAGCGCTTTTAAAACGATAATCCATAAAGGCTTCATAGGTAAGAGGAACCCATCGTTTGAGAATATCGAGAATCACATACGCATAAGCGCGAATCTCATACTGTGCATGATCATCAGCACGCAAACTTAAGAAATGCATTAGATTGTGCAAGTCAATTTTCCAATACCACTCCGTATAGTAATTCAATGTCAAATTCATCCGAGCAAGTTCTCGTGTCAGTCCTTCACGATTAGCATCCAGTACGTTGCCTTCTTGATCAGCATTGAGCATCTCTTCATAGTGTTCATAGACTTGATGAGCATCGCTTTTTAGAATTTCTAATACGCGGTTGGCTTCTTCATCATTCAAAAGGTCTCCACGACCCTGACGATTGGTTTGTGATTGTTTACCCAATTGATTACGTTGAGGGATGTAAAATTCCTTGCCTAAAATAGAGTAACGCCCGGAATATTCGTTAATGCTGGCTGTACGATGACGCAACCATTCACGGGAAACGAATAAAGGAAGTTTTACATGCAGTTTGATTTCGCACATTTCAAAGGGTGTTGTGTGGCGATGTCTCATGAGATAGCGGATTAACCCTCTATCTTCATTGACTTTTTTGGTGCCTTTTCCATAGGAAATACGGGCTGCTTGAACGATAGAGCTGTCATCTCCCATATAGTCAACGACACGAATAAAACCGTGATCAAGGACAGGGAAGGGCTCATATAGGATATTTTCTATTTCAGGAGCAGTGACGCGAAAAGTTGGTTCAGTTTGACCTTTGAGAGTTTTTAAATCAACAACGGATTCGGCGTCTTTTGCCATACTGTGCTCCTTGCAAAATTTCTGACTATTTATGGCTCCCTATAAACCATCATTGGGCACTTAAGCACAATTAGAAAGCCTCGCCAAGACCTTTCTAAAAAGAGTTGCAAAATAACTATTTATGCGGCTTTCCAGCAGAGAAGAGCGGTCTGAAAAATTGCTCAATCGACCGAGAATGGATTTATTCGCCAGGAGCCTTTGTCGTTAAGGCCAAAGCATGGATACGTTTTATGATAAAATGCAAGCTAAGATAAACCTCACGGTGGCGTTCAATTTGATTGAGGCCACAAAACTTTGAAGAAATGATCGTCACTTTAAAGTGACTTTCGCCATAAAACCCTGCGCTCCCTGCATGGCCTGCATGTTTGTCAGACTCATCAATAATCTCGAGAAATTCAGGTGAAAATTTCTCTTTTAAAACGGATGACATTTCATTTTTAATGGACATCTATACCTTCTTTACTGAGCTTATACGCAATAGAGTGAGTTTATTACGTACACGACGAATAACTTTAATGCGAAAACCTTCGATATTAAATGTTTGTCCAACTTTTGGAATTTTGCGTGCTTCATGAAGCACAAGGCCTGCAATAGTTGAAGCTTCTATATCTGGTAAGGCCCAATCAAATTGTCGATTCAGATCTCTCAAAGTTGTAGAACCTGTCACAAAAATATCGCCATTCATTTGTCCCCAAATTCCAGGGATCTGAATGTCATGCTCATCTGAAATTTCACCGACGATTTCTTCTAAAATATCTTCAAGCGTCACGATACCAATAAAAGCGCCATATTCATCAACGACAATGGCAAAGTGTTCTTTGCGATCACGAAACGCTTGTAACTGTTCATGAAGAGTAGTTGTTTCAGGAACGAACCAAGGTTTGTTGACGATTTCTTTGATTTTTATGTTTTGCAAATTGCCGTTATGAAAGCGAATGGCTCTTAATAAATCTTTCGCATTCAAAATGCCAATAATGTTATCCGTGTTTTCTTCCCATAATGGAATGCGCGTAAAAGGACTGCTGGTGACCATCTCAATTATAGTAGCGGGATCACTATCCGCATCGAGCATTGTCACATCACTGCGGTGGACCATAATTTCATCTACATGCACATCTCCTAGATCTAAAATGCTGTGCATCATGGCTTTTTCTTGACGACTTTCGGGTGATCCTTCGTGCAGATCGATAGCTCCTCTCAACTCTTCTTCAGAACTGGTAATACGTGCTTTTGGATCAATTTTTACCCCCATTAGACGAAGGCTCCAACGCGCCATTTTTTCAATAAAAAAAGTTATGGGAGAAGTTATTTTGATCAAGAAACTAATAGAAGGAGCAAGAAATATGGCTAAAGATTCAGCAAAACTAATGGCAAAAATCTTTGGCATCACTTCGGCATAAATCACAATCAAAAAAGTCATGAGAGCAGTTGCGTACCAAACGCCTGTTTCCCCCCAAAATTTTGTAAATAAATAAGTTGCTAGAGAAGCTGAAACGATATTCGCTAAGCTGTTGCACAGTAATATAGTGCCAATCAATTTTTCGGACTCAAGACGCATGCTCATCACCATCTTAGCGGCATTGGAGCCTTTCTTGGACAAGCGATGAAGTTTAGCTTTTGACGCTGCTATGAGCGCCGTTTCCGATGCTGAAAAAATTGCTGACAGCAGTATGAAGAACAGAATTGTTAAGGATATGGGTAAATATGTTAAAGACGACATTTGTTGCTATATGGTTACCAGGTCAAATGACTCATGATGTATAAAGGATTATATCCTTTTTCGTGGGCCATGTCACGAATCTCCTCAAGGGAGGGATTTTTTTGTCGAAGCTTAAGCTCAGCGCGGGTTAGGTGGCTTAAGATCAGCATGGATTTCATATGCGCAGCTTTTGCACCTGCGATATCGGCATTTAATGAATCGCCAACAACAAGAACACGTTTAATGTCTGCCACATTCATATCTTTACTTGTTTTCAAAAACAGAGATGCATTTGGTTTGCCGTGGACAAAGACAGTGCCTCCCATCTTTTCGTAGGCTTCACCTATTTTTGCAGGATTAAGGGCGGTTGCTTCAAGCCCATCACTGACAGGTTCGCGACTAATACAAATCATGGGAATATGGTGTCTTAAGCCTTGTTCAAGAATTGAGCGATAATCACTGGCCTTTGCGTGAATTCCATCCGAACCGTAGACCAAAATAAAACTAGCTTCTTCAATTAAATCCGTTCTATTCACGTTAAGGTCTTTGAGAAAACGAACACCGTTTTGAGGACCTAAAAAATAACACTTCTTCCCTAAAACCGCATGTCTTATATCATTCTGTCGAGAGAGATGTTGATAGGTGGCTTCTCCAGCCGTCATAAGGGCTTGATAGTGGGGAGGGGTTATCCCAATGCTTTCTAAAAATTTCATCATTTCTTCAGAACGCTCGCGTGCGTTGGAAAGCATACCTACAGATTTTCTTAAGTTGGAGAGATTCTTGATCACTTGAATAGCGTCTTCATACACAATTTCATCTTCATAAAAGACGCCTCGGACACTAAAAATATAAGCATCATATTGGCTGATCAAATCTTCAAAATGTTTAATAATTTTTGCTGTCATGGTTGATGGTCAAAGCATTTTTATAGGTATTGTAACGCTCAATCTCTTAAAAACCTCTTAAAAGAAACTTAACGAGCGGTATTTATTTGTAATTAGCTTGTTTACTTTTTATGAAGGTGACCGTTTCTAAGATGAAGGACGCGATCCATACGTTTGGCTAGATCCATATTATGAGTGGCAATGAGAGCTGCCATCCCTTGACTTTTTACGAGTCCTAAAAGCTCTTTAAAGACAAGATCGGCTGTATTTTCATCTAAATTACCCGTAGGCTCATCCGCTAACAAAAGCTTTGGTCGATTCGCCAAAGCTCTTAAAATCGCAATACGTTGCTGCTCGCCACCTGAAAGTTTTGCAGGCACATGACTCGCACGTTTATCAAGTTTGAGTGATGTGAGAAGCGCGCGCGCGCGGTTTTCTGCTTCATTTTCTGAAAGCCCATCAATCATTTGAGGCAACATAATGTTTTCTAAAGCAGTGAACTCAGGTAATAAGTGATGAAATTGATAAATAAAGCCAATAGTTTTACGACGCAAATCTGTGCGGCGTTTATCTCTCAGCTTTGAGCAAGCTTCATTATTAATGTAGATCTCCCCTTTGCTGGGGTGCTCTAAAAGTCCGGTGATATGGAGAAGTGTTGATTTTCCCGATCCAGATGCACCGACCAGAGCGACACATTCGCCTGGACGAATTTCTAAATCAATCCCCTTCAAAACTTCGAGAGAAGCTGCACCTTGATGGAAAACTTGTTGGATATTCTCCAACTTAAGAATAACAGGGTTTTTACTCATAGCGTAAGGCCTCTACAGGATCTAATTTTGCAGCGCGCCAAGCTGGTCGAAGAGTAGCAAGAAAAGTAATCGTCAATGCCATGCCAACGACAACTGAGACTTCTGACCAGTCTATTTTCGAAGGCATTTTTGAAAGAAAATAGATTTCAGCATTGAACAACTCAGTGCCCGTAAGGCTTTGAAAAAATTGCCTTATGCGTTCAATGTTGAGAGCAAAAGTAATCCCCAACGCACTTCCCATAATCGTACCTGCGACGCCAATCATAGAGCCTGTCAGCAAAAAGATGCCCGTGATCATACCTTTTGTAGCGCCCATGGTTCGCAAAATTGCAATGTCACGTCCTTTATCTTTGACCAACATAATCAAACTGGAAATGATATTAAAGGCAGCCACGATGATGATGAGCGTTAAAATTAAAAACATCACATTGCGCTCAACTTTAATGGCACCAAAGAATTTTGAGTTTGCCTTTTGCCAATCAAGAATGCGCAAATTCGCTCCCAAAGTTTCAAAAATCTTTTGGACATAGAGAGTAACTTTATCAGGGTCATCAACAAATATCTCTAGTCCTGAAGCCATATTAGGCATGCGGAAAAATTTTTGGGCGGTGGTGAGAGGAATAAAAGTCATCCCTTTATCAAACTCGGTCATACCGACATTAAAAATCGCGGCGACTTGCAAGGTCCTCATTCTTGGAACTGTACCAAAAGGCGATGAATTTCCCTCTGGTGCAATGAGCGTAACAATATCGCCTGGTACAACATTCAATCGCTCGGCAAGTCTTAGCCCAATGACGATGGCGTTGTCCTCGGTAAACTTATCCAAGCTTCCCATGACAATTTTACTGGCAATAAGGTCACGGTCTTTTAAATCTTCTAACTTTACTCCGTGAACATTAATACCCATGGCATTGTTGTCATGCGCTAGCATCGCTTGACGTTCAATAAGGGGGGTGGCGCTGGTTATTCCTGGGATTGCGCGCACAAGTTCCGTCGCTTTGTCATAATTGAGCATGCCTTCTGATATAGCACTCCCAACTGCGATATGACCATTAAACCCTAAGATACTTTTCATGAGCTCTGCACGAAAACCATTCATGACCGACATGACGACAATAAGTGTTGCAACTCCCAACATAATGCCGAGGAATGAAAAGCCGGCAATAATTGAGATAAAGCCTTCTTTTCCCTTAGGTCGTAAATATCTGAAGGCTACTTTACGGATAAAAGCGTTCATGAGCAGCAACTTTTATGAGGGCCTTTAATGGCATCAATTAAGTTGTCCCAACTGACATTCTCAAGAACTTCACCCGTCCGGCGATTTTTTAGTTCATAAGTATTAGATTCCAATGACCGTGAACCAAAGCGAATTTGCCAGGGCAAGCCAATAAGGTCATGGGTAGCAAATTTAACACCTGACCTTTCACTCCGATCATCATAGAGAACATCTAAGCAGTGTTGCTGAAGCTTGAGATAAAGGTCATCAGATGCTTTGGTACATTTTTCATCATCAGGCTTGAGGTTAAGTAAGGCCACATCAAAAGGTGCCACACTTGCTGGCCATACAATGCCTACATCATCATGACTTGCTTCAATAATTGCGGCAACGAGACGTGAGACGCCGATTCCATAACATCCCATATGGACTGTAATATTCTGACCACCTTTATCTATAATATGTGCCTTTAATGGATCGGAATATTTTGTTCCTAAATAAAAAACGTGGCCTACTTCAATGCCACGTTTTGATTTGAGACGGTCTTGAGGAACAGGGCAGTTTTTAGCATCATGCATTTCTTCATCAGCTGCATAAAGCCCCATAAGATGTTCAATGTCAAAAGTCTCTGTCTCCATCAACTTTTCCAAATCCGCATCATAATAAATAAGGCTTTCACCCGTATTGGCTAGAATTTGAAACTCATGACTCATATCTCCGCCAATGGGCCCACTTGAAGCGCGCACAGGCACTGCCTTGAGACCCAAGCGTGTAAACGTACGCATATAGGCTTCCATCATCGTGCGATAGGATTTTTGTGCGTCTTCAAAATTAAGATCAAAAGAATAGCAATCTTTCATAAGAAACTCGCGCCCTCGCATAACACCAAAGCGTGGACGTATTTCATCACGAAACTTCCAGTTGATTTGGTAGAGCATTTGAGGAAGATCCCGATAACTTTTCATGAATTTTCGACCAATATCGGTAACAACTTCCTCTGCTGTTGGCGAATATAACATATCGCGTTCTTGACGATCTTTAATACGCAACATTTCATCGCCATAGGCATTGTAACGTCCACTTTCCATCCACAAATCAGCGCTTTGGATGGTGGGCATAATAACTTCATAAGCGCCAGCTCGATTTTGCTCTTGGCGAATGATGCGTTCAACATTCTTTAAAACGCGCGTACCCAAAGGAAGCCATGAATAAATACCAGCTGATGATTGCAAAATCATACCTGATCGCAACATCAATCGATGAGACACCACTTGAGCTTCGCTTGGATTTTCTTTAATTGTTGGCAAAAAATAGCGACTTAAACGCATACTTTGTAATTTCCTTTATTTATCTTAGAGTCTCACAATAGCAAAAATCTTAGAAAAGCCAAGGCTCTTAAAGCAGTGGAATAAAGATGATTCTCTATGCGCTGAAAAAGCTTAGTTTAATAGCCTCCAGCTCTTCACGTTTTTAGGACTCTAAAATCTTTTTCTTTCTCTTTAGAGAAATGGTCTAGCATGGTGCAAGAGAAATTTTTGATTTTGCATCATCAAAATACAGTTCTGATCGGATTTAAGCTATATTTATATTTGTTCACTAGAAATTTCTTTGATCATCAGCACGCCTTTGCTTTGATCAAAGAAACCGCCTTGTTGAGTAAATTCAGAGACGATTTTAAAGCCTGCTTTTTGATAAACATGAATGGCTCTGGGGTTATTTATAAAGGGATCGATATAAAAAATATCAGTTTTGGGCTCAACCGCTTTAATAAAATAGTGCATGAAAGCTTTTAAAGTAGGCGCTGCTAAACCTTTACCTAAATGGTTTTTACTGCCAATGCAAAAATCAATTCCGAAAGTTTTCCCTGTTTTCGAGATGTAAGGTTTGTAAATCTCTGGAGGATCTGTTTTTTCCGATTCTTCATGCGTGATAATAAAGGCATAGGGATGATTATCTAAAAGTCCAACCCAATAGGAATTCATGCCTCCAAAATACGGGGAGCGGGTTTGACGTCCACCCATAAAATTTTCTATATCTTGGCGATGTTGAGGACTATTGTCCCAAAATTCTTGCACATGAGGATTATCAAGCCATTCGAAAATAGTGTCTTTATCTTTGAGCGTAGCTGAGTGAAACGTCATTGTCATTTAAGATTGGAAAAGGACATAATAAAGGACATAGAGCCACGAAAAGAATCCATGGAGAATGGCCCACAACACTGAATGATTTTTATCATAGGAAATAACCATGGCTAACGCCGATCCAAAGGAAATTCCATAACGTACATACTTATCATATTTAATGATAATTTCATTCATGTGGACCTCAACTTCGTTGTTTAATTCTTATTATGAATACTATATGACAAACCCACGAAGGGTTCATTATAAATAATCGGCTCTCCAGGATTTTATTTATGTCACAGAACGTTATCGTTATCCCTTACGATCCCACTTGGCCCAAGAGATTTTGGCTAGAAGCAAAGAAAATTAAAGAAGCTTTAGGGGACAACTGCGTGACCATTCATCATATTGGTTCCACGTCTATTCCTGGTCTCTCTGCAAAGCCTATCATTGATATGCTACCTGTTGTTAAAGATATTCTTGCTGTTAATAGCCAGGCTTTAGAAAACCTTGGTTATCGAGGACGGGGAGAATTGGGGATGCCCTTTAGACGTTATTTTTCTAATCATGTTTATCATCTCCATATTTGGGAAGAAGGGCATCCCGAAATTGATCGTCATCTCTTGTTTCTTGAATACCTTAGAAAATATCCTGAAGAATTAAAACGCTATGAAGACCTTAAGCTGCAACTCGCGAAAAAATTTCCTGAAGATCGCTCTTCTTACACGGCTTCAAAATATGATTTGATTCAAGAGATGGTTAAAAAGTCAGGCTTTGAAGGTTTGACGATGGTCGAAGCGCTGTTAAATCAAGAATGGGACGCGTATCATCGGATTCGTAAGACTTTACTCTTTGAACCTCGGGGCATTCAGTATGATCCTCACCATCCGTCAATTACAGCTGAAAATCACTATAACTTTGTGCTGATGAGGGGAACAGACATCATTGGCGCAATTGCCGTAGAGTTGCTCGATAATGAGCGTGCGGCCCTTCGTTCCTTAGTGATTGATACGCCTTATCAAAATAGAGGATATGGAGATAAATTTTTAAGGATGATTGAGCGTTGGATTCTTCATCAAAATCGCACGAAAATAGTCCTTCATAGCGTTCCCCAAGCTGTTTCTTTTTATAAAAGGGCTGGATATTTAGAAGAACCTTTTAATGAAGTAAGCGCCAATCCTAATAAAAATGCCATAGATTTGGCAAAAATTTTGAGCAGATAAAGTTGATTTTGATCAAAAATTTACCGATCATTAACCCAATATCCCTTTTTGACAACTAAAAATTAACTAAATTTCTTTATAACTGATTACAGCACAAAAAGACTGGAGGAACCAGGATGCGGTATTGGTTAAAGTTTGTGGCAATTCCTGTGGGGCTTGGATTAGGGCTTCTTACAGGTTTTATGTCCTCAGAAGCCATTTCACATTCATTATTTCGATAGCACGTAGATATAAGCGTTAGTGTTCGCCAAACGCAGAAATGTTTGTTTGATCTTTTCCTAAAATCAGCCCATGGATATCGGCCGTTCCTTCATAAGTATTGACCGCCTCAAGATTTAATACATGGCGAATGATATGATATTCATCTGAAATTCCATTCGCTCCGTGCATGTCTCTTGCAAGACGTGCGATGTCGAGAGCTTTGGTACAATTGTTGCGTTTGAGGAGAGAAATAAGTTCGGGAGAGCACTGTCCTTCATCTTTTAGTCTCCCTGCTCTTAAAGTGGCTTCACGTGCAATCAGAATTTCTGTCTGCATATGAGCAAGCTTCATTTGAATCAATTGATTGGAGGCCAACGGCCTGCCAAACTGTTTGCGTTCAAGAACATATTGCCGCACTTGGTGCCAGCAAAATTCAGCACTTCCTAAAACACCCCAAGCAATGCTATAGCGTGCATTGTTAAGACAATTCAGAACGGATTTTAGACCTTGCGTTTTAGGCAAGAGTTGTTCTTCACCGACCATGATATCATCCATAAAAATTGAGCCTGTGATAGATGCCCGCAAGCTAAATTTTCCTTCAATTTTTGGCGTGGAAAGGCCCTTCATATTCTTTTCTAAGATAAAACCCCTAATCTCTCCTTTTTCATCTTTTGCCCAAACAATGAGAATATCAGCAATAGGACTATTCGTAATCCAAGTCTTTGCGCCTTTAAGCTTCCAACCGTGTGGTGTCTTTTGGGCTGTGCTTTCCATGTGGTTTGGATCAGAGCCATGATTTGGTTCAGTGAGACCAAAGCAGCCAACACGTTTTCCTTGTCTTAACCCTGGGAGATATTTTTGGCAGTGTTCCTCAGAACCAAAGGCACTGATGGCCCCCATAACAAGAGATGACTGTACACTTAAAAGAGAACGATAACTTGAGTCTACGCGTTCCAGTTCTTGGGCAACTAATCCGTAGGAAATATAAGAAGCGCCTGGCTCTGTATCGGTCTTTAATGTCATGCCCAGGAATCCTAACGCACCGAGTTCTTCTAAAACATAGGGATCAAAAGTCTCATGACGATGCGCTTCTAAAATGCGGGGCATCAATTTTTCTTGTGCAAACCGCCTGGCAGTATCTCTTAAAATATGTTCTTCTTCTTTCAGCTCAGATTCAAAACTAAATAAATCACTCCAATGGGACGTCATCAGTTATTTTCTCCAAATTTGATACCTTGAGCTAAAGGAAGAGAGGATGAAAAATTAATCGTGTTGGTTGCGCGACGCATATACGTTTTCCAACAATCAGAACCAGCTTCACGACCACCTCCGCTTTCTTTATCGCCGCCAAAGGCACCTCCTATTTCGGCACCACTTGGACCAATGTTAACATTCGCGATTCCGCAATCACTGCCTTGACTTGATAGAAATAGCTCAGCTTCTCTTAAATCATTGGTAAAAATACAGGAGGAAAGTCCCTGGGGAACATCATTGTGCATTTCTAAAGCATCTGCAAAATTTTTGTATGAGATCACATACAAGATTGGGGCAAATGTTTCAGTTTTGACGATATCTGTTTGAGTTGGCATTCTTACGATAGCTGGTTTGACATAATAAGCACGAGGATACTCTTCTTCCAAAACGCGTTCGCCGCCAAAAACTGTGCCACCTTGTTGTTGAGCAGCTTGCAGGGCTTGCTGCATTTTTTCAAAAGCGTGTTCATCAATGAGAGGGCCAACTAATGTAGTGTCTTTTAAAGGATCCCCAATCTTAATGCTTTGATAGTGTTTTTGAAGTTTGGGTAGAAAAGTATCTAAAAGAGATTCATGGATAATTAAGCGTCTTAAGGAAGTACATCTTTGACCTGCTGTGCCTATGGCACTAAAAAGAATTGCTTTTAAAGCTAAAGAAAGGTCAGCACTTGGCGTTAAAATCATCCCATTATTGCCCCCCAATTCTAAAATTAATCGTCCAAAACGTTGAGCAACAATGGGAGCAATAGTGCGTCCCATATTTGTGCTCCCAGTGGCACTGATAAGAGGCAGGTGAGGGCTTTCTAAAAGTTTTAAAGTACAGTCTTTTCCTCCAATGACAATCTCAAGAAGTGAAGGAGGCGCTTCGCTAAATTTTGAAAGAGCGCGCTTAAACAAAGTGACAACAGCAAGAGCTGTTAAGGGTGTTTTTTCAGAAGGTTTCCAAATGACAGGATCACCACAAACAATCGCTAAAGCAAAATTCCAACACCATACAGCAACGGGAAAATTAAAAGGCGAAATCACACCAATAGGTCCTAAAGGATGCCAAGTTTCCAACATTTTATGGGCAGGACGTTCTGAGGCAATCGTCAGACCATAAAGTTGTCTTGAAAGACCGACAACAAAATCGGCTATATCGATCATTTCTTGTACTTCCCCCAGACCTTCTTGAAGGATTTTACCATTTTCGAGGGTGACAAGTGTTCCTAGCGCCTCTTTATGGTGACGTAACTCGTCTGCAAAAAGACGCATAAGCATTCCTCTTTTTGGTGCAGGGACAGCACGCCAAATTTCAAAAGCTTCTAAGGCTCTGTGAATTGCTTCTTGCGTTTCTTGAGAAGTGGTAAGTGTTACCTTCGCCAATAAGGCGCCATCAATAGGAGAATGAACGTCGAGAGAGGGGTTTTTCCCAACAAGGTGTCCTAAGCCTAGGACTTTCAGTAGCGATTCTTTATCCATTTTACCAACGTTTTATGTTTTTTTAAGGGTGGCAAAGGGTATTCGTTATTTCTCCTTATAATCATGGATCACTGCTTCAATGCGCCATCCATTTGGATCGATGATAAAAGCCGCGTAATACCCTTCATGATATTCTGGTCGTGGACCAGGTGCGCCATTGTCAAGTCCGCCTAACTCTAAACATTTGTTATACCAACGCTTAATTGACAACACATCTGGTGCTTGAAAAGCGAGATGAACACCACGCGCTTGCCCAATTTGTTCTTCAGGACTCCCTTGAGGACTAATCCAAAAATCAGGTTTATTATTTTTACCATATCCTGCAGCTTGAACATCTTCAGTATCAAACGTCATTAAACGTTCATAACCAATGAGTTTAAGTGTTTTGTCGTAAAAATTTAGACTTTCACTAAAATTATTCACTGAGAATGAGGCATGATCAATCATGAAACGGCTTCCTTTAAAAGAGAATTTTTCTTATAAGTTTTAGCGTCTTCTGAATGAACTGTCTGCATAAAAGCTTGAAAGCTTTCAGCGTCTTCAAACGTTTTGACTTCTACGCCTGGGTGATCGAGCGTGAGACGTCCTTTGATGTGATCTGTCTCGTGTTGAAAGACCCGGGCTTCAAAATCTTCGAGAACCTCTTGGTGAAAATGTCCATCCGTAGTCCAGTAGCGAGCCTCAATAAGTCGCCAGCGAGGAACTTTCACGGCAGTCAAAGGAATTGAAAAACAAGCTTCCCACCCGAAAATCATCTCTTCACCCATGGGTTTAAATGTGGGATTAACAACGGATTTTAAATTTTCATCTGTACGATCGCTTGTATAAATGAAGGCTGCTTTAGAGATACCAATTTGCGGAGCAGAGAGGCCCGCACCTCCCCCCAAAACTTCTTTTCTAAACTGAATCATTTTTTGGCACAGAGCTTTTGGTTCGTCAGATGTGGGGTTGCTAAACAACTCAGTTTTTTTATGGAGGGTGTTTTGTTCGTCGTTACCTGTTGTCATTAGTCCTGGATATTTTTTATCTGCATACATTTTATTTCTTTCTGAAAGAATCAAGACTTATAATGTTATTCTGCGGTTGAGGTTCATCACCCTTGGACTTTGGTGTCTTTCCTTTTTCTTTATCTTTGCCTTTAGATTTTGCAGGTTCAGTTTGTTTCTTGGTGGATTCTTGTTTCTTTTTCTCTTCTTCACTAAGGTCCGGAATAAATTGTAGGCCAAAGTTTGAAGATGGGTCCAAAAAGCTCACCAAGGCAGAAAATGGAATGGAAATTTTTTCGTAACGATCTTGAAAAGAAAGCACCACCTCAAAATGATCATCAAATACGTGCAAATCCCAAAATTGATGTTGTAAAACGATCGTCACTTCTTCCGGATTAGAATCTCGTAGTTCTTGAGGAATGATAACATCTTCACGATTGGTGTTGAAGGTTACATAAAAATGGTTGTTGCCAGGAAGACCGTTCTTTTCAACAAATCGTAAGCAACTCTTTACAATCCCTAAAAGGGCATCGTGGACCATGGCGTCATAATTAAAGTGGCGCACTGGTAATCATCCTTTCGTTAAAGCTCTCTTAATAATGTTTCTAGAATACTTGTAATTGTCACAGATTTCCACGAGGAAAATAGACTAAGGTGAGATTTTCTTGTAAAATCAATAAAAAACATAAAGAGAAAATAATGACCCAAGGATATTACCGATACCCCGCTATTTTTAAAGATACTCTGATTTTTGTGAGTGAAGATGATCTCTGGTCTGTGCCTGCAAAGGGCGGGACAGCTGTTCGATTAACTACTGGTCTTGGTACTGTGACATCACCCGTTTTTTCACCAGATGGAAAAACTATAGCTTTTGCCGGTAGTGATGAAGGACCTACAGAAGTATATATAACGCCAAAAGAAGGTGGTGCGGTAAAGCGCCTGACATTCCTAGGTGATTTGGTCAAAGTGCATCATTGGGGGAAAGAAGGTATTTACTTGGGCTGTTCTGCTGGGCAGCCTTTTCAAAGATGCAACATTGGGTACCTTTTAAGAAATCTTGGCCAAAATCCTGAATCTTTAAAGTTGGGTCCCATCAATTTTATTGATCGTCAAAGAGAAGGGGGGCCAGGCATCGTTATTCAAAGACATGGTTATCGTGAATACGGTTTTTGGAAACGTTATCGAGGAGGCACTGCTGGAGAAATCTGGATTGACGTGAAAGGCAATGGTCAATTTAAGTCTTTAATTACGCTCGAGAGCGATTTAGCCAGACCTTTATGGATTAAGGATCGTATTTATTTTGCCTCTGACCACGAAGGTGTTGGAAATCTTTATTCGTGTAAAATTGATGGAAAAGACCTGAAGCGTCATACGCATCACATGGACTACTATGTTCGTCACCAAGCAACAGATGGTCATCGTATTGTCTATCAAGCAGGGGCTGATCTGTATGTTTTTGATATTGAAAAAAATAAGAGTCAAAAGGTTTCGATCGCGTATCATAGTCCAAGATCTGAACGCTCACGTAAATTTGTTTACCCCAAGCGCTATTTAGAAAGTTATGCGCTTCATCCTAAGGGACATCATTTACAAGTTATTACCCGCGGAAAAGGATTTGTTTTTAGTAACTGGGAAGGGCCAGTGCTTCAATTTGGTGAACCCGATGGTGTACGTTATCGTCATGGTGTTTGGTTGAAAGATGGTAAACATATTTTAATGGTTAGCGATCAATCGGGGGAAGACGGTCTTGAAATTTATAATGCTGAACATACTAACCTGGTTAGGAAATCCCCTAAAAAGGATTTTGGACGTATCTTAGCTTTAGTCCCGAGCCCAAAAAACGACGAAGTCGTTTTTACCAATCATCGCAATGAACTGATGCATGTGGATTTAAAAACTTGGAAAACAAAGCTTCTTGATAAAAGCTCTTTTGCCAAGGTTAATGGAGTATCCTGGTCACCGGATGGTCGTTATGTTGCTTATAGCGCTTCGGAAACGCGTATTACAACGATTATAAAAATCGTTGAGATTAAAAATAAAAAAATTCACAAAGTAACAAGACCCGTTTTAAGAGATGTCTGTCCTGTCTTTGATCCTCAGGGAAAATATCTCTATTTTCTTTCTTATCGTCAATTTGATCCCACATGGGATTCTTTACATTTCGAGCTTGGATTTCCAAGGGGAATGCGGCCATATCTGATTCTTTTACAGAAAGATGCTCCATCACCATTTATGTTGAAGGCAAAATCTTTGGTTGAGGATGAAGAGAAAAAAGATAAAAAAGAGAAGAAAAAATCTAAAGATACGACTGTTAAAATTGATTTCGAAGGAATTGAAGATCGTCTGCAAGCTTTTCCTGTGCCCGATGGTATTTATGGAGGTGTGGGAGCGGTTGCTGGTAAAGCTTTGTTCTTACATTGGCCTATTGAAGGAACTTTGGAAAACGATGAGAGCGACGAAAATTCTTGTGGTCTTTTGGAAGCTTTCGATTTTGAAACATTGAAAGTCGACGTTGTTGCAAACAATGTAACTCATTTTGAAGTATCTCTAGATGGTCGAAATTTAGCCTATCGTAATAATCAAAATCGTCTCAGAGTTTTTAAGGCTGATGAAAAACCTGATGAAGAGGACAATTCATCGGCTAATCGTAAGTCAGGGTGGGTTGATTTAAGTCGTATCCGGGTATCGGTAAACCCCCCTCTAGAATGGCAGCAAGTTTTTAAAGAAGCTTGGCGTTTACAACGCGATTATTTTTGGGCTGAGGATATGTCCAAAATTGATTGGGCAAAGGTTTATCATCGTTATTTTCCTTTGTTGGATAGGATCTCTAATCGCAGTGAGTTGAACGACCTGCTGTGGGAAATGCAAGGTGAGTTGGGGACATCCCATGCCTATGTATTTGGAGGTGATGTGAAGCATCCGCCCTTTTGGGAAGTGGGGAATTTGGCTGCTAGTCTCACACTCAATCCTAAACAAAAAGCCTATACTATTCATGATATTGTCAAAGGGGATGTTTGGAATCCATCTCATAGTTCTCCTCTCGTGCAACCAGGTGTCAATGTGAAAGAGGGAGAGTTACTGAGGAAAATTAATGGACGAACGTTAAGTGTAGAAAAACCGCCGGCCTCTCTTCTTGTTCATCAGGCTCATCAACAGGTGACCCTAGAAGTAAGTGATAAGACAGGAAAAAATAAACGTTATGTGACAGTCAAAACTTTAGGGAGTGATTTTGAGCCGCGCTATCGTGATTGGGTTGAAAATAACCGAGCCTATGTTCATAAAAAATCTAAAGGACGGGTTGGTTATGTTCATATCCCTGATATGTCGTCCAAAGGATTCTCTGAATTCCATCGTTACTTCCTCGATGAAAGCGAAAGAGAAGGGTTAATCGTTGACATTCGTTATAATGGGGGTGGGTCAGTATCCCCCTTGATTCTCGAAAAGCTTGCGCGTAGACGCTTAGGTTATGACGTCAGTCGTTGGAATGGTCTTGTGCCTTATCCTGAACATGCGCCCATGGGACCTATGGTCTCTCTTATTAATGAGTATGCGGGATCCGATGGCGATATGTTTGCCCAGGCTTTTCGTCTTATGAAACTGGGTCCTTCCGTTGGCAAACGTACCTGGGGAGGGATCATTGGCATAAATCCTACTAATCCATTAGTCGATGGTGGGATGACAACCCAACCCGAGTTTTCTTTCTGGTTTAAAGATGTGGGTTGGAGTGTTGAAAACCGAGGTGTTGATCCGGATATTTTTGTGGAATTTACGCCCGCTGACTATCGAGGCAATCGCGATCCTCAGCTGGATCGAGGCCTAGAAGAGTTGTCTAAAATCATGAAAAAAACGCCTAAAGAACAATTACCTGATGCTGGGTCACGTCCCAATTTATCATTACCAAAGAGTCTGCGTTCGAAGTGAGTCGTAAAAAAGGCATGAAGTGATCAAAGATAAAAGGCCGCGAAAGCGGCCTTTTATCTTTTTAAGATCTAAAAATTTTACTTAGGAGAAGTTATGCGTCCTGATTTTGGATGGGGAGTTCCCTGATGAACAACATTTTTTTTCTTCGTGCTTTTAGTGGGTGTTTTTTTTGTATCGGATTGATAATAGTTTGTAGGTGTAAGATGATGATTTCGAGGAGATCTTCTGGGAGGAGTCTCAGGAGTCATTAGAGGGCGTTTTTTTACACTCTTTTTTACTCCTGATTTTAGAGGAGTCTGATAGGGACTGCTCGGCTCACTTTTTTCTTCAAAAGAAACATCTGTTCTTTTTATAAAGCCTTTCTCTTCGGAACCCTGAGATTGAGCGGCTTCTCCTAATGATTCTTCTGCAGAAGCGCTTGCTTTCTGAGATTCTTTTTCATCATTTTCTGATTCTTTGTTTCCATCGCCCCCTGTTTCCTTTTGTCTTGCACTCTGATCTTCTTCAGGATCAGCCTCTATTTGCTGTACATCAGTGCCTTGCTTCCCGTCTTTACTTTTTGAGTTTTGATCATCGTCGGCTGCTTGTCCTTCTTCTTGATCATCTTCTTTCTCAGTACTTGCACGTTGGCCGGAAGGATTTTCTGACTGACGATCGTCTTCAAGAGTCCCCTTTATTTGCTCTGCGTCAGTATCTTGCTTCCCGTCTTTGCTTTTTGAGTTTTGATCATCATCGGCTTCTGTGTTCTTTGGTTGACCTGTTCCTTGCTTATCTTCTTCTTCGGTCTTTGCAAGGTGACCAGAAGGAATTTGGGGCTGAATCTCGTCAGGTTTTTTTGTGGAATTCGCAGGAGTAGCGTAATACCAACGAACAGGATAAGTAATTAGGTCCCAAAATTTTATAAAGGGCCACGTTATTACAAAGCATGTGCCATCCCAACATTGTTTTGTCTTAGACTTAGACGGCTCTTTTTTCGCAGTGGCATCATCCTGGGGGGTAAGAACATTTTTAGAAACTTTTGTTTTCTTGCGTCGAGAGTCATCTTGATTTTCTTGAGCAAGTGTATCGGTAGCTTGGGCCGGATTATTAACGTTAACGGCGCATAAGCTGAGCGCAAAGATTAGTAGTGTAAATCGTTTTGTGATGTTTTTCATACATCTCTCCCTTAAGTTTAATTGAAGCGCATATTTTTGGAAACTGCACGCCCCCATGATAACAAAATCTGAAAAATGAAAAAGGTCTTGATTTTAAATCTATTTTGATGACAGGGAGGCGATAACCTCCCTGTCATTTGGAATAGAAATGATTGATTATTCACTGTCGTCAGAATCGCTCTCGTTTTTCTCCTGCTTCCATGGGCCGTTTTGGTGTTCACTAGAGAGTATTTTTCCGGATTCTTTTTTTAACCAATACTCAAGTCCTGTGGGGCTTTTGTATAGCTTTGCTTGCCCCTCTTTTAAAGTACGACAGAAAGTTTTTCTTTTATAGTACGTAGAATCAGGACTTAAAATGCCATCACCGTCAGCAGAACTGTCTTCATCTTCCTCAGAATCTTCTTCTAATGAAGAACTGAATGGATACGTGACAATCCACCAGAGTGTCTTAAAGGGCCAAGTAATGACAAAGCTAATGTTGTCATAGGATTTTCCAGCCCAAGATCGTGAAGAGGCTTGAGCTGTTTCACCCTCATCTTCTTGCGATGATGACGATTGTGATTGTCGTCTTCCATTATCGTCTTCCTCTTGCCCCAATTGCCGAAAATCATTTGAAGATTGAAGTGGGGTGTGTAAATTCAAAGACCATAAACACACGGCAAAAAACAGTAATATAAATCGTTTTGTAATATTTTTCATACATCTCTCCCAAAGCTTTTATACTCTTTCCCTCCCGTTCATGAGAACTGTCATACAGCGGCTTCAATGTACGGCGTCTATCAAATGCGTTCCGTAAATTTTGCCGTATTTTCCTGCTCATTGTTTGAAAGCGAATGAGTGTTAATTATTATAATTGATGCGCGTTTTTGAAAACACGTGTCCGGATCATAACAAAATTTTAAAAATGGGAAAGACATTGATTTTAAAACTTTTTTAGAGCAAGAAAGAAAATAAGAGTCTCTTGTATCACTTTGCAGAGTGCTCTTACTCACTCTGAGACTCATTTGTCCACAGGATCGCTATTTTTATCGCGCCAAGGTTCAGTTGTATCTGATCTTGAATATATTTCTTTTCCGACTTTCTTTACCCAAAAACTAAGCCCTGAACCTGTACTGTGATAAAATTTTTCTTCTCCTTCTCGAAGGGCTTTACAGAAATTTTTGAATTTGTAGTACCCACTATCAGGACTCAAAATTCCTTTGGATTCGTCATCACTCTCATCGGAATCGTCTTCGTTAGATTTATTTCCAAGCGTCTTTTTCGAAAAATAATCCCAGATAATATCTATTTGTGGGCTAAAAGAAGATGCGCAGTTTTGATTTGGTTTTTGTTCAGGAGTTGCAGGAGGAGAACTCACCGGAGTTGCCTTGTTAAGGTTATCTAGGCCGTCAAAATTAATTTCTTTAAATTCAGCGATCATTTTATCAATACGGGCCTCTCTTTCTTCTTGGGATAATTCTTGGGATAGATTTGAAGCAAAGCTTGGCATTATAGAAACATAAGCCAAAATGATCGTACTTAAAATTAAGTCGCTGGATTGCTTTAGGCCTCTCATAGTTAAAACTCCCTATTTTATCGATATATGTATTATTTTTTGCTATCATAAAGGAGAGTTTAAATTTTTCCAACAAGAAAAAGACTTAAGTTAGAAGATTTGCGAAATAAAAAAAACCTCTTGGGTAATGTCACCCAAGAGGCTGAATATTTTAAATAAGCTTTGTTATTTTTTAGTCCACAGAATAGTTCCATCCGTTGTCTCAACTCTGATGACATGGTACGTAAAGTCAGGATGAATTCGGAGATTTTCAGCAGCAATTTTTTTCTCGCCTTTTCCATTTTTCTTGCTGACGATATAAGTTAGCCCTGGATAAACATTGAGGTCGCTATCTCCAACAATTTTAATGGACCCAAGAGCCTCAGTTCCTTCAAGATAAAGTGCAGTGGATTTCTCACTCTTTTCTTCTTGTCCCTCCATTTTTAGGGCATGCATAGCGTCGGTAAGTTCCTTGGTCCCGTCATCTTCTTCAAGAGCATCAGAGCCTTTAGACATCATGACACTCTGTAGAAGCGCGTCAGTATTCGTATAGCCCTTCTTTTTTGCCCAAGCTTCAAGCATTGTTGGATCTATGGTTTCTAATCCATGGGACCCACCCGTAGACGAATCAGATGTAGAGGGAAGGGGGGACGAATCTTTTTCATCTACGACTGGTTTTTCAACAGGCAGCGAACTTGGCTGTGTTGAGGTTGACGGAGATGAATCTAAAAATAAGCCAAAAGTATAGCGCCATAAAAATGAACTCTGCTGTTGTGGAGAAGATACAGATGTTACGTTGCTGACTGGAGAACTACCTGATTCTTTTTCTTCTTCCTGCAAAACATCGGAGGCAAAGACATCATAGGAAAAACTTCCGAGGCTCAGGGTTAAAAGTGAGCTTGTCATGAGAATTTTTGTTATATTCTTAATACGCATAATCGACCTCCTGTTTATTATTGACTCCACCATGCTAGTGAAAATTTCTTAAGATCGAAAGCAAAAAAAAGCAGTGCTGTTTAAGGCACTGCTTTTGATGGAAAAAACGTATTTTAGCCTTGAGAATCTTCTTCCCAACCTTCATCTGTTTGAAGGAAAACTTTTCCGGCCTCTTTCTTATAAAGAAGAGCAAGTCCTGTAGAGGATTCAAAAGTCATTTCTTTTCCTTCTTCAAGGTTTGTGAAAAATTCTTTTAATCTTCTCTTATGGGGACTGTTGGGGTCACGTGCTGGTTCTTCAGTTTCTTCTTTTCTATCACTACTGCTGCGCTTGCCTTTTTTCTTTTCAGTTCCAGAGCTCTCATCATCAGAAGATTCAGCAGGTGAGATTTTTTCTTCTTTAACATCTAGTCCCTTTTCAGAACCCTGGTCTTCAAAAAATGAGTCTACATCGAGAGTTTGAACGATTTCTGGAGCTTTAACTTCTTCTAAAGAGGATTCTCCTTTTTGTGGAGTAACAAGAATGGTGGGCGTCTTTGTCTCAGTCTCATTCTCTTCTTTCAAAGTATCGGTGGCGAGAGAAAGTGCACTCGTTCCCAAAGTAAATGAGACAGCTAGCAGAGTGTTTAATAAGTTTATTTTCATAATGATCCTCACTGTTTAATGATCGACACTGACAAATCCATTTGTCAGTTGCCGAAAAATACTCCAGCGATTTTTAATAATCTAGAGTTATTTTAAATGTTCATAAAACTTGAGGCTTATATGCAAAAACTAAGAGAGAAATTGGATCTGATCCAGGAAATTCTTTTTCACGAACGATCAAAGTTGTGACATCTGTGAACCCAACACTTGCGAAGATTTTTTTCGTGTGGACTTCTTTAGCGAGCAGTTGATCACTGGGGCGAGAGGTGCTTTCTGGATTCTGAATGTCGTTTTCAATAACATAGGATTTATAAAGAAAAAACCCTCCTGATTTTAAAAGATCAAAATACATTCTTAAGGCTTTTTTTGTCGGTTCTTCGGAGTCGATGCCGTAGCCCACATGGGCGAAAAATACTGAACCATAATCGCCGCGCCTTTTGAGGATTGATGAAGTGTCACCTATATCCCAGGCACGCTCATTGAAATGAGGTTTTATTCTTTTATTCAAATCAAGCGTTGTATCTTGTTCTTCTACGATCGTCGGAATGTAATGATCACTTGAAAACAGAATACCCATCCAAGAACGACCGGTGCCTACGCAGAACACTGGAAATTTTAAAGAATCTTCCCAATAATGCGGAGCAATAGAGGGTTCTAAGGATTTTTTAATTTGTGTGCGTACATTATATTTAGATTTGCTTAAGCGCTCATATATATGGTCAGGAAGCCCAGAATTTATGTTTTCTTTTTCTTTCTCATCTTCATCAAATAGATCTGTGATGGGAGGAGTGCTAGGAAAAAAAGTTGTTTCGTCAACGATAAACTCAGATGAGGCCACCGAGAGTTTTGCGGCACAAAGAAATAATACTAGAAATCTGACAAGCAAATGATACATCGATTTAAATCTTAAATTGGAGTTATGGGATATACATAAGAACTATTTTGAGTTGATTCAAGAGTGAGATTTTTTTAATAAAGCCAGCCCCTTTGGAAGGGCTGGCTTTATAAGTGAGAGTAAAACCTTGAGGCTTTACTTTGAAGATTCAGGAGAAGCCTTTAACATCGCTAAGTAGCGTGTGTTTAAAGCTTTTACTGAAATCAACCAAATAAGCACGACAACGCTTACGATAATTGACAAGTAAGGGAAAATCGTCATGGCATTGCCTGCAGTTATGAGGAGAAGACCTTGGTTAATCCACCCTCCCATACCTTTTCCAAGACGACCACCGATAACGTCAACGGCAGCCTTACCCTTAACTTTAGACTCTTGGTCGAGGGGGATGTAGGCCATTTCCTTTGTTGGATCAAAGAGAGAGTATTTTGTACCCTTACTCAAAATGTTCTGAGCAGCGCCAATGTAAGCAGCGAGCATCAAAGCAGTAAACCCAACAAGACCAATGTTTTCCATAAACAGAGTCATTTCTTGATCAAAGGCGATAAAGAGGAAGAAAAGACCGCCTGTGATGAAAACAATCAAAGGTGTGACGATCGCAGCGGTCATCCAACCAAACTTACGAACAACGCCCTTGGTCATGAAGATCAATGCCATTGTCACGATACCTGTGTACTTTGAGAAGTTACCCATGAACCAAGCATAGCTGTTTGGATCGGGGAAAGCTTCTTTCAAGCGGGACTTCCAGAGCAATTCGATGATGTTGATAGACACACCGTAGCCGATAACCAAGATCGCTAAGAGGCCGAGATATGGATTGGTGAAGATGAACTTCAAGCTTTCCATAATTCCCAACTTTGGTTTTTTAACTTTTTTGGTTTTGCTTTGCGCCGCTTCAGCTGCATCGTAGTACATAGGATTGGTCAAGACGTTCTTCTGCATCCAGCGATAGATAAACATTGTAATTGCACCGAAAACAACAACTGTTCCCATCATCCAACGTAATGAAACGCCCCAAGAATCAACACCTTCTGCGTGCTCTAGTTCTGAGAAACGCGCAATCGTCTCACCTGAGAAAATTAACGCAACGTTAGCAATCAGTGTAAAGAGTGCGTAAAAACGCTTTGCTTCTTGTGTACGTGTAATTTCGTTTGCGAATTGCCAGAATAAGAGTGAAACCATCACGCTTCCCCACAATTCAGCCATCATGTAAAATACAGCATAAGACCAGATACCATAGATCGCTACGATGTAACGCAAGCGTGGATAGCTATCTTGAACTTGCTGAATAAAGTCTTGAGAAGGGTGAAAAAGTTCACGATTCGGATAAATGAAGAAAGCAAACAGTCCGAAAAAAGCGATGAAGAAAATGACAATTCCATAAAAGAGCTTTTCTGCGGAAAAGATGTTTGTCAGTTTCGTGTAAACAAAGAAGAACACGAACGCTGAGGCAACAACTAACCAACCTTTGATGAATGGGATCACTTCGGCTCCGGACTTTGGAGCGGTCACGACGAGAGCATCTTTTACGTCTCGTAGGATGGTGTAGTTAAAGAGAATAAAGAACATCATAAAGCCCATGGGGAGGAACTTTTTAAGCTCGTATCCATGGATGGGCCACAATGCAGCCCTTAGTTTACCAAATTCTTGGGGTGTGTTTTTTGACATGTTTAAATCCTAAAGTTTTAACTCCAAATCGCATACGCATTTTCACATACTTGAAAACGCTTGCTTTGCAAAATAAAAATAAATCAACACACCCATGCGCCATAATCATACCAAATTTATTTGAGTATGCGTTTGGCCCATGGGAGCAAAATTAATCGTCCCGATTTGTACTCTCTTTTTAGAAATTGTCAAGAAGCCAGCAATCAAAAGTCAGAAGGAAATAGGGGGAACCTAAAAAGCACGCTGGACTGCCGCGGCCAAGGGGCCTCGCAGGGACGTGGTTTGGTTACCAATAAACACGCTGAATTGCCGCGGTTCTGAAAGACCAGCGCGATGACGGCCTATAGAAGTGCGTCATCACGAGCGAAGCGACGTGATCCAGTTAAATAAGCAATATGGCTGCGGCCAAGGGGCCTCGCAGAGACGTGGTTTGGTTATAAACACGCTGAATCGCCCCGCGGTTCTGAAAGAACCAGCGCGATGACGGCCTATAGAAGTGCGTCATCACGAGCGAAGCGACGTGATCCAGCACAATAAGCAAGATGGACTGCCGCGGCCAAGGGGCCCCTCGCAGAGACGTGGTTTGGTTACCAATAAACACGCTGAATTGTCGCGGTTCTGAAAGAATCGGCGCGATGACGGCCTATAGAAGTGCGTCATCACGAGCGAAGCGACGTGATCCAGTTAAATAAGCAATATGGACTGCCGCGGCCAAGGGGCCTCGCAGAGACGTGGTTTGGTTACAAGCACACTGAATCGCCCCGCGGTTCTGAAAGAATCGCGTGATGACATTTTCTGACGATGTTTTTTATTGTTCTTGTTGGGTGATGACCCTTTCACTCCCCCATCGCCTGGGTGGCTCAGGACGCTGAGGGAGGAAAGAGCATGATACCGTTTTTCAAAGGGAGAGCCTTCTCAATTTCTCTTCCTTCGAAGCTCTTTCCCCGGGGAAAAATTCTTTTAACACTCTAAAAATCTTCTTAAAAGGTCCTGGGCCGGCGGACAACTAACCCATATCCTTTTAAAAGATCGTTTACTGTGTGGTCTTAAGATCTTAATGACCTATTACTTCTTTCACGTATCCTTACGCTTCTCTCTCTTGTTGAGGGAGAGACAAGGGTAAATGTTATTCTGCAGAACAAACATAAGTCATATATATTATTAAATTACTCATATGTCAAGAAAAAAGATGTAAATATAGTATAAATTATTTTCATAAAATTATAACTACTATTGTAATACTTTGATTACCTCGTAAATAAAAGGATCTTGTAGAAAAAAAATAAAAGAAAAATAAAAAATAAAATAGCATTTGAGGCACTTTCGTGCCTCAAATTGACGTTTATAGAGTGATTTTTAACGTGCTCCAGAGATCTTGGGGAGTGTTAAGGAGTCTTTTTTAGCGTTGCTCGATGCGCTGACCTTTTTAGGGGCCGAAGAGGGGGATACAGTAGGCGATTTTTTATTGGATGAAAAACTGGTCGCCATGTCTTCTTTACGAGGTTCTCTTAAGACGTACCCACGCCCCCAAACGGTTTCAATATAATTTTCTCCGCTTAAAGCATCTGCAAGTTTTTTACGTAATTTGCAAACGAAGACATCAATAATCTTAAATTCAGGTTCCTCCATACCGCCGTAGAGGTGGTTTAAGAAGACTTCTTTAGAAAGCGTCGCTCCTTTGCGAATTGCTAAAAGCTCAAGAATGGCATATTCCCGTCCTGTAAGGCGAAGAAGCTTATTATCCGCTTCTACAGTCTTAGCATTCAAATCAATCTTAAGACGACCAACGTTAATCATAGAGTTTGAATGACCGCGTGATCTTCTAATAATTGCGCGAACACGTGCTAGAAGTTCTTCTCGGTTAAAGGGTTTTGTGAGATAGTCATCAGCGCCAAAGCCGAGACCTTTAATTTTATCATCGATATCAGACAGGCCAGACAGAATCAGCACTGGTGTGGATACTTGTACCGCTCTGAGTCGTCTTAAAATTTCATAGCCATCAATATCGGGGAGCATCAAGTCTAAGATAATCAGGTCATATTCGTAGTGGCGAGCGATGTCTAAACCATCTTCGCCAACGCCGGTGGTATCGCAGACAAAACCTTCTCCCTGTAAAGCAATCTGCAAAGTTTTCGCGGTACCTGAGTCATCCTCAATCACCAGAACGCGCATGGGGAGGGCCTCCTTAAGTTGTTATTTTTATATTTTTTGTTTTTCTAACCTTAGTACGATAAATTATTTTACAATATTTGTTAAGTAATTTGGTAAGAAAAATTAACAGACTCTCTAAAAGATAATAAAATCAATAAGCTGTGAATGCAGATCTTAAAAAAAACTGGGCATTGAAAAGATTTTTCTATAGAAACGATCCTATCAAATCAAAAATCAGAGGGTACTATGATCTTTAATTCCATTCTTGAAACCATTGGGCGTACACCGATTGTGCCATTCAATCAGATTGCGAAGAACTTAAGCTGCCAAGTATATGGGAAATGTGAATTTTTGAATCCTGGAGGATCTGTTAAAGAGCGTGCTGCCCTTGAAATGATAGAGTCCGCTGAACGCCAAGGACACATAAAGCCTGGAGATACTTTGATTGAAGCAACGTCGGGAAATATGGGGATTGGTCTAGCGCTTATTGGCGCGGTCAAGGGGTATAAAGTTGTAATTACTATGCCGGAAAAGATGAGTCGCGAAAAGCAGGTTACTTTAGAAGCGCTAGGAGCCACTATTTATCGTACCCCTACGGAAGCCGCTTGGGATTCACCTGAAAGTCACATATCCTTAGCGCGTCGTCTTCAAAAAGAAATTCCAAATTCGCACATTCTTGATCAATATTCTCATCCCGGAAATCCTGATGCTCATTATAAGACAACGGCTGAAGAAATATGGCAAGATATGGGAGAAAGCTTATCCATGGTCGTCATGGGGGTTGGAACGGGCGGGACAATTACAGGAGTTGCGCGTCGTCTGAAGGAACTCAATCCAAAGATTAAGATCGTTGGCATTGATCCCTATGGGTCGATTTTAGGAGGCGGAACTGAAGTGCATAGCTATCACGTGGAAGGGATTGGCTATGATTTCTTTCCAAAGGTTCTCGATAACACGTTGGTCGACTGTTACATAAAGGTCAATGATCAAGATTCTTTTGTTATGGCACGGCGTCTTATTCGTGAAGAAGGTCTGCTTGTTGGAGGGTCATCTGGTTCAGCTGCCCATGGAGCCTTGGAAGCCGCAAAAGAGCTGAAAACGGGCGAAAAATGCGTGGTGATTCTCCCGGACGGCATCCGTAATTATATGAGCAAGTTTATGGATAAGGAATGGTTGGCACACATAGAAGTAGCTGCTTAAGTGTTGCTAACCTTTTTTGCGAGGGCCTTTAATCCAGAGACTCAATATTTACATAAGCCAACGCATATTGAAGAGAGGCGTTTAAAAAGTTTTTAGACGTACAGTATATAGCTTAAAATTAAGAAAGGACGCCTGATTATAACGCCCTTCCTATACAAAGACTTAATCGATCCGCTCTTTATTTAAATTGTAAGGAGACAGCACCGATTTCTTAGGGGACTTTATCGGGCTTTTCTCGATACAATTAAATTGCTTTGTTTGTTGAGGGAGATTTTCGTCTTGTTGAGACGGCTCTTCTTTTATTTGTGGTATGAAAGGAGCGAACAAATCTTCGAATGCGTAAGATTCAAAAATAGAGAGAGAGGTTTGAATGTTGCCTAACGTCATTGAAAGGGGTGTCGCATCTTTTTGATGGACGACATGATCAAACTGAGACCAATCAATTTTTTCATCACAGCGCATAAAAGCGATTAACTCTTCTTGAGTCATATCCTGGAGTGAATTTACTTCATAGAGAGGCAGAACAGCTTGATAATTACCATTTCCGTCATCGGCTCCTTGATAGAATTCGTATAGATCGTCTTCGTCGTCTTGGGCCTCATAATGATCGTGCGCTTGCAGATGTTTTTCAGTTTTATCTTCTTCACTCTCTGGAAATTTGCTAGCATTTAATGACGTAAGGGAAAATGTTGATGTTATCAATAGCATAAATAAAGGTTTTAACAAGGCATCCTCTTTCTTATCAGTTTGGGAAATTTTAATTAAAATTTTAATTACTTTTTGTCAATCTATAAAAATAAGAAAATGTGATCTGAGAAGATAAAAAAATATATAAAAATGAACGGATTATGAAAAATAAACAATGCTTGTAAGGAAAGGGGAGGATGCAATTTTGTCTAAAAGGAGACATGTATCTTTAGTGCTTAGTCAGAAATTTTGCCTATCTTTTTTGTCTCTAACGCATGACTTTTTTGAAAATTTTGTATCCTTGTTTATCATGCCGATGTCTGTTTGCAAGAAAGGATAGTGTTATGCTTTTGCAGTCTCTAGCTTTTTGAAAGTTGGGGCTATGATCAACACACTTCCGAACCACATAACAGACATGATCAACGCTCCATAGAGAACAACACTTGATTCTGGATTACTTAAGAGTGTTGGATTAAGACTTAACCATACAGGAATCAAGGCAGTCACCCCTTGGATTAAGAAAAGATCAATGACTCCTTTGCTAAAAAACTTGGTATGTGAGGGGAGGGGGATATAAAGCATTTCTGTGGTAACACGAAACAGAGTGCCCTTAATCGTCCCTAATAAGATATTAAAAAACGCTGTTGACCAGAAAAATATTTGAGCGGTCTCTAGTGTTTCAGGTGATAAAAATCTTTCTAAAACAGAAGGATGTTGATGAATAAGGAGAACTACTCCGAGACCAAGAATCGTCAAAATCGGACCAAGAAGCGCACTAAAACGCCAGGGTAAAATCCAAAGAATGAATAAAGCGGGAATACTACCGTACGTCATATAAAGACCGGAAAGACGTGCATATTCTCCCACAAAATCTGAATAGCTTGTTGCATCCATGAAAACCCTTCTTAGTTCTGTTTTGAAATAGAGAGAAATTAAGGTGGTTAACAGGGTGACACTCACAAGAATAAGACCAATCCAGAATAGATATTTTACTTGCTCTGACACTTTTAAAGAGAGTGCTTTGCTTGGCTTTTTCTCAAGCAAAGGAATTGGAAAGCGATTGAGGCCATAAAAACAGAGACAAAGAAAAATAAAAGAGAGAACCATCGTCGGAGAAAGCATCTTTGCAAGCCCTGCCTGTAAATCAGCATCGATTGCATTTTGTGACCTTAAAAGAAAAGAATAGCCTCCTAAGAATCCTCCGAGGTTAATCATAATCAAAATTAATGGATACGCATAACGTGCTTGGGTTACATTAAAAAGACTATTGGCGAGAGCAAAGAGTAAAAAGCCAAAAATAAATCCTCCCCATAGGGAAGCAATGATATAAAAAATTTTGATAAAAATCAGAGTATCGCCCCCCTGGTTTAGCAGGGCTAGCAATAGGGTGAGCGCTCCACCCAGCAATGTTACTCCCATGAGACTCAATGTTATTAAGGGAAGTTTTTGCGTTTTATAAAACAACCCTACGCACACCACAAAGAATCCACTTTGAACCCAGGAAGACAAGGATTTTAAAGTTGCGATTGTTTCAGCGCTGCTTCCTGGCTGAGTCAGCAATAATGCATCTTTAGTATCTCTTATCAATGCGTAGTTGAAGGCAGAAATCAAAAAGATTAGCGATAGAAGAAAAATCCCGATATGGGAGCGGGAGTGTGCTTTGAGTGATGAAAAAAAATTCATCGTTGATTCCGGTTAGACGTCATTCTTCAGAAATTTGCTGAACTCTTTTGAAGATGAGAGAGAAGCAAGAAGCTCATCGGAAAGCTTTTCTGAAGCTGCGGGCGTGAGGTTCTTTTTAAGAGCGATGGTTGCAGCTTCAAAGCTGGCTTCAATGATTGTCGCTCTTAAATCATGAAGAGCTTGCGTTTCAGCACGACGGATGCGTTCTTCTAAAAGATGCTCCTGACTTTTTACGAATTCATCAAAATCAGCCAGGGCTTGTTTTTTAAGTCTCGTGGCTTCTAATTGGGCATGTCTTAAAATCTCTTTAGCTTTTTCACTTGTTTGCTCATTTAAAATTTCTTGCTCTCGTAAGAGAGCTTCCGCTGCTTCAAGAGCCTGTTTGGCATCATGCAGATCTTTTTCAATATGTTTGGCCTTTTGATCAAGAGCATTTTTAACACTGACCCAGGCTTTTTTTCCAATGACGGCAAAAAAAATGACAAAGGAAATAAGGAACCAAAAACTTGGATCATGAATCATGATTTTTTACTCTTGAGAGAATGCGTTTTTTGGGATTCAGGGATGATTACAACAAGCATTTGTTTCACAATATTTTCAGCTAAGCTTTGAGAAATCTCTTTGGCATCGGAGAGAATTTCATTTTTTTTATTGAGGATGCGTGTTTCTTCGATACGCATCCGATTTTTAATGTCACCAATGACTGTTTGGCGGCGCGTGCTGATATCGGATGCAATGTCTTTTGTAATCTTGTCAATTTCCTGGTGAGCTTCTTTCCGACGTTGGGCGAGTAGCGCTTCATAGGTGTCTTTTATATCTTGAGCTTGAGCTCTTAATTTTTTTGAACGCTGAAGCGTGCCCTCTGTCTTTTGCCAACGTTCTTCAAGAACTTGCATAAGGCGAGGAAGAGCCCAACGGGAGGAATAGTAATAAAGCACACCAAAACAGAGAACCAACCAAAATAGTTGGGAAAAGTATGTTGAAATATCTAATTGAGGCATGCTCTATCTCTCTAGGCGTCGTAAGGCCTATTTCGTCAAGATCACAAAGGCTACAACAATCGCGAAAATAGCGATCGCTTCTGTGAGCGCAGCACCAATAATCGTCATGTTGAAAATTTCTTTTTTAGCCGAAGGATTACGCGCAATGGAACTAATAGAGCTTGAAAACACGTTACCGATACCGATACCAGCACCAAAGACGCCCATCACAGCTAGACCAGCACCTAATACTTTTGCAGCTTCTACTTCCATCTTAAAAAGTTCCCTTCTTTAGTTTGTTTAATATTTTTTATCAATGATTATTCTTACACTTAATTTTAGTGAAGGTGAAGAGCATCATTCAGATAAACACACGTTAAAATTGCAAAAATGTACGCTTGAAGAAAAGCCACAAAAAATTCGAAAGCTGTGAACAATACGTTAAAGGCAAGGGGAAAAACCCCTGCAATTCCAAGGCTAATTGTAAAAGCGGCAAACATTTTTAAGAGTACGTGTCCCGCCAACATGTTAGCGCATAAACGAATTCCAAGCGTTACCGGCCGCATAAAATAAGTGATAATTTCAATGGGAATGAGGATCGGAGCAACACCAATGGGGATGCCTTCGGGAAAGAAGAGCCTGAAAAAATGCCAGCCATGACGGAGTAGCCCCACCATAGTCACAAAAATAAATACCAGAAGAGCGAGACTAAAGGTGACGATAATATGACTTGTAAAGGTGAAAGAATACGGAACCATTCCCATCATGTTGCCTAAGAGCACAAATGTAAAAAGAGAAAAAATGAGAGGGAAATAGCGCATCGCTTCTTCGCCTGCTGTATCCTTTAACAGTCCCGAAGTAAAGTCATAGATGACTTCATAAAAGGCCTGGAGGCGCTGGGGAATCAGAGTACGACGACGCAATGCTATAGCTTGAAAAGCAATTAAACCAAGAGTGCCAAGTACCATCATCAAAGAAGCATTGGTAAAAGAAATGTCATACCCAAAAAGTTCTAGAGGAATAATTTTTTTGATGGCAAATTGGTCTAAGGGATTTTTCACTGCACACCCAACGTCATTATTAATTTTAAGAAATCATAACGACTGGGCTGCTTTTCGTCAATTGTTTAGCATTCATTTGTTTGGGGAGAAAAGGCTTGCGTTGCAATTCTTCAAACATTATAGTCCCGCTTGTTCGGAGTGTAGCGCAGTCTGGTAGCGCACCACGCTGGGGGTGTGGGGGCCGTGGGTTCAAATCCCGCCACTCCGACCATTTTTCTTAAATACTTTTTCACGCAAAATCCATTGCAGAACTCATCCGCATCGTGTACTCATGAAAAAAAACTATGGGGTCCTAGCATGAAAATTTCACGCGTTGTTCAAAAGATCTTACAAAATTATGAAAGTGACAATCCCGGCACGAAGACAAATCTTGCGCGGCTTTTGACCCATGGTCGTTTGGGAAATACCGGTAAAATGGTCATTCTACCTGTGGATCAAGGATTTGAACACGGGCCAGATCGTAGTTTTTCAATGAACAGTGATGCTTATGATCCCCATTATTTTTTTAAATTAGCTATAGAAGGTGGCGTTTCTGCTTATGCGGCTCCTTTAGGGATGCTTGAAGCTGGTGCCAATAGTTATGCAGGCGCCGTCCCCTTAATTCTTAAAATGAATAGTGGAAACTCTCTTACGCGGTTTGCCAAGGTTCCTTTAGAATCAGATCAAGCTATTACTGCCACTATCCGAGATGCCTTACGTTTAGGGTGCGTTGCTGTAGGATTTACAATTTATCCTGGATCAGACAATACCTATGCCATGATGGAAGAAATTCGCAATATCAGCGAGGAAGCAAAGTCTTATGGTCTGGGCGTTATCATCTGGTCCTACCCGCGCGGTAACATGTCCAAAGATGGAGAGACAGCGATTGATGTGGTTTCTTATGGTGCTCACATGGCGGCTTTGTTAGGTGCTCATGTGATTAAAGTAAAGCTTCCTAGTAGCCATATTGAATTTGAAGAAAGTAAAAAAGTTTATCAAACCAACAATATAGCGGTCGATTCTTTAAGTGCTCGCGTGCATCATGTGATGAAATCTACTTTCAATGGACGTCGGTTGGTTGTTTTCTCAGGTGGGGAAACAAAGGATTTAGACGGGGTTTATAATGATGCCAAAGCCATTCGCGAAGGGGGAGGCCATGGATCAATCATTGGTCGCAATTGTTTTCAACGTCCCTATGAAGAAGCTCTTAAAATGTTGGATCAGTTGGTGGCGATTTATAAAGAGAGACCTTAAATTCTCAACACGCCTCTGTGTGACGCATGGTTGAAACCTGTCGTGGTTGCTTAGGCACTTTTGAGGCCAGTTCTATTCAAACACACCCCTACCTTGGTGCTCATAGTGGATGTTGGCAGATTTATACAGATATTCTTGCCAAGGAATTCACTGATCCTGATTATTTTATAGTACATCGAATCACGGTTGATTCTTATGCGGCACAACACATTGGTGACCAAACTGATCGTCGTGCGCGTCAATCGGCAAATGTGCACATCATCGCTCTATATTTGATGTTTGATCAGCAAAAGAAGATCCAAGAAATTTTACATTTTCTGCGCTTGGCGACTGAAGAGAAAAAGGATTGGCCTTTGGTTGTACAAAAGAAAAATCCTCAGTGGCTTACGGTCCATGATGTTGCGAATGCTTCCAATGCAACTTGTCATCAATCATTTGTTAAGCGTTGGGGACAAAGTGTGTGGGATGAATATCAAAAAGATAAAGTTCAAATTATTGAGCTTTATAATAAGGTTATGTCCCGATCTTAAGACGAAGAAAAAGCGTCATTAGTATTGACCTTTTATCTCTCTTTTCACATACTCACTGTGGGAGATAAAAAAATGTATCGTTTGTTGATTGTTGTCGCATTGTTGGGTTTATGTGGTTGTGAGGCTGGATTGAGCCGCGAGAATACTTGGGAACCAGATAGTAGCTACAAAGGAAGTCGTTGGTTGTATAAAGAAAGACGTACTGAGCGACGGCGAGGTTAAAATTTTTAGTTAAAAAAAGTGTGTCTTTAAAGCACTAGTTTGAAATAAGTAAGAATCAGCTCAAGGCGCTTTATTGACAAGGGTATTGGAAGTCCCTTACGTTGGTAACGTAATAAGAGTTTTTAATTATAAAAGTGGGGATTAATATGAAATCACAATTATTGTTAGCGACAGCAGTTGGTGCACTTGTAGTAGTAAGTGGTTGCACGGCACGCCATGAGAGAATGAATTGGAGTGAAGATTGCATGAAGCACTATTCAACAAATTCACGTGAGTATCGTGCGTGCATGGATCGTGTAAGATCCAGTCAAGCATTCTCTGATACAGCTGGCAAAGTTGGCATCAATCCAAAAGCTGTTGACTATCCAGGTGCGGAAGAGGGCGATGCTCCAGAGCGTGGTTCTGGAAGTTCTGGTAACCTCGACTAATCACTTCGAGTTTGTACAGTTTAAACGCGGATCCTTTGGGTCCGCGTTTTTTATATACATAGTTAAAGACCTCTCCCAGAGGGGGAGGTCTTTGACTTATGTCTAGAAATAAAGGTTTGATTTTTGAACGAATTGCGCCTTGACAGTCAGAATCACCATCAGTATAGCTAAACACACTCAAGCTTTGGCGGAGTAGCTCAGCTGGTTAGAGCAGCGGAATCATAATCCGCGTGTCGGGGGTTCGAGTCCCTCCTCCGCTACCAAAGATCTTTACCAATACCAACTATTGCGATCTTCTTGGATATCTTCAAAGGAAGCACCATCCCAGTTTGCATTTTTAAAGTTGCACATAGTGATCTGGCTGTTATCAAAAATTGCATTTTTTAAATTCGCTCTTTCAAAATTGCTTGATTCGATAATGGTTCCCTTAAGTTGCGTTCCTTCCATGCGGGCATTAACAAAAGTCGAGTAGACAATCGTAGCGTTATTAAGAATCGCTCCTTGAAGCTTTGCATCTCTTAAGGAGACACTTTTAAGATTAGCATCCGTGAAGTTGGCACCTCTTAAATCAGCGCCATCAAGTTTAAGATTATCCAAAACCATGCCTGAAAGGTTGGCATTTTGTAAATTTGCTCGACGAAGATCAACATGTTCTAAATTATAATTGCGCAGATCCGCATTGGATAAATCTAGGATTTTAGGACGCTTTGGCAGAATTTTTTCCAGCTTTTTTAAATCATTCGGATCGGCGGAATTCAAAGGATTAAGGGTTCCTGTTATCAAGAGTAAGCTTGTGGTCAGTAATATGATCGACTTCATAGGTATTCCTCTAAAATGTTCAGCTTCATCATCGCAAAAGCAATAATGAAACTCAAGTATTGTGTTTTTATGTTGAAACGTTCATCCTTTAGAAAATAAGAAATACTAAAAATAGGGAGCAACAATGATTAAAAATCTGGGGTCATGGATTTTATCAACGAGCGTTATTCTTACTCTGAGTGCATGTGATGCAGGGCGATGGAGGAGCTCTGAAGACATTATTGAATCAGGTTGGGCAAGACCTCCAGCTGAATATCGTCCTCAACCACTTTATTGCTATAAAACCTTAGCTGGTCGTGATTGTTATAGTTCTCCTCTTAAGGGAGGGCGTAATCGTCTTGAGGGGTATTATGGTCCAGAACCTGAAGCAGAAATAGAGGTTTCCCCATCCCTGTCAGCCGTAACTCCTAGCGCACCAATTGCGCATGGAGAAAGAGGTGGAGGAGTTGTCGAGGACCCTGAAATTAAAAAAACTAAAAAGAAGAAAAAAAAGAAGAAGGTAGAGTCTCCTAAAGAAGACATGAAAAAGATTGAAGAGAAAACAAAGACAGCGACAGTGTCAAAAGAAACATCCTCATCCTCTCTTCAATCCTCAACTGAACCGCTTAAACTGCAAGGCGCAAAACTCGTTGAAGCCGCAAACAAGGCTGCTGCAGCAAAATCTCCTGCGGAAACGAAACCAAAAGATTCTCAACTTCCTGCTTCTGAGACAAAGAAACCAGATTAAAACGGAGCTTTCATCCTTGCATAGGTCGATCATTATTTAATATGGTTAAAAATAAATATAAAAAAACAGGGAGAGAGTCATGAGATGCACGAAGATCTTTGCTTTTCTTGGGATGGTCTTTTTAAACTTATCTGGCTTAAAAGCCACGGATGGTAAATTACCTGCCGATGTGGTGGCAGCAATTTACGATGATACAAGTGTACAAGGACTGGCAACAACAGTTACTAGAGTTGGTCCAGGAGATCTTGATGTGAATATTGCTGATATTCAGACCAAAGTAGGACCTGGTGCTATTACAACCAATGTAACAACTATTCAGGCAGAAGTAGGTCCTGGTGCCATTAAACCCAACATTGATATATTACAGCAAACTTTCTCCCAAGGTGCGAGGCCTCTCATGGGGTCTCGTTTGCTTGCAGAGCTGGCGACGGACACCCAGATTGAGTTTGATGCGGTTCGAGGGGCAGCAGTTCTCCTTAACCCAGGAAATGCTGGAGGCCTTTTGGGAGTGGGAGCTTTAGTGGATGGCACGATTGCACCAGCAATTCCTGCTATTGGTGGGGTAGGACTCGCGGGCGATAATATTGATGATCGCGCCCGCAATCTTTTAAGGGTTATTTTTAGACGTATTACCAACTCGATTAACGGTGGGGGTGGCGCTCTCGGTGATGATGGTCAAGTAAGAGCAAACTATATAGCATTATTAGGAGGCGCACTTACTGAAGATACTGTTTCTTTGGCGGATGTGGCTAACTTTCTTCTTCAAGTGCGATTTAAATAAAAGGTAAAGGAATCAAAAATAAAATGAAAAGAATTTTCACAGTAAGTATCCTTTTAGGAATTTTGGCAATTGTCCCCGCTGAAGCAAAATACGCCAAGGCAAAACCTAAAGAGAGTATGATTCGTTCAGGATTTAAATTTGGTTTTGGTGCAGGGTACGGCTGGTCAAAAGCTGTGATAGCGACCACTCAATCTGCTCTGGGAATTTCGCGCACGCGCTCAATTGATCTGGCGGGAGAAGGAGCCTTGGGCAGAGTGTTTATAGGCTATGACCACATCAACAAAAGTGGCTTTATGATTGGCTTTGAGATGGGAGGAGAATTTTCTAACATTAACGGGACTACGCAACCTGAAACAGCGTTATTGATTGAGAATGTATCCTTAAAAACAGAAAACACTTTTGATATAGCTTTGCGTTTAGGGTATGCCGTAAAAAAAGCATTTATTCCTTATTTTAAATTTGGGATGGATAACACCAGCTTTAAAATGTCAAACCGTTATTCAATCGGTCAATTGGTCAACAATGAAGTAAAAAAGCGTTTAACTGGAATCGTTGCGGGGGTTGGTGCTGAAGTACCTGTATCCACATCAATATCATTGGGAGCAGAATATAGTTACTCGTATTTTCTTGCTAAAATTGTGAATACGCAACGAGATCCAGCCAACCCGACGCAGACTTTTCAAACCAACAATACGCGACCACGCATTAATAAAATTGTGGCGCGCATGATGGTGAAAATTTAATCGCAGACTTGTTCATAAGATCTTTACGGCACATAATTGACAAAAAACTTGACATAGTGATAAATATAGATAATGTATTCTAAATAAATCAAAAAGAATCATGCGGGCGTTGTGTAACGTTTATTGAACAGGAGAGAGTTCCATGGGTCTGCAGTGGATGCGTCCAAAATTTATAGCAAGTGTCATAAGTTTATTTATGATGAGTCCTGGCGAAAGCCACGGGTCGTTCTTGATGAAAGACCTGGTCGATGGCATGAAGGGGCTTACGCTTCGAAGCAAGCCTCTCCCTCCAAAAATCCAGCGTCGGTCTTTTGTCACGAAATCTTCCCAAAAATATCCTCAAGGCGTTTACATCCATGCGACCGAGGATTCGGTGTTTAAGCATGTGATGCAAAAGGATCATTTTCGGAATTCCTTTTTGAGTGCCGTCTTGGGAGAAGAAATTCTAGAGTCTGAATACTTGGATCAGGCCCTGAATCCTCTTAAAAGTTTTACAGCGCTCAGAGGTTTTATAAACGATAAAAAGCATATCCTTCTTATGAAGGAGGTCGAGAAGGACCTGAAGGATCCCCTTGTCATCAATGCCAGGACCAATAGATCCATGGGTAAGATGCGTGAGTTTTTAAAACAGCTTGCGCCGATTTATTATCATCTTGTGGCCTCGCTGCCGGCAGAAGAGCGCAATACCCAGCTGGATTTGATTTGTAAAACACGGTTTGGGTTGATCAATGTGGAAGTGCAAGTTGAACCGCAGAATTTCTGGGACATTCGTATTCTTGATCATGTGTGTGGTTTGTTTCATCGCCAGTTTCCCAAGGGGTTTAAATGGTCAGAGCTTAAAACGGATGTAGACCTTGCCGACAAAGTAAGAAAAGTCGTTGGGATTAGCCTCTTTGAAAAGCCCCCCAAGGTGCCCCATCACCTTCATCAACTTCTGCCCTGGTATCGGATGGAGCCTTGGGGAGAAGATGAATTACGCCGGGATTTTGTGTTAGCAGAGAAGAAGGTTCCCCGAATTACACGGAGCGGTCTTGAGTTCATCGATATTAACCTGGCAGCGTTCTCCCATCATAAACCTCTTTCAGTCTTAGCGGGGGAGTCTGCGGACTATCGCGAGTGGCTCGAGTTGCTCGCCCATGGTCATTTAAAGTCTATGGAAGAAGTTGAACAGAGTGTGTCGTCACCGGTGATTAAGGAAGCCTATCACACCATTCGAACACTTCCAAAAGATGTGATGATGCGCTATGAGGAGGCTTATATCAAACGTCAAAATATTAGTCATTATGTGAGCGCTCAAAAAGAAGAAGGGATAATGCAAGGTATAGAAAAAGGCAAAGAAGAGGGTAAAAAAGAGGGCATAAAAGAAGGAAGAGAAGAAGGTATAAAAGAAGCGAGCCTTGAGATTGCGAGGAACATGCTTGCCGCGCAAGTAGCTATCAAAACGATCATCGCGTGTACGGGTCTTAACGAAGAGGAGATCAAAAACTTGAAGTGAGGCCTGATGAAGGATGAGGTCCTTCTTTTGGGGCCTCATGTTTTTTAGGATGAAAGGGATTTTGGAAGATCGCCTAAGGAAGAATATCCGAATTCTTTTTGAAAACGGGCGGTATCCTTATCACTCATCTCTACAGTGAGAGTGATAGTTTCTTCTCCATCTTTACGCTCAACAATTTCTCCATGACGGTAGAGCCAAGAAAGGGCAGCGCCATCTTCAATCTTTAGGACATAGTGATAAGGTTTGTGATCTCTAGCAAAATGCTGTTCAATGGCTTTAATAAGATCGTCTAACCCTTCTCCTGTGAGGGCTGATACAGGAACTTGAGACGGAGTTGAATGAATGTGTTCTCTCTCAGAAGCAGGTAATAAATCGATTTTATTGAGAACCTCGATCATGTGAGTTTCCATAGCGATCTCAAGACCTAAATCTTTTAAAACATGATGAACATCGTCACACTGATTTTCTGTTTCAGGGTGTGCGATATCTCGCACGTGAAGAATTAAATTAGCCTCGCATACTTCCTCGAGTGTCGCCCTAAAGGCCGCAATGAGTTGCGTCGGCAGCTCTGAGATAAACCCTACAGTGTCAGAGAGTATGATCTCTCGACCAGAAGAGAGTTTGACGCGACGCATGGTTGGATCGAGCGTAGCAAAGAGCATGTGTTCAGCAAAAACGCTGGCTGACGTTAGCTTATTAAAAAGTGTCGATTTGCCTGCGTTTGTATACCCAACCAAAGCGACAATTGGATAGGGGACCCGCCGTCTGGCTTCGCGGTGCAGCGCGCGCGTTCTTTTAACAGTTTCAAGCTCACGTTTTAGCTTCGTAATGCGATCTGTAATAAGACGTCTGTCTACTTCCAACTGGGTTTCGCCAGGTCCACCAATAAATCCAAGGCCACCTCTTTGACGTTCAAGATGCGTCCAAGATCGTACTAAACGACTGCGTTGATACGTTAGAGCCGCAAGCTCAACTTGCAAACGTCCTTCGGCTGTGCGCGCTCTTTCTCCAAAAATTTCAAGGATCAACCCTGTACGATCAATGACCTTTGTTGCCCAGGCTTTTTCCAGGTTACGTTGTTGGCCAGGTGTTAAGGCGGCATCAACGATCACAAGTTGGACGTTATGATGGTCAATAATCCCTTTTAAGGTTTCAACTGATCCACCGCCAATTAAGGTCGCAGGACGCATTTTTTTTAGATGGAGAATCTCAGAGAAGACCACATCGAGATTGATGGCCTGAGCAAGACCAATAGCTTCCTCAAGACGTGCTTGTGGGTCACGCCTGAGGGCTTCTTTAAACACTAAATCTGGGTATACAACAATGGCCTTTGTGGCTTCTGTTGTTGTTGGATGATCATTCACGCTTATATATAACTTATGTCCTAATTGCCTGAACCAGTTTCTTCACCCTCTTCAAACAACTGAACAGGATTCACAGGCATTATTGTTGATATAGCGTGTTTATACACGAGTTGCGCATGGGCGTCACGACGTAAAAGAACAGAAAAACTATCAAACCAGGTGATAATTCCCTGTAACTTAACTCCATTCACTAAGAACAACGTGACTGGCGCTTTTGTCTTACGGAGGTGATTTAAAAACACGTCCTGAAGATTTTGATTCTTGTCCGCAGGCATTTTTGTTCTCCTTATTCTTCCCTTTTTTAGGGATATACTTTCACTCTACCTAGAAAAAGTAGATTTTCCGTTAAAATTTATTTCACAATTCCTGGATTTTTAGTTCCAAGAATATTAATGAGAGTGTGAAAGTCTTTTGCATGCAAAACAGTATCCCCATAATCTTTTTGCAGGGGATGATTACCAACGACCACCGGTACACACTTTGAATTAAGGGCACATTCGACATCGATATCACTATCGCCGACGAGCCAGACATTATGTCCAGGCTCTATACCACTCTCTTTTAAAGCGCACCGTACGGGCCATATTGACGGTTTGTCATGGGCGGAATCTGTTGATCCCACCACACACTTAAAATAGTCTTTCCACCCTAAGTATTCTACTTCACGACGGAGGAAAGGACCATTTTTATTACTCACTACTGCCAAGTAGACACCATTTTCATATAAAAATTCAAGTATTTCTTGTGCGCCAGGCAAAATTTTAAGCATTTTTTTATGAATACCAGCATAAAGACTATAGTAAATTTTCTCTGCTTGAGCCCATTGATCGCCAAATATAAGGGGGAAAGTCTGTCGATGGGAGGTTTGAGGACGGTTTCGAAATTCTTCTAAAGTATAGGGCTTGAGTCCAAAAGTAACGAGGGTGTGATTGAGGGCATCATGAACAATGGGCCAGGTATCGACAAGGGTGTTATCCCAGTCAAAAAGAACGGCCTTAGGAGGCGAGGCGATGCTTTGTTTCAAGGCGTACATGTTCTGACTCAGCCATACAGTAAGAATAATAGAGTTCAGCTATTTTAGCTGTTATAGGACCTGGTTTTCCGTGTCCTATGGCTTTATTATTAATATGAGTAATTGGTTTTACAAAGGTTGTGGTGCCCGAGAGAAAAACCTCTGAAGCTTCCAAAAGATCTGTTTCTGTTATTTCTTTCTCGGACATTTGTAATCCAGCCTTTGAGCCTAATTTCAAAAGGGTCTGACGTGTAATGCCATTGAGAATATAGCCCTTGGCAGGAGGTGTAATCACCTTTCCGTTTTTATCAACAATCCAGACGTTGGTGCTCGATCCTTCAGAAATAAAATCATTATCCAATTTAAAAATTGCTTCATAAGCACCGGTTTGTTGCGCTTGTTCTTTGGCCAGAGCATTGGGTAGCAAACAGATGGTCTTAATATCCGGACGTTTCCACCGTTGATCAGGAACAATAATAGCAGACGCATTTTCTAGCTTCTGAGGGTTGAGAGAAAAGGGCATGCGTTTTGTTGAGATAATAAGGGAAGGAGCTGCATCTTTCGGAAAAACGTGGGATCTAGGCGCTGTACCACGCGTGATTTGTACATAAATCGCTCCTGTATTAGTCCGATTTTGATCAATGACATCATTGATGATATGAGGAAGAACGGCTTTGGTAATAGGCCAGTCCAGCGCTAATTCTCTTAAAGAAAAGTCAAGACGTTTTATATGGGCGTCCAAATCAATACATTGCTTATTGATGAAGAAGATAACTTCATAAACGCCATCGCTGAAATGCATCCCTCGTTCATCAATGTGCATCGTGGCCAAGGAGTGGGGAAGATATTGTCCATTGACATAAGAGATACGTGACATAGGGTCCTCATTGTTACATCCTGGAAAGGTTATCGAGTTATAAGGCAAAAATCTACCCCAAATACATTTTTTGTGAACGCTAAGAGGAGAGAGGATCTTTCTTGACTGTAAGAATAATCAGAATAATAATATTTTCGAGAAAATAAAAAAAAGGGAGGAAATAAAAAATGAAGAAATTAGTATTTGTCTTTACGTTAGCGTTTGGTTTTCTAATGGGATCCCAAACCAATGTTGTTGCCCAACACGTTCTTCAGGCTCTTAAGGATTGTAAAGAAGAGTGTCGCGGCAACCCAGTCGCGGATTGTGAACGTGACTGTAATGTTCGAAAAAGATCAGAAAAACTGCAGGGTGATCGACTCTCTTCAGCGAGTGGTAGAGCAGCTGCCGTTCAAAAGTGTGAAGACATCTGTAAAGAGAGCACAGATAGTGGATGCCAAAAAAGTTGTGTCGATAGAGAATTAGAAAGAACAGACTAAAGAATTTTCCAGCCTTTAGTTGTGAGAGCGGAACTGGCTGTTCCGCCCACAAACATTGATTTTACTATTCTCGAGTAAGGTAAACAGTTAATATGGTTGCGATTCCTGTGCCTTTTCCTGTCGGAGTATCGATCGCCTTCTCATAGGAGACATGACACTCTGTAGGGCTAAGAGGAGTAAAAGTAGGCTTTGCGCCGGTTGCAAGATTTACACGTGAAGCGTGTTCAACAAGATTTGAGCCGCGCCACTTTTTCCCGTTCTTATCTGTAAATTCAAATGATTTACCCGTCATTTCTCCGTGAATTTTCCCTAATGCTACTAATAAGCTTTGTTTGTCTGGACAGCTTTCATCAACATTTGTTGCTTTAGCAACTGTAAAAAATGTGGTCAAAATGACAGCACTAAGTAATACAGTTTTCATCTTTTTTCTCCTTTATAGTTTTCTACAAAAAATATTTTAGCGTTTAATAGTTAAGATACGGTAAATCCCTAAACTTACTTCTTTTGGGAGTGCTTGGAGCAATTGAATCTCAACCAACGCGCCCTAACCACACCCCCCTCTCTCTTTTCCTTAATAAAAATTTAAAAATATGGGGATATTCTTGAAGATAGGGCCCCTTATCGCTCAGAGTGGAGAGTTTTATGACAAAACTTAGTGGAACAGCGTTTTTAGCTTTAAGCTTTTTTATTCTCTTTTTAGACATCGTGACCTATCGTTATTATATCAACGGATCGAGTGTTTTCATTTTTTTAGTATGTTTTGGACTGTTTGTTCTCTGGATTCTTTCTCTCAAAGGCTTAAAGAGCATAGAGCCCAATCAAGCAATGACTTTTTTACTTTTTGGACGATATGTTGGAACGATTGATAAGCAGGGGTTTTATTGGGTTAATCCTTTTTATAAAGGGCAACGCATATCTTTGAAAATTAGAACGTCCCATACGGCTCAGTTGAAGGTTAATGATAAGATGGGAAACCCCATTGAGATAGGGTGCATTATCGTATGGCATGTCACAAATCCTTTTAAAGCGTTGTTTGATGTCGACCATTTTGAATCCTATATTCTGAATCAAAGTGAGACTGCCTTAAGACAACTGGCGATGAGCCATCCCTATGACCACCCTGGTAAAGGTGAGTTATCTTTAAGAGGGGGAAGCATTGATATCCTAAAAGAGTTTCAGACTGATTTAACCCAGCGGATGGCAATCGCTGGTATTGAAATTGTTGAAACGAGAATTAGTCATTTGGCCTATTCTCCAGAAATTGCGAGTGCGATGCTTCAACGTCAACAAGCTGAAGCCATTCTTGCGGCGAGAGAAAAAATTGTGGATGGGGCAACAGAAATGGTCAAAGATGCTCTTCGAAGGCTGGAGGGTAAACAAGGACTCAAGCTAACTGCCCAAGAAAAATCCCGCATGGTCGCCAATCTGATGGTCACGCTCTGCAGTGAGCAAGCGGTTACGCCAGTATTGAACATTTCTGCAAAATAGGAGGAGATCTTATTTTAAGCTACTCTGGAAGTGTTTTCTGGTTTTAAGTTTAAGCGTTTTTTTATGTTTCTTTTAAAAAAGAAAAACCATTAATAACGAATGGATCTCAAAAGAATCAATGAACGTTTCTTAAAAGGAAAAAAGCCAAAGAAAAATTATAAATTAACTCTCTTGCGCTTCTTGGAAGTCCCTAGACATCAAATAAAATTTACTCTATGACATGTAACCTTAAAATGAATAGAGGTATTTTATTATGAAAAATCAATTTGTTGGCGTAGCAAGTTTAGCAATTATCGTTTCATTATTGTCAGGATGTAAATCAGCTGAACAACATCGTGAGAACATTGGTTCAGGACCTGCTGACCGTAACTTAACTGTAGGCGTCGTGCAAAAAGAAATCCGCGTTGGCATGAGCCAAGCAGACGTTGCAGTTTCTCTAGGATCACCAAATATCGTTACCCGTGATAACAGTGGCAAGGAAACTTGGGTTTATGACAAGATTGCGACAGAAGCATCTTATTCATCAAGCCAAGGTGGTGTTGGTCTTGCGGCAGGTGGGGGCGGACTCATGGGCGCTAGTAAAAAGGCCCTTTTACTTGGTGGCGTAGGCGCTGATTACTCAGAATCCTCAGGAGCTGCGAGTACAACTCAAAAAACACTGACCGTTGTGATTAAGTTTGATCCAGCCCAGAAGGTTGAGAACTTTACGTATCACACCTCTAAGTTTTAATGATTATTTAGTTTAAGGAAAAAAAGATGAGAAATCTATTTCTTGTAAGTGTTGCTGCCCTTGCCCTTGTTGGCTGTTCACAAACATCTGATAAAATCTCTTTAGAAAAGAGCCAAATGCAGATCCGTGAATTTCAAACCCGGTCTTATGATACCGCAGACGCAAAAGCTGTTATGAAGACAGTTCTCGATGTTTTGCAAGATGATGGGTATATCGTTAAAAATGCAGTGCCCGATCTTGGTCTTTTAACCGCAACAAAAGAAGATGACCTAGAAGAAAGCGGAGAAGCTTTTTGGAAGACGTTCTGGATGGGACATCATGCCACTTGGAAAAAGCATGCCATTATCGAAGCGAGTTGCAACGTTTCAAGCCATAACAACCAAAGCAAAGTCCGTGCAAATTTCGTTGTTAAGGTAATGGACAATAAGGGTGGAACAGTTGAAGTCAAACAAATTGACGATCAAGCTTTTTACCAGAAATTCTTTTCAAAAGTTGATAAGGGCATTTTCCTGAATAAGGAAAAACTCTAATCAAATCTTTCAAGAACCTCTGGCCCCGATAGGAGCTGGAGGTTCTTTATAATCTCTTCGCCCTTATTATTTTTTAAGCATATAATTTTTGATGAGGGTGGTGATTTCGTGCTTCGTTTAGTTGAATATCAACATTATAATTTAAACGGTTTAAAAAGGTAAAGAGTCTGCCAATACCAAATCTGGAGAAATGTCCATTTTTTAACTTGGAGATCTCAGGTTGGGTAACCTCAAGAATTCTTGCTGCCTTTTCTTGAGTTAGTTTACGATCGTTAATGGCTTTAAAGATCTGTAAGGCTAGCTGAGCTTTAAGGTTTTCATTCTCTGGATCTTTCAATCCAAGGTCTTGAAAAACATTTCCTGAGCTTTCTTCATAGTCTTTTATTTTTTTTTTCATTTTCAATCTCCTGTACTTTTTTTAATCTCTCTTGAATGACGTTCAATTCCCTTTGAGGTGTTTTAATGCCTTCTTTGGATTTTTTTTGAAATGCATGAATCACATAAATAATTTTTTCAAATCTAACTAAATATACAGCTCTATACGTATCTGTGTTGTAATCTTCAATGATTTCATAGACTCCTGAACCATAGCCCTTTAAAAGCTTGCAACTTGGATGCGTTACTCCTTCTTGAGCAAAGTGAAGTGCATAGCCCACATTCCGCTTAACTTCTTCAGGGAATCTCTTTAAATCTTTTTTTGAGCTTCCCATCCAAATCAGCTTCTTTCCCATATTTTAGGGTCGATTCATATGTTTTATTAAAGCATATCTATGTTTATATTATGTCTGTTTAGACATAAATTGTCAAGCATAAGTATGTCTTTAAGGTCATAATTTTAGAAGCAATTACTTCTCAAATAATCTACAAAAATAAAAAAAATTCAAAAAATATACTTCTTAAGATATTTCTGTTTTTGAGAGGGCGATATTCTATTAAAGTAGTCTCAACAACCTTAAGATAGAAATGCTTTATGACGCACTATTGCATCGCTTCGGATCATGCTGGGTTTAGATTAAAGGAAACGCTTAAATCGTATTTGAACTCTCAGGGTCATCAAGTGCAGGACTTAGGAACAGATTCAGAAGAGTCTGTTGATTACCCGGACTATGCTTTAAAAGTTGTCGGACACATAAAAGCAGAGCAGGATTCTGTTGGGATCCTTATTTGTGGAACTGGCATTGGGATGAGTATTGCTGCCAATCGTTATCCTGGGGTTCGTGCGGCGGTATGTAATGAGGGAGTGCGCTCAGCTGTGCTTGCCCGACAGCATAATAATGCCAATATTCTTTGTCTTGGGGCGCGTTTGATTGATGAAAAAATAGCCCTGGAAACCCTTCAGGCTTTTATAGACACTCCCTTTGAAGGGGGCCGCCATCAACGTCGTGTGGATAAGCTGGGGTAAAAAATAAATTCTGACATTTGTTTGCCGTACGTAAAAACGTATGTATATAATAATTAATAGAAAGTATGGTGACTTATGAAAATCTTAGAGGAAGATTTGTTGGCTATTGAAGAAACGCTTCATTTAGTATCAATTCCGGGTATGGCAGCATCTATTCGTGAAGGGTTACAGACACCTCTTGAAGAAACAATAGATAAACTGGGTTGGTGAGTTTGTTTATAAGCTGCATTTTACAAAGCAAGCACAAAAAGATGCTAAAAAAGCAAAACAAGCGAACCTTCAAAAAAGATAGAGGATCTTTTTAAACTTCTGCAGAAAGATCCTTTTAAAAATCTTCCCCCTTATGAAGAATTGGCAGGTGATTTGAGAGGTACTTATTCTAGGCGTATTAATATTCAACGTCGCCTGATCTATCAAGTGTATGAAAAAGAAAAAATCATCAAAGTAATTCGCCTTTGGACCCATTATGAGTGAATAAATTTTTTTTGATAAAAACTCTCAGTTGGCTTTGAGAACCTTTCACGCTAAGCTACATTTTTTAATTTTCAAAAGAGATCGATAAAGAGATCATGAACAGACCAATTGGGGTGATTGACAGTGGAATTGGCGGCTTAACAGTTCTCAAAAAACTTCAAGCGTATCTGCCATACGAGAACTTTATTTATTTTGCAGATACTGCTCATCTTCCTTATGGAAACAAGACACCTCAACAAATTTTTTCTTATGTAAAGGCTATTCTCACCTGGATGGAAGAGCAAAGTGTGAAACTGGTAGTGATGGCGTGCAATACAAGTTCGGCTCTGATTCTGCATGACATGCAAAAGATCTTTCAATTTCCAATTGTGGGGCTTATTACGCCAACGACAGAAATCCATGCATTGCGCAACAAACGGTTCGGTCTTATGGCGACAGAAGCAACGGTTAAAAGTGGCGCCTATGAGAATGCTTTCAAGCGAATCAACCCAAAAGTGACTTTTCATTCTGTGGCCTGTCCCGCCCTTGTCCCTTTGATTGAAGAAAACCGAATTGAAGAAGAAGCAATGAAGGTTGCCGTTCAAAGTTACGTGCAGATCTTATTAGATAAAGGAATAGATGCGCTTATTTATGGGTGCACTCATTATCCTTATTTGTCCTCGATAATTAGAGATATGCTGCCCCAAGAGGTTGAGATACTAGATCCTGCTGATGCGGTGTTTAAAGTTGTGGACGAAAAGCTTCAATATCACACCCTTAAGCGTTCTGCTTGCGTGAACGCTCATATCCATTTTTACACCAGCAGTCATCCTCAGAAATTTTCAGAAGCCGCGAGCAGATATTTGGCGCGTTCCATTCAAGCAAATCAGATCAGGCCAGAGAATATTATGGTGCAAGGAGATCCTCTCATTTTCCCTCAGACTTGTTTTTCAAGTATGTAAGTGTACAAATGAGAGAAGTGCTCGTTGACACAGTTACTTGAATAACTTCTCTTTTTGGTAGTCTTGTTTTCTTTTTTCTATCAAGGCCTTAATGGAATCCTTTGAAAGCCCGGTAACTTTGGATATGGATTCTAAGCCAAATCGCTCTTGCAACATATTAACGATAATTTCTTCATCTCTGATGGCCATCTCATCTTTGCTGCCCTTTAGAAAACCTTCATCATAAGCAAACAGCATTTCACGTTTTAAAGTATCCCCCTTCTTAAGAGACTTTTCTTTTCTTGATAGGCTTTTGTAATATTCTCGTTTTTCTTTACTCCATTTTGATTGGTCAAGGGCTTCATAAGCTTCTTTTATTTTAGTCTCTGGTGAATACGTTTTGATCTTATCCCCGTGAGTCATAAAATAAAGGAACTCATCTAAGGCAGAGTGAGGGGGGGTTTTATTTTTTAAGAACTGTTGTATGTCAACTTGATGCCAATAGAACGTTTCTACCCAAAAACGGGGGAATATGATTGGAGCCCCCCCACGAATTTCACGCTCTTTGACCTTGTCGGTAATGATATAAGGGTGTTTCTCATCCCCTCCCTCATAGTCAAAAGTTTCATTATGCGTAAAACTCATGACAAAGAAAGGGAGGCCATACCGTATAAAAGAATAGTTCAAATTTTCTTTTTTAAAGAACGGTAGCAACTGATTGTTCCAGAATCTTGCTGAAGGGAAAACAGCAGGATCCAAAGCATCAAGGTTTTTTCTGTTTTGTATTTTCAACAGAACGGGTAGGCCACGCGTTATACAAACAACATCCACGGATGTTTCATTTTCTTCACCAAATTTTTCTTCTTGCGCAGAGCCTAAAAAGTGGAGATCGATGATTGGATCATCGGGATTATCCCACATAATTTCACTGATCATGCGGATCACAAAGTTCTTATGTTCCTTTGAAAAAAGCATTTTAAAGGCCCAATCTTCCGATGGCTTAATAAAGTGCCCTGTTTCACCGGGCTTAAGCAAAGTCACGCCTTCTGGTGGAGTTTTTTGTTCTTGATCTTGCATAAGTGGTGGCGTTGGGTGATAGGATCGAAACCCAGTGCTTCGGGGATATTTAATAAAAGAAGAGAGCAGGTTGTTGCCGTGATTTCGCTTGATATTCTTTGTAAGGGGATGAAATTTTCTCCTATTGATGTTTTTTGTGGGGTGGGCTTGTTTTTTACTTTTGAGCGTTAAACTCTCAAAGTTTTCGATCAGTTTAAATAAAGACCCTTGAGCCGCTGGGGTGTTGAGAAAAAGAAATGAAATTAAGAGAAGATTATAGATTTTATGATGAGACATAGACACCTCCTTTTAATAATTAGATATCAATATCTTAAAATATGATTATAATCAACATTAAATTATAAAAAGTAAGCTATGACTAATTCTCATTGACTCCCAAGCGGAGAGGGGTATTTTAAGGGAACCCCATGAGATTTTACTGTAAGGAAGAAGCAAAAAATGGCCGTTCAAAAATTCCAATCCAAACCACAGCAAACACCGGAAAATCTTTTAAGGGCTAATTTAGCGGCTGCTTATCGTTTCTTTGCGAAGTTTGGCATGGATGATTTAACCTATACGCACCTTTCTGCGCGGATGCCTGGGCAAGATGTTTATTTTATTTCCCCCTTTGGGCTGCTTTTTTCTGAAGTGAAAGCGTCTAACCTTTTAAAAGTATCCTTCGAGGGCGAGATCATTGATGGAAAAGAGTACCAGTATAATAAGACAGGGTATACGATCCATGGGGCTCTTTATAAAGCGAAGCCGCAAATCAATGCAATTTTTCATTTACATACTCCAGCAGGAATCGCAGTTTCTTGTTTAAAGGAAGGGCTATTGCCCCTCAGTCAATTCGCTTTTCATTTCTATAATCGTCATTCTTATCACTCCTATGATTCACTCGCCCTTGTTCCTGATCAAGGACAAGAAATGGTCAAAGATTTAGGAGATCATAAGGTTATATTTCTAAGAAATCATGGAACATTAACGACTGGAGAGACTCTGCAAGAAGCCTTTTTCTATAGCTATTATTTAGAGCAAGCCTGTCAAACGCAATGTCGTATTTTAGGAATGGGGCGCGAGATTACTATACCTTCACCAGAGGTTTGTGAAAGAGCGGCTCAAGATATGCGGGCTTTTGAGCCTGATTTAGGAGCAAGAGACTGGGCGGCACTTTTGAGGCACCTGGAGCAAACGGATCCATCTTATAAAGACTAGGCTCTTTTGAAAATTGTTTCAATAAATCAGTAAAAACATCATGATCCTTTTAAAAAGATCGATTTTAGAGTGGTAAGACACTGTTAGTTGTCCTATAAAGAGGGATGACTTTTTTCGAATAGAAAGGTTTATTTAATGGCTGGTTCGGTAAATAAAGTAATTCTCGTTGGTAACTTGGGACGTGATCCTGAAGTGCGCCATATGCAAGACGGTAATAAAGTTGTGCAGCTTTCCGTTGCAACATCAGAAGCTTGGAAAGATCGTACAACAGGAGAGCGTCGTGATCGCACGGAATGGCACAGAGTTGTGATTTTTAATGATCGTATCGCTGAGATTGCGGAACGCTATCTAAAAAAAGGGGCTAAAGTATTCCTGGAAGGACAACTGCAAACACGTAAGTGGACAGATCAAGCGTCTGGCCAAGAAAAATACACCACCGAAATTGTGATTCAAAAATACAAAGGTGAGTTGACACTGCTTGATAGCCGAGGAGAAGGTTCTTCTTCGCAAGTGGGGGAAAGCCATACTGATTATCAGCCCCAAAGAATGGCGGCTGGTGCTGAAGGTGCAAGTGTCGCTAATCTAACCAGTGATTTAGAGGATGAAATTCCTTTTTAATCGTTTCAGCCTAAATATTTAGTAATTGATGAGGATCGCCCGTGACTGGACCAGCTGAGAAAACAAGTGATGTTGTGAGTGTCTCCCTAGAAGAGGAGATGAAGAGTTCGTATCTCGATTACGCTATGAGCGTGATTGTGAGTCGTGCTTTGCCTGATGTCCGAGATGGTCTAAAGCCTGTTCATCGTCGTATTTTGTTTGCGATGCACGAAGCGGGATTTGATGCCGGTAAACCCTATAAAAAATCAGCACGTGTCACCGGAGAAGTCATGGGTAAATACCATCCCCATGGTAACGATCCTATTTATGGCGCCATGGTTCGTATGGCCCAAGACTTTTCTATGCGTTTGCCTCTTATCGATGGGCAAGGAAACTTTGGTTCTATGGACGGGGATGCGGCCGCCGCTGAACGTTATACAGAAGCAAGATTGGCTAAGTCTGCCCATGCGTTACTAGAAGATATTGATAAAGAAACTGTTGATTTTCGTCCGAACTATGACGGAACTATTGAAGAGCCCACCGTATTACCGGCGCGTTATCCTAATATTCTTGTGAATGGCGCTGGGGGTATTGCTGTGGGTATGGCGACCAACATTCCGACCCATAACTTAGGTGAAGTTGTTGATGCATGTTGTGCCTATTTAGATAATGCTGACATCACCATCGATGAGATGATGCAGTATGTAAAAGGTCCAGATTTTCCAACGGGTGGTATTATTCTTGGTCATGGGGGCATTATCAGCGCATTTCGCACTGGACGAGGTTCCATTATCATCCGTGGGAAGACGCACGTGGAAGAGATTCGTAAGGATCGTGAAGCCATTATTATTACGGAAGTGCCCTATCAAGTTGTTAAAGCGCGCATGCTTGAGCGGATGGCTGAAGTTGTTAAAGAAAAAATTATCGAAGGCATTTCAGATCTCAGAGATGAATCAGACCGCGATGGTGTTCGCGTTGTTATTGAATTAAAACGCGATGCTGTCGCCGAAGTCGTTTTGAATCAGCTTTATCGTCACTCACCTTTGCAGACAAGCTTTGGTGTGAACATGTTGGCTTTAGATCGTGGTCAGCCAAAGACGATGAACTTGAAGCAAATGATTGAGGCTTTTATAGCCTTTCGTCGGGAAGTGATCACACGACGGGTACGTTTTGAGTTGTCAAAAGCGCGCGAGCGCGCTCACGTGTTGTTAGGTCTTGCCGTTGCCGTTGCCAATATTGATGAGATGATTGCGCTCATTAAAGCAGCTGCTGATCCTCAAGTGGCCCGCGAAAAAATGATGGCGCGTGGTTGGCTTGCGGCTGATATTGCTCCCTTGGTTGAGTTGGTTGCAGAACCTGGCCCCGGTGTGGTCAATGGCGAATATCGTCTTTCTGAAGTTCAAGCACGGGCTATTCTTGATTTACGTCTCCACCGCTTAACGGGATTAGAAAGAGATAGGATCTCTAACGAACTCAATGAACTAATTGAACAAATTAAAGAATTTCTAGCTATTCTGGCGTCCAGAGAAAAAATTGATGCAATCCTGCGTCAAGAATTGCTGGCAGTAAAAGAACAGTTTGCCACACCCCGTCTGACGCAAATTGAAGAAAGCAGTGCGGATATCGATCTTGAAGATCTGATTCAAAAAGAAGATATGATCGTGACCGTCAGCCAAAATGGCTATATTAAGCGCGTCCCTCTTTCAACCTATCGTGCACAACGACGTGGCGGTAAGGGGCGTTCCGGTATGAGTACCCGCGAAGAAGATGTGGTTACAACAGTTTTCGTGGCTAATACCCATACTCCACTCTTGTTCTTCTCAAGCCGTGGTATTTGTTATTCCATGAAAGTGTATGCCTTACCCATGGGCTCACCGCAATCTTTGGGGAAGGCTGTGATTAACCTATTGCCCCTTGAAGCTGGAGAAACGATCTCTACGATTATGCCAATGCCCGATGATCCGACTCAATGGGAAAAGATGTCCATTGTGTTCTCGACATCGATGGGAACCATTCGTCGTAATGCTCTTTCCGATTTCACCAATGTGAAATCCAACGGAAAAATTGCTATGAAGCTCGAAGCTGACGAACGGTTGATTGGCGTTGAAGCCTGCACGTTGGAAGACGATGTGTTGTTGGCGACGCGTGCTGGAAAATGTATTCGCTTTAGAGTCAGTGATCTTAGACAGTTTACAGGCCGTACCTCAACGGGTGTCCGTGCGATTAAACTCGCAGCGAAAGATGAAGTAATTTCTCTCTCAATTCTCAAACACGTTGATTTTACGACCGATGAGCGGGCCATGTATTTGAAAATGAAGCGTGGCAATACGGAACAGCTAGAAGGAGAAGAGAGCACAGGGTCTCTCCAAACACTGAGTCAAGAACGCTATAGTGAACTTGAAGCCATGGAGCAATTCATCCTCAGCGTAACGGATAAAGGTTTTGGCAAACGGTCCTCGGCCTATGAATACCGCATCACCAATCGCGGTGGTCAGGGAATCGCGAACATGGTGCTGACCGAAAAGAATGGTCAAATTGTTGCTTCTTTCATTGTTGAACATACCGATCAAATTGTCTTGGTGACGGATGCTGGCAAGCTTTTGCGTTGCCCTGTGTCTGGAATACGTATTGCGGGGCGTTCAACGCAAGGTGTCACGCTCTTTAATGTATCTGACGCTGAAAAAGTTGTGTCTGTGGCGCGTGTCCCTGAAGATGAAAATGGGGATAATGGTGACGGCGCCGACGAAAGCGAAGGTGAAGCTTTAGAAGGTTCTGCAGAGGAAGCAGCCGTCGTTATTGAAAGTGACAGCCCCCATGACAGCGACGCATAATAAACACATTGCTGTTTATCCAGGGACATTTGATCCCATGACCAACGGTCATCTGGATATCATGAGTCGTGCTGTTGATTTATTTGATCATTTAATTGTGGCGATTGCTCCTAACCAGAATAAGGGGCCGCTGTTTGATCATGAAACGCGTCTTCAAATGTTGAAAGAGGTTATCAATACGACACCAAAATTAAAGGGCATGGTTGAGGTTCAACCTATGAATTCTTTGTTGGTTGATTTTGTGAAAAGTGTCGGCGCAAAAGCAATTATCCGGGGCTTGCGTGCTGTCTCTGATTTTGAGTATGAGTTTCAAATGGCCGGGATGAACAGCCATTTAGCGCCTGAAGTTGAGACAGTCTTTTTGATGTCTTCGGAAGGATTTCAATACATTTCTTCACGCTTTATAAAAGAAGTCGCCTCCATGAAAGGAGACATTCGCTCCCTTGTACCTGCGGTTGTTTTTCAACACTTGCAGAAAAAATTCGACTTATAATCCTTCGAAAATTAAAAATTACTTTACAATTCATTAAAGATCTTTCAACGTGATTATTAAAATTAATTAATAATCACTCGGGAGTCTTCAGTGAAAAAATTTAATACAGTTTCTTGTAAATTCCTTGTCACAACCTGTTTCGTGTCATTATTGACCCTAGGGATGAGCGGATGTTCAGAAGCACCAGAGACTCCCACAAAAACGATGGCGGATGCAAAACACGATAATCATCAAAAAACGCTTAAACAATATCTCAAAGAACGTGAATCTGATGCCTCTCAAGCCAATTTATCAAGCGGTCTTGAGAAACTCTACGCGGGGGATTATGACGGAGCGAGCGCTTTATTTAATGCGAGCTTATATGAAAATTCAAAGAACCCTTTGGGACATTATCTAAACGCGCTCGTGTATCATATTAAAGCGCAAAAAGGAGATCAAAGTCAGTATGCGGTCGCTGAAACAGGCTATTTAAATGCCTTGAAATATAATCCCAATCTTCCCCAAGCGTATGTTCAATTAGGACGCGTTTATATGGCTCAAGAACGTTTTCGTGCGGCCCAAGATATGTTTGCCAGCGCCTTGTTGATCGATAATGAGAACCAAGATGCTCTTTATGAATTAGCCAGTGCGTCTTATTTTTCAGGCGATGTGAGCCACGCTGAAGCAGCCATCAACCAATTCTTAAAGAAATATCCCGATAAAGCCATGGGGTATCGTGCGGCGGCGATGATTTATGCAGCGATCGGGAATGGCGCAAAAACTCAAGAAAATTTTGATCGTTACCGGGAATTGGCCACGAATCCAAGTCAAGTTGCTGGCGTTGAAAAACGCATTAATGATTTTCAAGCGCTTCACGCTAAGGGCAAGATTATTCTCGCCCAGGCCCAAGATTCAGCAACTGTCAGTGATGTCACCGGTCAGCCCTCTCCTGAACCAGCTGCACCTGCGGCGGGAGCAGAGGCTGCTGCCGCGCCTGCAGCTGCCCCTGCAGCGGGTGAAAAAAAGCCCGGCGAGGAAGAAGAATCAATGGTGGTGGTAGATGCCATGGTCCTCAGAGTCAGTGAAGAAGGACATAGCGTCAAGGGAAACAATATTATGGAGAAGTTTAATTTAAACGTTGCTCCAGGGACTTTTCTACGTGGACGCGGTGTAGCAAGTTTTGATGGTAAGTTTGATGGTGTCAAACCTGCCGATAATACGTTTGCGAATACATTTAGCCTTGATGCAGCTGCAGCTGGTACTGGAGGCACCATTTCCAATGCTTGGATGTTTTCCCAAGGTCTTAGCTTTGGGAATGTGGCTTATAGCTTGAATATTGCCAATGTGAATCGGAGTCGCATCGAAATTATTGGTCGTCCTTCCCTTGTCGCGTCCACCGGTAAAAAGGCCAGTTTCTTTTCAGGGACTGAATTGGTTCTTGGGTTGACGGGACAATTTGGCGGTACGATTACCAAAACACCCGTCGGTGTGACCCTTGAAATTACAATTAATAGCATCAACAAATCGGAAGTCGTGTTGGATGTCAGCCTTTATGGCAGTATTCTTGCCGTTGATGCTCTCCAAGATGTGGATGATGCGTCCAAGAAATTCACGAAGATTGGTCTAAGTCGTGTACAAACCAGCGTGAAGGTGAACTTAGGCGAAACAATCATGATTGGAGGTATCTTAGAAGGAGTCCATCAGTTTAAGAAGACAGGATTCCCCATTTTGCAGGATATTCCTATCGTTCAGTATTTTTTCTCTCAAGAATCCATTGATAATACGCACAAGTCTGTGATGTATCTCTTAACACCCCGTCGTTATAAGGATACGGTGCGTGATATTAAGAACAATATTAATGAAGCTGAAAAGCGTCATAACTTGACAGAGTTAGAAGAGCGGAACAAAGACTGGTACGACCCAAGAGGCAATATGATTCTTATTCTTAAGCGTATGACGCCTTTGTATCGGGAATTTCGTTTTGGCGATATCGCGTCTATGGAATGGGACTATATCAAGGGGTCTATTGATGACCAATTAAATAGTTTGGTCTCTTTCCTCTATTATTAACTTTTTGTTAACTCTTTTAACAGAAGATTGATTCATAATAAAAAAAAGGCCGGGATCCCGAAAGATCCCGGCAAGTTTAACAGGGAGGCTTCACGTCTGGGAGACGTAGGAGTAGTAAAAATAAATTTACTATCCTTTTCCAGGCTTTGCGCCTGGAACCATACAAAGAGAATAAATTCTCTTCAGTACAAGATAGATATAATCACGAACGCCCCCTCTTCACCAGAAGAATTTTTGCATATCAGGCATGCATTTTTTGCATGACGACCAAGTATTCTGCAAATAGAAATTGACGAATTGCTCTTATATTAGTCCTCTTAAAGAGGTTAACAAGTTGAATTTATTTAATAATTTAATTGGATAAGCTCTAACGATCTTAGCCTCAAAAGCGTCCTTGTAGAAATTATCTAGGATTCTTCAATAACATTTTCCTGTTTTCATTTGAGGAAAAAAGTCTGGTTCTTCTCGGTATCATGCGCATCTTTCCTTTTTTGTCATCACGAGCGGAGCGACGTGATCCAGCATATTAAGTAAGTTAGACTGCCGCGGCCAAGGGGGCCTCGCAGAGACGTGGTTTGGTTACCAATAAACACGCTGAATCGTCGCGGTTCTGGAACCAGCGCGATGACGGCCTATAGAAGTGCGTCATCACGAGCGAAGCGACGTGATCCAGTTAAATAAGCAAGATGGACTGCCGCGGCCAAGGGGCCCCTCGCAGGGACGTGGTTTGGTTACCAATAAACACGCTGAATTGCCGCGGTTCTGAAAGAATCGGCGCGATGACGGCCTATAGAAGTGCGTCATCACGAGCGAAGCGACGTGATCCAGTTAAATAAGCAAGATGGACTGCCGCGGCCAAGGGGTCTCGCAGAAGTAATGTTCGTCATCACGAGCGTAGCGATGTGATCCAGCTTAGATCGCCACGACGCTTAAGAAGCGTCTCGCGATGACATTTCTCAACGTCATCAGAGCAGCGCGACGCACTCCAGAAACGTCACAAGGGCAAAATATTAAAAAAATAGTTTGCCTTTCTTTACCCTTTATAAAATGCGGCTTTCCAAGCATTTTTGTCACTTTTTTTCAGAAAAAATTTTGTCTTTTAAGAAAAAAAGCGTAAAAAGGAGGCATAACAAAAAAATTAATCACTTTTCCAACAGGAAGGTTTCACGATGTTGAAGTGGATGAGAGGGGCGTGGGCCAATCGCGGTTCATGGCCCGTAAAGCAAAGTGCTGTCTCAAAAATTATTGCGTATCATGTTTTGGGACAGCCTGTTTGGACGCCAAGACGCTATGAATCCTTGGCCGAGCAAGGCTATAAAAAGAACGTTATCGTTTATCGCTGTGTCAACTTAATTGCGCGCGGCGCTGCCAGTGTTCCCTGGCGTCTTTATAAGGGCATGCACGAAGTAGGAGAGCATGCTCTCTTAGACTTGCTCCATCATCCCAACCCTCGCCAAGCGGGTGCGTCTTTCATTGAATCGGTTTTAGCTTATTTACTTTTAGCGGGGAATAGCTATGTGGAGATGGTGAAAAATTCAACTGGATTTCCGGTCGAATTGTATGCGTTAAGACCGGATCGTATGCGCGTGATTCCAGGGAACACGGGAGTGCCAGAGGCTTTTGAATATTCCGTAAACGGAGAAAAGCGTATTTTGCCTGTGGATTCAATCCGAGGTCACTCTTCAGTTTTGCATTTAAAATATTTTAATCCTCTTCATGATTGGTATGGGCTCAGTCCTATCGAAGCAGCACTTTCAGCTATTGATCAGCACAATCAGGTGTCAGGTCATAACTTAGCGTTATTGCAGAACGGGGGACGGCCATCTGGTGCTTTACGGGTGGGGCCTAATCAACAAAATTATACCCTGACAGAAGATCAACGAGAAGAACTGCGCAATAGTTTACGTGATTTGTATGAAGGAGGAGATAACGCTGGACGTATCTTGGTGATGGAAGGGGATATGGATTGGCGTGAGATGGGTTTATCGCCTAAGGATTTGGATTTCGTGGAGGGAAAGAATATGTCTGCGCGAGAGATTGCTCAGGCCTATGGTGTTCCCAGCATGTTGGTGGGGGTTCCTGGCGATGCTACTTTTTCCAATTATCGTGAAGCCCGCCTCCATCTTTGGGAGGATACGATTCTTCCGCTTTTGGATTATTTAACCGATGAATTGAATGCGTGGTTGGCGAGACAGTATGGAGACGCTTTAAGATTATCCTATGATATCGACGGTATTCCGGCCTTTGCTGTGCGACGTAATGAAGCATGGCGTAAAATTCAAAATGTAAAATTTCTCACTCTAAATGAAAAACGAGAAGCTGTGGGCTATGCCCCCTTAAAAGGCGGCGATGTCTTAGATTTTAATAATTACAAGGAGAAAGCATCGAAATGATTCGACACGCCACACTTCCGACGCAGTTTGAGACGAAGTCGGATTTAAAGGCGGTCTGTTTTAAAGGATATGCAAGTGTATTTAACATTCTTGATGAGCAAGGAGACAGAGTATTAAAAGGAGCGTTTCATGAAAGCCTTTATCAATGGCAACGGAAAGGAAAGTTGCCTCTCATGTTATGGCAACACCAACCAGAGAATCCTATTGGATTTTGGACAGTCATGCGAGAAGATCATAAAGGACTCTATGTTGAAGGGTCCCTTATCCTAGAATTGCAAAAAGCACGAGAAGCTTATGCCCTCATGAAATCAGGTGTTTTGGATAGTCTTTCCATTGGGTATCGTGTTCAAGAATCGCAAAAAAATCAAAGAAGCAAAGAACGGCATCTGACCAAGTTAGAGTTGTTGGAGGTGTCGTTGGTGACCTTTGCTGCCAATAATGATGCGAGAATTACAGCCGTCAAAGATCAAACGTTTATAGACTTTGATGCTGGACTTCTCAGCACACTTCAGCGGGCCATTCGGGCGTTACAGATTTAAGTACATTTATATTAAGGAGAAAGTATGGAACAAGTTCAGAAAACTGTCGAACATTTGGCACGCGCTTATGAAGAATTCAAAGCCAGTCAAGATGAACGCCTCACCAAAATTGAAAGAAAAGTGTCTGTTGATAGCCTTTTGGAAAATAAAGTTGAACGACTCAATGCGGAGATTGAGCATATGATGGACGGACTTAAGAAAGCCCCCATTGTTCATCAAAGACCTTCTCTGTCTTTAAGAGAAGAAACCCCCTGGCAAAACCATGAACATAAAGCAGCCTTTGCTCAGTATCTTCGTCAAGGAGACCTGGGAACTTTTCGCGAATTAGAGAAAAAGAGTCTGAGCACGGAAGAAGAAAGAGATGGAAAGTTATTGATTCCTGAAGTGGTCAGTGAACGCATCGGTAAGACTTTAACAGAATATTCAATCATGCGACGTCTCGCCAATATTATTAATATATCGTCGAGTTCCGTCGATTTGCTTGTGGATAAAAATGTTGCAGAAGTGGGGTGGGTGAGTGAGAAAGAGGACCGTAAAGAAACTGCAACGCCGCAACTCCAGAAGCTTCAAATCCCTGTCCATGAAGTGTATGCAAAGCCACGTGCAACGCAAAAACTTTTAGATGATGCGCGTATTGATGTTGAGTCTTGGCTGGTAAAATGTATTGCTCAGAAAATAGCACAGGCAGAAAATCTATCGTTTATTAGGGGCGAGGGTCAAAATAAACCAAAGGGTATTCTTACTTATCCAACTGTTTCTGGGGCAAACTGGGAATGGGGAAAATTCGAAGAAATCAAATCGGGACACAAGGGGGCGTTCGCTCAAAATAACGGCGCTGATGTGCTGATTAGACTCTTAAGTGTCTTGAAGCCTGAATATCATCGAGGAGCCGTTTGGTTAATGTCACGTTCAGCTTTTGCTGCTGTGCGTATGTTGAAAGACACCCAAGGTCATTATCTCTGGCAACCTTCTCTTACCGCAGGTGTGCCGTCGACTCTTCTAGGGTATCCCGTAGAAATATCAGAAGATTTACCTGTTTTTTCGCCAGGTATTGCGTCAAAGTCAATATTCTTTGGTAATTTTAAAGAAGGCTATCAAATCGTTGATCGAACCGGAATTAAGATATTAAGGGATCCGTATAGCGCTAAACCTTATGTTGAATTCTATACAACAAAGAGAGTTGGGGGAGATGTCGTTAATTTTGAAGCCCTTAAGGTGATTAATTTTAGTGACTAATCCAGACTTGAAAGAATAACCAACTCAACTTTATACTTCGTTTAGGGAGAAATAAATGGCGCTGAAACTTTTACAACCGCCAAAACTTGAACCGATTACCTTAGGAACGGCTAAGAATTATCTTAAACTTGATCATGATGACGATGATGCATTTCTCAATAATCTGATCAAAACAGCCCGTAAGGCGGTCGAAGCATTTACTGGAAAATGTCTGATAATGCAAACGTGGCAGTTTTCCGTTAACTCAGGTTTTGCCTCAGCTTTAAGTGATGGAACGTATCTGGAAGGAATGCGGAGTCGAGGGAAAGGCGGTATCGAATTGCCTAAAAATCCATTTATACAATTAGAAGGCGATCCTGAAATTGTTGATGATTATGGACATCGTACGATTAAAGATTTCCGCTTAGACCAATCAGGCAGGACAGCGCGTCTTCATTTTGGTCCTAGTATTATCTCTCTAACCGAAGGAAGAGGTGTTGTGAATATTTCTTTCACGGTTGGGTACGGTAATAAGGTTGAAGACGTTCCTGAGCCCTTTTCTCACGCTATATTGATTGCTCTTGCAAATCTTTATGAGAATCGTGGAGGTCCAGCGAATGATAATTTTTTGGTGCCGCCGGCTTTGCCACAAAGCGCGATTGATTTGCTTTTGCCCTACCGCTCTGCACGCTTGAAATAAAACAATACAATTATTGATAGGAATAACAATGCAACAACAAATTGGCGCCATGCGCGAACGCGTTTGCATCCTCGTGCCTCAGCATGAATCGGATGATATGGGTGGGTATAAAAAAAGTTGGAAATCAACAGGGATTATTAATTGGGCCTCTATAGAACCACAAAGTCTCAAAACGCCTTCTGATAAAATGAGTAAGGGTAGAGTTTTGGGAGTTGAGGATAAGGGAGAGATTACTTACAAAGTACGGATGCGCTTTTCTCCGTTCTTTAAACCGGACATGGCTTTGAAGTGGAGAGATCTCATTTTAGTCTCAACGACTCCGTTACTTCATGATCCTATGAAGAAATGGAGTGAGCTTTTGGTTCAGGTGTTGAAAGACAAAATGCAGGTGATCCATGACTGATTTTGGCATCATGAAGCACACACTTGATCGTTTGAAAAAGTTGGCTGAGATCAAAGAATATAAAGTTTCTGTTGTGAGTCATGTTCTTGAGAATGTCACACTTCCCATCATTAAGGTGAACTATGAGAACTTTGATCTTGGGATTGATAGTGATGCTACAGGACGTCTTAAACTTACGATTGATAGTTATTATCCTGGGCTTCATGAGCTTATGGTTATCTACCGTGCGATCATCGAAAGTTTAGACGGTTGGCGATTTGTGAACACAGATCATTTAGGAAAACCCTTGATCCTCTTTAAATTGGAATGCGGTGTCATCGATGCTTTACCTCCAAATGAAAAACAAGCGAGCAGTGCGTCTATAACTTTTAGAATTTTTATCAGAATTTAATTTTTTATACTGAAGGAGAATGTGAATGACAAATGTTGAAAAGACATTAAAGAACCTTAATGCAGAGCAGTTTCTGCAAAGAGAAAAGAATGACAATGATCTTGAGCAGGACTTTAATGAAGCTCTTGAGGATTACTTTAGACGTGCGGCCTTAACTCAAAGGGCACCTCTTCCCCGATGGGCAGTGTGGTAAAAATGGAAGAAACAATTATTACTCTTTCACGTGGAGGATTTCCGCCTTTTTCAGCGCGCGGATGCAAACAAACCATAGAACCCATAAGTGCAGGTGAATTTAGACGTACTGTGCAAGGTGAGTTGAAGTACTTGAGCATCATCGGTCATCGGAAGTATCGCAGTGTTATTTCTTGTGACGATAGAGCGCCGTTTGCCCATGAAAAACTTTGGTGTGGAGAGAAAATAGGCGTGGATTGCCTCCAGCCATTTTATCAACGATTCGTTGAAGAAGATGGAACACTCGACATGACGTTAGAGAGACCACCTGTTGATAAAACCTTGCGTGTGATGAATAATTTTAATGAAAAAGTGCCCTACAAGCTTATTGATGCTCAAAAAATTATATTGGAAGTAAAACCAAGAATTGGAGAATATTTTTATGTGCGCTACAGGCCGCACCTAAAAATGCGTGTTATTGATTTTACGCTTCATACCAAAGAATGGGATTTAGAGGGAGGCTGGAAATTAGAGCTAGAAGAAGTCTAAACTTATGACCAAGCGGTATTAAGCTTAAGCTGCTTCTTTTAGTTTTCTTCTCTCAGCTTCCTTCTTTTTGAGGTTTTTGTTTTGATGAGTTTCGTAATAGGCAATAGCAAACGTTGAAGGAACAATGATTGCAGCGCCTGCCAAAGTCCAAACCCCAGGAATCTCATTAAAGAGAGCAAAGCCAAAAATGCCAGCAGAAAAGAGCTCAAGGTAACGATAAGGGGCTAAAGCTGAAACATCTGTTGCTGCAAAAGCTTTAAGTAAAAAGAATAGAATCAAATTGCCACCACACCCAAGAAGGAATAGGAGAGCGAGTTCATGAATACTAGGAGGAGTCCACACCATATAAGCGGGGATAATGCCAAAAATTGTTGTTCCCAAGGCGATGTAAAACATCATGGAGAGATTAGATTCTTTAACGACCATCTTTTTATTCAAAATATCGCTGAGCGCAAAGAGAATACAAGCAGCAATCATATAGAGGGTGCCATTATTGAACGTTGCGAGGGATTGCCAGAAATTTTGGTCTTCATGACCATTCCCAATCACAACAACCAAAATACCGCCAAAACCAATGAGTGTTGAAACAGTTCTTTGCCAGCCTACTTTTTCTCCGAGAAACACAATGGCCATAGGTAAAACAAAGATCGGAACTGTGAGAGCAAGCGTACTGACTGCCGCAAGGGGAATCATTGTGACGCCGGCACACCAACAAGCGATTGCTCCAAATAAAAGTAGAGCACGAAGACTGTGCAATCCAGGGTGCGCTGTCTTAAAGGCAGTTTTGCGATAATAAAGCATAATAGGTAACAGTGTGAGAACAGCAAAAAAGAATCTAAAAAAAGCGACTTCCATGGATGGCAGGCGACTGCCAACAAGACGCATCAGAATATCATTCATATTACTGATTAAGGACACAATGAGGATCCAGAAGACACCTTGTAGATATCCACGTTGCTTAAACCAATTCGTGGAAGTCATGGTGTTGTTTGTCTCTGAAGTTATCGCAGCGGATGAATTACTCACATTTAACCTGCTAAAAATACGTGTGACACAAGATGTATAGCTTATGCCAAATAAACAGTGGTTTTGTCGAGAAAAAAATTCGAGATAGGCATAAATAAAGGATTTTAATGAAAGGACCTAGTGGTGATTGATATATTTGTAACTTGGGCGACAGAAAATGAGACTTTTGATCCTCAAAAGCACTTACAAAAAGAGCTCATTCCTTTGCGTCTTGAAATCGGCGAAGAGGAGGGACAAATTCCCTATGCACGTATGATTATTGCGAATGAGAAAAATTTCAACCTCAATCCAAAGGATTTGCCCTACGTTTTTATTGCTCTCAAGTATCAGGGGAAAGTGAGTCTACTCTTTAAAGGCTGTCTTGTGAAAATCCCCAAAGTGTTAAAAGGAGAAGTGCTAGAGCTGGAATTTTTAGCGGAGCCTTTAAATTTTAACAAGGAGTTACGTAAGATTGCTAACCAAAAAAGCCAAGAAGAAGGGGCTTGGGATCAATTGTTTTATAAACAATCGCTCGAGGAAAACCCTCATTTAATTTTGGAAGGTGCGCCAGAACTTTTTTTTGTCAATCGTACATCTCTCAAGGTATCGACGACAGGCCTTCTTAAAGGTCATAAGACCATTAATATATCCAAAAATTATTGGTATGACAGTCTTCAATGTCGATTTATTTACCAGCCTCTGGATGCGATAAAAGTGACTTTATCAGCGGAATGGATTGAGAAAATCGAGGGATATGTCAATTTTACATTATTTTTACGTAAAAAATTAAACAGAGGAGTTCTCAGTACACTGACCGGTGAAGGATTTAAGGAAGGTTGGTGGAAGTCTGGGCAGCTTTTGGGACAAAGTGGTTATTGGATTGAGGATTCTCATCTTGAGGAAATTAACCCCCCCTATACAGGTGCGTTGGGGCTTTATCCAGTTCTTTCCAAATCTTTTTGGGTTTCCCCAGAAGATCCTTTAATGAAGTGCAAAAAACCATGGAAATTCAGAATTAAGCGTTCATGGTTTAGACCAAAATTAATTTTAGGATGGCGTCTTGGTCAACGACGACGTGAGAAAATATCATTTTCGATAAAACATAAACATCAGCTTTTTTACTCCGGAAAGCACTATGATCGTTTGCTAAATATAAAATTGCAGAACATATGTGCAGATGATCCGTTAGCTTCAACGCGGGATAGTTTTTTTAATTACGATCGTGGTAGAGCGTCTGTTTACTATGGGATGAAGATGGCCTTAGCTCACTTAGTCGCCAGTGCGCGTTGTTTGGAAGTAAAGTTTGAAGGCGATTTTTTTGATTTACTCGATATTACGACAGATCACATGGTGCGTTTGGATGATCCTCGTTTGCCTGGAGGTTCTTTACAAGGAAAAGTTAAATCTTATCGTTTGATTCTCGATGGCAAACGAGGAATTAGAAAAGCTCACGTCGTGTTGGGGGTAAGCGTTGGGATTAATAAAAGTTGGATGAAAACGCATCCTGTCAGCCTTTCCACCATATTCGTGGATCAAGGGTATTGCTCAACCGAATACTTAGAAACGACAACCACTCCCCAATGGAAGAATCATGATTTTTATTATGATTCTTGGCATCAGCAAAAACCAACGTCACATCCTTTGAAAGGAAACATTGCACCTGAAGAAATTTTAGAGCAATGGAATATTGAAAATCTTGCAGATGAACAAAATCGATATCTGCAAAGAAATCAATATCCTCAAAGACACTCCTTAAAGAAAGTGATGGAAGAGGTCAGCACACGTGTTTCATTCAGGCTTAAGCCATTGATGACACAGTCTGTTCTCGAACATAATATCACTATAGACCATGTACAGCCTTGGTCTTCTATACAGCAAATTCATTTACGATAGAGAATTTTATGCACTTTGACATGGTCATTCGCGCAAAACAAGGACGCCCATTTGATGAGGGGTTTCAACCACAATTAAGTATTTCAGATAAACTCAATAGCTATGATTTATCGATGCAATCTTCCATGGAGAAGAACTGGGGACATTTGAAACGGGAAGCGCAAAAACCTGAGCTTATATCTCTTGAAGTTCAAATTCAGGCGCAAAAATTAACCCATGATCCAGCTCTTACTGTGATGATTAATAACCAGAGTAAAACAGGGCGCTTTTATGAAACAACTGTGGTGCGTAATCTTGATCAAAGTCATGTGCTTGAAAATCAGCATCAAAGGATCGATTTTTTCTACATGAACAAAGGTTATTTGACACTTGATCATAAAGAGCATTCCATAAAAGGGCTTGATGTCGATCCTTATATGATTCGTTTATCAGAACCAGGATTAGTGGGGCACAAAATATTTAACACACAAAATCTACAAACAATTACGCAAAGTCATAAACATTTAGGATCGGGGAATTGGCTCGTAACTCCTCCTCATCATACTCAGGGACTTCTTAATATACTTCCTGTCTTGAGCTATGGCGGTTTTTATACACCTGGATGTCCTTTCAATAAAATCAGACAAATGTACGGAATGATTAGTCCTGAGGAAAACGACTATGGACTATTGATTTATAGCAGGAACGAATTAGCTCAAAAACATGATTTACAGAAGTTAATGTTTGTTGACGAAACTATCTCAGATTTATCCCTCTCAGACTGCATCAAAAGAGGCGATTTTAAAATTGAGCTTCAAAATAAGATGCTAGGTGAAAGCATATATTATCGGTCTTTTAATTATCACTATGACTTTAACGCGGCGGGCATATTCGAAATTGATTTTATAATTTAACTGAATAGAGGAAATGTATGCCCATTATTTATCGCAAAGATAAAGGAAGTCCCCTCAGTTTTGAGGAATTGGATGGAAATTTTTTAGATCTTGATAAGCGTTTGAGATCTCTTGAATGCAAAGAAGTTTATGGAGAAGGAATTGCAACAATATCTCGTGAAGGGGATCAACTCGTTTTTAAAAATTCCTTAGGAGAAAAAGTTGGTCAATGTACACTTCCTATGCCGATTTTAAAGGCTACCGGTCCTTGGAAAAGCGACACTGATTATTGTATTCATGATCTTATCAGTCACGGTCAGTTAACACTGCTGTGCATTAAAAGTCATCGGAGTTCATCCCGCTTTGAAGATCATCAACACTGTTGGCAAACGCTTGTTGAAGGATTAACGTCTGCGAAAACTTCATTTTCAATGGTTGGTCTTTGTGAAAAAACAACCATCCCTAAACCATCGGTTGGACAATTAGTATGTGTTATCGATGAAAAACCCTTAAAACTTCTTATCTCTGACGGAACTGGCTGGCACCAAATTTTGACGCAATAAGCAAGAGGTGTCTTTATGAATAAATCAATCGATATATTGAGTCGTACATTGTATGGAGAAGCGCGCGGCGAGTATGAACGTCGTGATGGAGGAATATCATCATTAATTGCTGTTGGTAACGTTATTATTAATCGTGTTCAAAGACAAAGTCATTTTGGTTTAACTGTGGACGAAGTTTGTCTCAAACCTTACCAATTTTCTTGTTGGAACCTTGATGATCACAATCGTGCAAAACTTGAAGCAGTCCATGAGGGTGATCCAATCCTTAAAATATGCTCACAAGTTGCGCGGGGCGTTTTGATGGAACACTGGCCAGATCTAACAAAGGGAAGCACGCATTATTATGCAAACTGGCTTCAACGTCCACCAAAATGGGCGACCAATAAAAAGCCCCAAGTAAAGATAGGTCAGCATCTTTTCTTCAAGTTGGACTCTTAACCTATGGTTGCTCCAATTTTAACAGCTGCCATGACTTTGGCAGAAATGGCACCAATGATTGCTCGCTGGTTTTCCGGCGACACTGAAAATTCCAATACGACTCAAATGATTGCAGGGCGCGTGGTTGATATTGCCAAAAAGCTGACTGGGACGAACACTGCAGCAACCGCAGTTGAAGTTTTGCAGCGTGATCCAAAGCTTTTAATAGAATTTCAACGTACTATTTTGAAACTTGATCGCGATCTTGAAAGAGCGTTTCTTCAAGATCGTATGAGTGCAAGAAGACGTGATATGGCTCTTGTTGCTGCTGGCAAGAATAATACACGAGCGGATGTGATGGTCGTGTCAGCTGCCTTCGGACTTTTATCATGCCTGATATCCTTAGCTTTTTACAAGGATGCCATGCCTGGCGAAGCCGTTGGAATTATTTCAACTATTGCAGGTATCTTTGGTGCTTGTCTTAAAGATGCTTATGCTTTTGAGTTTGGGTCATCAAGAGGAAGTAAGAATAAGGATTTAGCTGTCATGATGAGTGCTATGGAAAGCAACAATCATTAAGGGTTATGACCCGTTAGAGGTCAGTGAATCACTTAAACGTTTGTGTTCTTCCATGGCGTGTAGATGGTCTTTATTCATGCGCTCAATCTCATCCTCTACCCAAGTATCGCTTGGATACGTTTCTGGATTAGGGCGTTCAGGAACGGATCTTAAGGAAGGATAGTCGTTATATGAAGACGAACATCCTGCAATTAAAAGACAGGATATGAGAAGAGTAGAGCGCGCAAAGTGTGTCACTTTTTTATAGGTTCCTTTTGGATGAATTGAGCTGCTTCAACAGCACCATAGGTGATAATACCATCGGCCCCAGCGCGTTTAAAGGAGATTAGTGTTTCCATAAGACCTTGATTGAAATCCAACCAACCCGCTTTTGCGGCGAGATCAAGCATGGCGTATTCACCACTCACTTGAAATGCAAAGGTTGGGACTTTAAAGGTATCTTTGACGCGTGCAACAATATCAAGATAGGGCAGGCCAGGTTTAACCATAACCATGTCCGCACCTTCGGCGATGTCTTGCGCGACTTCTCTTAATGCTTCATTGGCATTGGCAGGATCTAATTGGTAAGATTTTTTATGAGATTTTCCAAGGCATGACTGTGAGCCTAAAGCATCCCGAAAAGGTCCGTAAAAAACCGAAGCATATTTAGCTGCGTAAGACATAATTTGTATGTGCTCAAAATTTTCACTATCGAGCGCTTGACGGATAACGCCAACGCGACCATCCATCATGTCAGACGGAGAAATAACATCGGCACCAGCTTTTGCATGCACAATGGCATGCTTGGCCAACAACTTGACCGTCTCATCGTTCAAAATCTCTCCATTGGTCACGAGTCCATCGTGTCCATGGCTCGTGTAGGCGTCTAAAGCGACATCTGTCATGATCCCTAGATTAGGAAGAGCTTGTTTTAAAGCACGCACAGTGGTTGGAATCAATCCTTGATCATTAAGACACTCTTTTGCATCTTCTGACTTTCTTTTGTTTTCGATAACAGGAAAGAGGGCTAACAAACCAATGCCTAAATCATGAGCTTTATGCGCTTCTTTAACGAGTTCTTGCACACTATAACGTTTGATGCGTGGCATGGATGTAATCTCAGGAGAAATCGATTCCTCTCGAACAAAGACTGACCAAATAAGATCTTTTGGACTTAATGCAGTCTCTGAGACAAGATTGCGAGACCATTCATAACGACGTGTGCGTCTTAGACGGACTGTTGGGAATTGGCCAAGGATTTGAGGAAGAGACATGATATTATCCTGTTATTATAATGAATCATGGAGATTTTTATTACTCCTTTTCATTTATGCTGGCAATGCTCTTCGCGTGGATAAATCAAAATAATAAGCTTTATGAAATATTTATAATGACGGATTGCTCTAACAGTTACTCTATTAATAAAGTGTGATTATAGATTTGCCAAAATTTTTAGGCAATAATAACAAAGTTTAACTTGTAACTTGCTGAAAATATGGTTATTGCAAAAAAAGTAAGTTATTCGTGAAAAATAGTTTGCATCTAGTGATCAAATGGTTAGGATCATATTTTAATCATGTGAGAGGTTTTCTTTCAATGACAGCAGTCCGCGCTCTTAAATCAGATGTTGAAGACCCTGCCATCGAAGCTTCGACATATAATCGTAGCACGTATCGATATTGGCGTTTTAGGATTATGTATGCCACTATCATTGGGTATGCCGCTTATTACTTAGTTCGTCAAAATTTTTCGATGGCTATTCCCAGCATGGGAGAAGAATTTGGTTACTCAAAAACCCAATTGGGTTGGGTTATCACAATTTTTTCCATCATTTATGGTGCTGGCAAATTTTTTAATGGATACTTGAGCGATCGTTCCAACGCACGCTATTTTATGGCCTTTGGACTTTTTGGGTCTGCATTGGTTAGCTTTACAATGTGCCTCAGTTCGAGTCTGGGGTTTCTTATAATGTTCTGGGCATTAAATGGATGGTTCCAATCTATGGGATGGCCGCCTTCTGCCCGTATGATTACACATTGGTTTAGCCCTAAGGAATTAGGAACCAAATGGTCTATTTGGGCTTCCTCTCATATGATTGGAGGAGCAGCCATTGTGGCTATCGCTGGTTGGCTGATAGAAAATTATGGGTGGCGATCTGCCTTTTATGTACCGGGTGTTCTGGCGATTATATTCTCTCTATTCTTACTTGATCGCTTGAGAGACACTCCAAAAGCACTCGGATTGCCCACTGTGGAAACGTATAAAGGGGATACGCAGTTTTTAGACCCCCGTGAAGATGAACGAATTACCATGAGTGAAGTGTGGGGGATGGTGCTACGCAATCGCTATGTATGGTACATGGCGCTTGCTAACATGTGTCTCTATATACCACGTATGGGCATTTTCAACTGGGCACCAACGTTTTTAAAAGAATACAAATCAGTCACTTTGATGGTTGCAGGATGGCAAGTTGCTGGATTTGAGTTGGCAGGCTTGGTTGGAGGTATTTTTGCTGGTTGGATGTCCGATAGAATTTTCTTAGGCCGTCGAGGGCCAGTAGCGGCTATATACCTATTCTTGTTAACTTTTACCCTCGCTCTTCTTTGGCTTGTACCCGCTGGATATCCAATAGTTGATGCTATTTCTTGTATGTTAGCTGGATTTCTTGTTTATGGTCCTCAAGTTTTAGCTGGAGTAGCGGTAGCAGACTTTGCCTCAAAAAGAGCTGTTGGTGTAGCTACTGGGGTAATCGGTGTTTTAGGGTCAATTGGCACGGCTGTATCTGGAGTAGGGATCGGTTACATCGTCGATCACTATGGATGGTCTGGAGGCTTCATGTTGTTTATGGTGGCTTCTCTTGTGGGGGCTTTTTTCTTTGTGCTCACCTGGAACCGACGTTCACGGATGTTTGAAGGTTCATAATAGCCTTGATCCGGTGAATGCATGACATTACTGACGCAAGCCAACTTCGAAATCTGTGAAGGGTGTGCCATTGTACAGACTGTTCTGAATGGCAAGAACGCCGGTTTTATTCATGAGTTTGAGTCTTCAGTCTTAATTCTAGGTAGTCACCAATATTTTAAAGGGTATTCTGTACTCTTTTTGAAAAAACATGTGCGTGACATGATTGATTTAGAGTTAGAAGCTCAGCAAAAAATATTTCAAGAACTTATGAAGGCATCAAAAGCTATTCAAAAGGCTTTTAACCCCTGGAAGCTGAATTACTCATGTTACGGCAATAAGGTTCAGCATATTCATTGGCATATTTTTCCACGATATGAAGGTGATCCATCTCTGCTTGAAACACCATGGAAAAATGCCGCCAATTTCAATGAATTTATTCCATCACAAGATACTATGATAAAAACAATTAGACTTATTCAAAATTGTTTCTAAGAGTTTGTTAATATTCTGTTTTACAGTTAATCTTTGGTTAACCGAAAAGTTCTATTCTAAATTTATAGATTATCATTTTTAATCATAACTTAAAGAGGTAGAACAATGGCTACAACTCCAAAAAAGATACATGGATTTGATCGAGTTGCTCTCGTGTTACAAGGCGGTGGCGCAAGAGGAGCCTATCACTTAGGTGCTTACAAAGCTTTGGAAGAAGCTGGTTATACTCCCGATATTATCTGCGGAATTTCAATTGGAGCCCTTTCTGCTTGCGTCTTGGCAGGAAACCCTCCTGGTGAGCGTATCAAAAAACTTGAACAATTCTGGAATGAAATTACTTGGCCAGATATGGCAGAAAAAGTTCCTATGCCTTTAACTGACCAGTTAAAGAAATTTCATAATCAAATGTCTGCGTTGCAAGCAGTTATGTTTGGACAACCAAACTTCTTTACGCCTTGGTTTCCTCCACCTCAAATGCAGCCTAAAGGAACATCACAAGCAACCAGTTACTATGATACAAGTAAGATGAAAGATACGCTGCAACGCCTGTCTAACTTCGATTACTTTAATAAAGAACATAAAACACGTCTGATTACGGGAGCGACCAAAATTAAGACGGGTGAGTTGGTATTCTTTGATAGTGGTGAAATGGAATTAACGCCTGACCATGTTTTGGCCAGCGGTTCTTTGCCTCCAGGATTCCCTGGTGCACGTATTGATGGCGATTTGTATTGGGATGGTGGTGCACTCTCCAATAGTCCTATTGAAGGTATCTTTAGGATTAAGCCTGCGGCCAATACACTTATCTTTATGATTGATTTGTTTGACGGCGCCTCTCCTGATCCAAAAGATTTGGATGAAGTAAGCTGGGTAAGTAGTGGACTTATGTTCGCAAGTCGTACAAGCCATAACATTAAGCAGGAACATGCAAAGCATAACATGAGAAAAGCGATTAGCCATTTGCTTAAAAATATTCCTGATAACCTTAAGAACGATCCCGTGGTTAAAGAAATTAAAGAAGATGCATCGGATGTTAATTACCATTTCGTGCACATTATTTACGAATCACCAAAGACCGATACGAATGATTCGGGACATGAATTCTCAAGGTTGTCTGTAAAAGAACGTGCTGAACATGGTTATGAAGACATGCAAGCAGCATTAAAGCAGGCAGACTGGCTAAAGCCTCATGCATCGCATATTGGATCGAAGATTCATACTTATAAAAATTCACGGACTAAAAAGTAAAGAGTCTCACTCAATGAATTTTAGGGCAGGAGAGTTGATCTCTTGCCCTTTTTATTTGTAAAAGCTGGCGCACCCGGCGAGATTCGAACTCACGGCCTTTGCCTCCGGAGGGCAACGCTCTATCCAGCTGAGCTACGGGTGCCTTGAAGAGATGGGTGGTTTTTATCTTAAAAACGTGACTCTGGCAAGGATGGGCTGAACTTGAGTCTTTATTTTCTTGACAGGATTAAGTCTCTCATGTCAGACCCTTGGGATATAAGTGATCTTTGAAAATGTGTAGAGGTTAATGGAAGTCATGGGGGATCGTCCGTCAAAGATGAGGCCTGGTAAATTTGAGGCGGCACGTGTTGCACGCGTCGCTGCAGTGCAAGCAATGTTTCAAATATTCCATCAATCTCTGAGCAAAGATGAAGTTATTGAACAATTCTTACGCTATCGATTGAGTTCAAAAGACTATCCTTGTGTGGCCAATAAGTCTCTTTTCGCTGATTTAGTCAATGCTACACTCAATCGATTAGAAGAAATCGATCATATTATCGAAGAATCTTTAACCGATGAGTATACTCTGGACCGATTGGATCCAGTACTGAAAGCTATTTTAAGAGTAGGGGCAGCGGAGCTTTTGAATCAACAAACGAAAATACCTCCTCCTGTTGTGATTTCCGAATACGTGGATATCACGAAGGGATTTTACGAAGGAACAGAACCAGCCTTTGTTAATAGTTTGTTAGATAGTCTTGCAAAGAAACTAGGGTTATCATTGACCCCTCATAAGTAAAGCTACTCATTTGATTTCTGCCAATGAGTATCAATAATTGCATTTTATATAAGCTTCGTGCACACTATAGAAAAAAGAACTATAGGTAGGCTATGAGACTTCACTATTTTTTAATTGGGTTCGCTTTCAGTTTTTTTCTCTTATCTCCTTTAAAGTCAGACAATGGGGTACATCAGGCCATCCCTGAAAATTTCATAAGATTGCCCCGTCTTGTGATTCCAGTTGTTCAAAATAGTTATGCAAGAGCTAATTTTACGATTCTTCTTGTTGTAGAGGCTCATGGGAGAGAAAAAGCTGATGAGCTAAGAAAATTTACCCCTCGACTAACAAATTTAGCGTATTCAGATATCTATGGACTGTTTGCGGTTGTGTGGGAGCCAGGTTATCATATCAACCTTAAAGAGCTCAAAGAGCGTTTAGTCAGGCGCTACAATGAAGCATTTGGTAAAGATATGGTCCAAGATGTTCTCGTTGAAATCATCAACGATTAAACAACGCTAGATTATTTTTGATCTCTCCTTGGATTTCGAGAACTTTAAAACGACTCGTATGACCAGTGATAATATCAATATTGGATTTAGGCACTTTCAAAGTCTTTGATAAGAAGCTGATCAAAGCTTGATTAGCTTTATTATCTTCGGGCAATGCACGCACATAGATTTTTATATAACTTTGCTCTCTATCCATGATGATTTCTCCCATTTTATCCTTAGAGGATCTGGGGGTAAGACGAATAAAGAGCTTATAACCTTTAGTTGTTTTTATAAGAGGTGATATATGAGTCAAAAGACCTCCATTTGCCAATTTGTCTAAAAAAAATTAAAATGAGTTTTATATCATAGCAAGGGAGTCGATCAGTTGGAAGATAAACCCCATTATCATGGTCATCGAGAGCGCTTACGCAAAAGATTTCTTGAAGTAGGGGCTGCAAGCTTGGCAGATTATGAACTTTTAGAGCTCATCTTAGCTGCAGCTAAACCAAGGGGAGGTTTAAAACCTCTCGCTAAAGAACTGCTTAAACATTTTAAGACCTTTGGTGGAGTGATTAAAGCGGATCCTTATGAATTGACTCATCTTCCCCATATTGGTCAGGCTTCTGTCGTCGCATTAAAAATTATACAAGCTGCTGCTGAAAGGATGATGGGGGAAGAGATTTCTGAGCGACCAATCCTTGGGGCGTGGCATCACGTGATTAATTATTGTCGTCTGACGATGGGGCATCTAAAAAAAGAACAATTGAGACTTTTATTTTTAGATGTGCATAACAAACTTATTAAAGATGAAGTTCAACAAATTGGTACAGTTGATCATGCAACTGTTTATCCTCGTGAAATAGCTGAGCGCGCTCTTGCCTTAGGAGCTTCAGGTTTGATCCTTATACATAATCACCCTTCAGGAGATACGCGGCCTTCTCAAGCTGATATTACAATGACGCGTGAAATCAAATTCTTGCTTGGAAAATTAAATATTCATTTACATGACCATTTAATTATTGGTTGTCATGGACACACATCATTGAGGGCGGAGGGGTTCATTTAATATAAATCCCCATCGTTAGTAGGTAGTCCCGGGGATTTTTTAAAGAGGGCTCCAAAGCGGATGCGTCGGATGCAATGCACCTTCGTGCATCATCCTTTTCTTCTAAAAAAAGTAAAGATTGCGTTAACTTCCCCCTAGCAACCGTAGTGTTTTTTCCAGGGTTGCAGGACATCGCATGTATTATGGGCACTCTGGCTAAAAAAGCTTGTATGTTTTGTTATACATGTTATATTACTAATATAACTACATTTTAGGAGAATTTTCCATGACCACTGCTGTAAGATTACCTGAAGATTTAGAACACAGGCTTGAGAACCTCGTCCAGAAAACGAATCGATCAAAAAGTTACTATATTCGAAAGGCTCTAGAAGAATTTCTTGAAGATCGTGAAGACTATCTCTTAGCAGCTTCCCGTTGGGAAGAGTTTGTCAAGAGCGGTAAAAAAGGAATTTCTTTAGAAGAAGTTGAAAAGAAAATGGGGTTAAAAATTGAATAAACCTTTTTGGAAAGTGGTCTTTACAACCAAATCCGAAAAAACTTTTTTTAAGCTAGAAGTTAAAGTTCAAAAACAGATTCAAGGGTATTTGAGAACAAAAATCGCAACGTCTATGAATCCGAGAAGATTAGGTAAACCTTTGAGTGGTAAGCTTTCTGGTTTCTGGCGCTATCGAGTGGGCGATTATCGTCTTATTTGCTCTATTCAAGATGATGAGTTGATTGTGCTTATGGTTACAATAGGACATCGCAAAGACATTTATCACTGAGCGTTTTGTAGAGTATCCGTCTGAGGAAAGAATGCTCGGTGTTTCCCCATTGAAGCTTTGGCGAATTACAAGTAGGATGTGTCCAATTAAATAAAAAAGTTTGTGGGTAGGCTTAAGGTTTATGGGCAACGCAACAACACGACTTCTTAAAGATGATAAAATATCTTTGAAGCTGAAAACACCGTTTGGCGCTAATGCTCTTATATTAAGAGCTTTTAAGGGTGCTGAGACAATTTCTAAACCATTTGAGTTTGAGCTCGAAATGGCGTCCAAAAAATCTAACCTTGATTTTGATACAATCATAGGAAAGCCTGTCACTGTTACGATCGAAACCACAGGAAAAAAGCGCTTTTTTAATGGCATCGTAGGGTATTTTTCCCAAGGGGAAACGGCTTCTGATGAACATGGTGAACAAATTACCTATTATAGCGCTCGGGTTTATCCAAGCTATTGGTTACTCAGGTTTAAGCAAGAAATTCAGATTTTTCAAAATAAATCCGTTGGTGACATTCTTGAACAAATTCTTAAAGAAAACAGCGTTGATTTCCAAAAAAAACTGAAAGAGCGTGGAAAAAATAAACGCGAATATTGTGTTCAATATAATGAAACTTTTTTTGATTTTCTGAATCGTCTTATGGAAGAAGAAGGAATTTATTATTTCTTCAAACATTCTGACGGTAAGCATGAAATGATACTCGCTGATAGCACGAGTGCACATGAAGATTGTCCTAATATCGATAAAGCAATATTTACTGGCTTTGAACCAAAAGAACAGTTGTTCAATGTAGTGACACGTTGCGATATTCAACAGCAAGTGATTACGAATTCTTTTTCACTGGCTGATTATAACTTTACCACCGCAGGAACGAAGCTCTACGCAAAATCTCAAGGTAAACGTGGCAAAGCTGATAAGAATTTTTATGCTTTTGCCGGTGATTTAGATCATGAAGATAAACCGACAAAAGATGCTTTGACTTCTTTGACAAAAGTGCGTGTTGAAGCTAAAGAGCTTCCTGAGCGCTTTGTTGAAGGCGCTTCCACAATACCTTCTTTTATCTCAGGATTTAAGTTTCAACTTGATAAACATAACCGAAAAGATGCTAACAAAAAGTATGTGCTTTATACCGTCGATCATGAGTACATTGTTGATGCAACGATGACGTCTAAAAGAGCAGTCTATAAAAACACCTTTAAAGCATTTTTGGCAGACACACAATTTAGACCAGCGATGCTCACGCCTAAACCTGATGTGCATGTGCAAACTGCCGTTGTGACAGGCCCCAAAGGTGAAGAAATATGGACCGATAAATATGGGCGCGTTAAAGTTCAGTTCCATTGGGATCGTCTCGGTAAATATGATGATAAGAGCACGGCATGGCTTCGTGTACGTCAGGGAGGGTTTGCCGGAAATAACTGGGGATTTCTTTTCTTACCACGCATCGGTCAAGAAGTAATTGTTGAATTTTTTGAAGGTGATGTTGATAGACCTTTTGTTACTGGGGCGCTGTATAATTCTAAGCATATGCCGCCTTATTTGCCTGACCGACCTTCCAAAAGCACCATTAAAACGAACACAACGAAAGGTGGTCATGGTTACAATGAATTGCGCTTTGAAGATTTAAAAGATGAAGAGCAAATCTATCTGCATGCGCAAAAAGATTGGGATACCTTAGTCTTAGAAACACGTACAACACGATTAAAAAAAGGCACTGATTGGAAGTGGATTGAACGTGGAGATCGTGACGTCACGATCTATGGTAAAGATGATCCTGTCCCTAAAACGACCCCAAAAGATGAAAAGCAAGCAGTAGGTAAGGGCGATGATAACCTTATGATTGTAAAGGGTAATCGTAATATGACCCTAAAAGGTGAAGGGCCGAAAAAAGGAAGTTATAACATCCGAATCAAAAAAGGTGATCGGGTGATGCATATCGATAAGGGCGATGAAAAAGAGAATCTAGATGAGGGAAATCATGAGAAGACCTTAACGAAAGGTGATTTTAAGGTAACCATGAATAAGGGAGATAAAACCCTCACCATGGATGATGGTAATCAGACTGTAACGCTGACAAAAGGCGACCAAACAATAACTTTAACTGATGGCAATCAAACGATTACCCTCGCAGATGGTAATCGAGAAGTAACTATCGATGGTAATGATACTCTGACAATTTCAGAGAATCTAGAAATCATTGTAAGCGGAGACATCACCATTACAGCCTCTGGAGCAATATCTGTTGAAGCGGGAGGGGATTTGTCTCTTTCTTCTGGTGGAGATCTTTCGATGAAAGCCAGTGGTAATGTGTCAATGACTGCAGAAGGTAATGTGACGGGCTCTGCTGAAGGCGACATGACATTGTCGGCAGAAGGAGCGCTAGAAGCGAGTGCTGAAGGCGACATGACGCTTTCTGCGGAAGGAGCTTTAGAAGCAACTGCAGAAGGGGATTTAACTATTGAAGGCTCTGCTGATGTGGATGTGACTGCAGGTGCAGCAATGGAAGTATCCGCTGGAGGTGATATCACAACTGAAGCTGGCGGGGCTTGTGAAATATCAGCTGCAGGTGACGTTAGTATTGAAGCAGTGAGTGTTACGATCGAAGCTGGAGAAATTACTTTAGGCTAATGGGTATGCAATGTCTGAACTAAATGAACTATCAAATAAAGATACCATGACTGAAGATAGAACGATCTCCACAAAAGAACGGATACAAGAAAGCGTCAAAGCAAAGCGTGAAGCAAGAACAGCCCTTAAACTTCCCAAAAAGGCTGACAAAAATCCTCGTGAAGGAATATTTGAAAAGAAAGAAAAAGACGGCTCTCTGAAAAAGCGTGTGCCTTATAAGGCCGGTAAAATAGAAGGTATTGTTGAAGAATATAAAAAGGGGGGAATCAAAAAACGGAGCACTTATAAAGCTGGAAAACGGCAGGGTCCAACATTGGCCTATGACACACTGGGAAATGTCTGCAGCAAGCTTTTGTTTAATGAAGGCGTTATTGAAGGTGAATGCGAATTTTATACGAAAGGGGCGCTTACTTTAAAAGTTTTTTATAAAAACGGTAAGCCTAATGGTAAGGCACTTTCATATGATATGGCAGGTAATTTAAAGGCAGAAATTCCTTATTTGAATGGCAAAGTCCATGGGACATTTATTGCTTATGGGAAGCTGGGACATGTTATCCGTTCAACTGAATACGTGAATGCTAAAAAGCACGGTGTAACAAAAGCTTATTATCCTTGGGGAGGCTTGCTTAAGGTTCAGATGTTTCAGGATAACAAGCTTGAAGGTCAATCAGTAACTTATTATAAGGATGGAAAAACTTTAAAAGAAGTCGCCCATTATAAAAACGGAAAATTGCTTGAACCTCCACGTTCATTTATGCCTAACGGAGATGAGATTATAAAATAATGGGTATCAATAAAATTTTTTTTGTAACGTTTATAGGAATAATAGCAGTTCATTACGGCGTGCCTGACGCAGAAGCGACACAAACAAGAGCGATGAGTGAGCAAACGTTCGAAGAGCGTTTAAAAAAGAAAACGCCAAGGATCCGTCCTCTTAAAAAAAAGAGTATAAGACCTTTTGTTAAAGAATGTTTGCACGATGTTGATCTATCTCAAGAACGCACAATATATAAAGCTTTAAGGAAAGTAAAAAATGAGGATGGACCTGAGTTTTTACGACTTTACAGGCAATTAAGGTACGCTTCCAAAGCTGATGTAAATAGTCAGCTTTTACAGTCTCTTGCAGAACTTGATGCGAATGTACGTAAAAAATCTGTCGATTTTGTTTTAACTATTTCGAGAGGATATGCGAGCTGCTTATTTCTTAAACATTTCTATGGACTCTCTGAAACTTCTTTAGACCATCTCTTTTCTCTTGTAACTCTGAAGTTACAACCCGCTCCTGGATATTTTTCAGCCGCTGTTATTCATCAGTTAATTCAGCAGCCGGAAGAAAATTGGGACGTTTTTGCAGAGACGTCCCTAAAATTACTCTCTATCGTTAGAAGCAAGAAGTTGCTCCTATCGAATGTGATGGACATACTTAATCGCCTAGATAAAACGCAATGGGAAAGTTACCTCAAAGAGTATGAAGAAAAAACGAGCGCTTTTGATAACAAGCAGAGAATTCGTTTTTTTAATACTGAATTTCTGAAGCGCAGCCTTTAACGTTATTTCTTGTCACTTGGTGGCAACTTAAGAGCGATATGCAGTTCTTTCAACTGATAATCATAGACCGTGTTTGGCGCTTGCATCATCAAATCTTGACCTTGTTGATTCATAGGAAACGCAGTTACTTCTCTTAGGTTTTCCTCATCAGCTAAGAGCATAACAATACGGTCTATTCCAGGAGCACTACCACCATGAGGAGGAGCTCCAAATTTGAGAGCATTAATCATTCCCCCAAAACGACTTTCAAGTTCCTGAGGAGAATAACCAGCAATATTAAATGCTTTATACATAATCTCAGGCTTGTGGTTACGGATTGCTCCGCTCGAGAGCTCAACACCATTACATACAATGTCATATTGATAAGCAAGAATGGTAAGAGGATCCTGATTCTCCAAAGCTTCAAGTCCACCTTGAGGCATCGAAAAAGGGTTGTGAGAGAAATCAATTTTCTTTTGATCTTCATTCCATTCAAACATGGGAAAATCAGTGACCCAACAAAAGCGGAATGTATTCTTTTCACGAATATCGAGTTCATCCGCAATTTTTTGACGCGCAGCACCAGCTAATTTCTCAGCCTCCTTTTTTGGAGCACAGACAAAAAATACAGCATCGCCTTCATCAATAGCACTCAATTTTTTGAGTTGAGTCATACGTTCGTCATTCAAAAATTTTGCAATTGGTCCTTTTGCTGCACCTTCTGAGAAGGTGATGTAACCAAGACCAGGTGCTCCCTGTTCTTGTGCCCAGCCATTAAGTTTATCAAAGAAACTACGGGGACGAGAGGCGGCCTTAAGTCCTTGAATCGCACGCACTATATTGCCTTTTTCGATTGCATTAGAAAACACCGAAAAATCGGATCCTCTAAATACGTCCGTCACATCAGAAATCAATAAGGGATTGCGTAGGTCCGGTTTATCAGAACCATATTTTAACATTGCTTCTTCAAATGGAATGCGCGGAAATGGTAGGGAAGTGACAGACTTATCTGTACCAAACTTCGTAAAAATGTGGTGAAGAACAGGTTCCAGTGCAGAAAATACATCTTCTTGAGTCACATAGGCCATTTCAAAGTCGAGTTGATAAAATTCACCTGGTGAACGATCAGCACGCGCGTCTTCATCTCTAAAGCAAGGAGCAATTTGAAAATAACGATCAAATCCTGACATCATGAGAAGTTGTTTAAACATTTGTGGTGCTTGAGGAAGCGCATAAAACATTCCTGGATGTAGGCGGCTAGGTACAAGAAAGTCGCGAGCACCTTCTGGCGAACTGGCCGTAAGAATTGGAGTTTGAATTTCAAGAAAGCCCTGTTCCGTCATTTTCTTACGAATTTCACTAATAATAGTGCTTCTTAAAATGATATTATTATGCATTTTTTCGCGTCTTAAATCGAGATAACGATAGCGTAGACGGGTTTCTTCAGGGAATTCCTGATCACTGTTTACTTGAAGAGGCAACATCTCAGCAATACTATCAATTTTGAATTCTTGTATGACGACTTCTATTTCACCTGTAGGCATCTTAGAATTAATAGTTTCTGCTTCACGTTTGACAACTTTACCTGTAATTGTCACAACACTTTCTAAACGAACAAGTTCAGCATCCTTAAAAGAAGAACTTTTGGTCTCTATGACACATTGCGTTAATCCATAATGATCGCGCAGATCTATAAATAATAAATGGCCGTGGTCGCGTTTACGATGAACCCAACCTGAGAGACGAATTGTTTTGCCTTCATCACTAAGGCGAAGAGCTCCACAAGTATGTGTACGGTAAAGATGCATGACTTAATTCCACTTTCAAATCAAAAAAACATTAAGCGCCAAAATAGCAATTTCTCTATCATTATGCTAGAAGGGTTATAAATTTTTACAACACGTTCTTCAAGAGGAGAGTAATAGGTTCAAGATGGATATTATAGCGACGACCGGTGATCTAAAAACCTTTTGTGAGCAATTGCTTGCGGAAGATGGTCATGAAGATGGTTTTATTACTATTGATACAGAGTTTATCCGTGAAAAGACTTATTGGCCTATATTGTGTTTAATTCAAATCGCGGGAAGCCAACGCACTGGGATTATAGATCCTTTAGATCAGGCAATTGATTTAGATCCGCTCTTTACCTTGATGCAAGATGAGCGTGTTCTCAAAGTGTTTCATGCATCGCGTCAGGATTTAGAAATATTTTATAAACTAACCCATCAATTACCGAAACCCGTATTCGACACACAAGTTGCAGCTATGGTTTGTGGGTATGGTGAATCTGTGTCCTATGAATCTTTGGTAAACGATTTGGCCCAAGCAAGACTTGATAAATCCTCTCGTTTTAGTGATTGGTCAAAACGACCATTGACTAAAAAGCAACTTGAATACGCTTTAGGAGACGTTATTCATCTGAGGGTTGTCTATAAAAAATTAAAAGAACGCTTGCTTAAACAAGATCGACTCAGTTGGATTCAAGAAGAACATGCTGTGCTCTTAGAGCCAGAAACCTATATTATGAGACCAGAGGAAGCATGGCGACGGATCCGTTTGGCTAAAACAACAGGTGAATATCTCATACGTTTAAAAGAGATGGCAGCGTTTCGTGAATCAGAGGCTCAGAAAAAAAATGTTGCAAGAGGACGCCTTATTAAAGATGAAGTGCTCTCCAATTTGGCTGTTTATAATCCCACTGATAGAGTGAGTTTTGATGGAATTTGGCGTAAAATTCAACCTGGTTTAACCAAAGACTTAAGTCACGGACTTTTTGAAGTAATTATGCGAGCGCAGAAGATTCCTGAGAATGATTGGCCTCAACTACCAGGTCGTCCAAAAGCTCTTAGCAAACAGATTTTGCAAAAAGTAGAATTTTTGAAATTTTTGTTAAAGATTAAATCGAAAGATCATCATGTTGCTGAGAAACTTTTAGCTACGAGTTCTGATATAGAGAAATTGGCGCTCGATGAATCGAAAGCTGATGTGATGGCTTTGCATGGCTGGCGTTTTGAGGTTTTTGGCAAAGATGCTCTAAGTTTACTGGGCGGAGAAATGGCTTTGGCCTTAAAGGGGAATCAACTTCAATTAATTCCCCTTTGATCTTCTGAATATTTATTGTCCTGTTACGGGTGGCGTTGTAGGTGCTGTCGCTACAGGAGCAGCAGGTGGTACCTCTGGAGTCGGTGGTGGCGTTGTTGAAGCAGCTGGTGGTGTTGCAGGTGCAGGAGCTGTTGTTGGCGCTGGCGTTGCTGCAGGTACTGGTGCTGTTGGTGTAGGTGTAGGTGTTACGGGCGCGGGTGCAGGCTCAGGAGCTGTTGTTGGCGCGGGTGTCGCTTCAGGAGCGGTTACTGGAGCTGGCGCAGCTACTGGTGTTGGTGTTGCAGCAGGGGGCGTCACTGCACTACGTTTCTTTTTTTTACGTTTTCCTGATTTGCTTTTGTGAGACTCATCTTTACCCTTTAAAATAAGATCACCATTTTTTTCGACGAGAATGGTATCTTTTTGGCGTGCTTCATAGAGTTTCTCGCGATAGGTTGCACAGAGACGTCCCTCTCTGAAAGGCGCAGTAAGTTCTCTCACATCAACGATATTTTCATTGTAGCAATCCTTCACCATGAGATCGAGGTGCTTACAAGTTTTATTTAAAGCTTTTTGAATATCTGAGGTTTTTGAAGTTTCAGCTTCACTCAATTCTTTTAAATGTTTAGCAGCAGACTGGTATTTGACAACATGTTTATCAGTGCTCAGTCCATTCATACATTTTTGAAAATTTGGTTTCCGGCTATAGGCGTCAAGAAAGATATATCCAAGATGAGCATCACGTGGATCAGCAGGAAGTGGTTCCGCTTGTAGCAGCGTTGGCATAAAATAAGCTGTTGCTAATATTCCATTTAAAATAATTTTTCTTAACACATAGGCCTCCCTATTTTTATTCTGAGAGCCATTATATGTTTTTTATTTGTTGAAGGTAAAGCGCTTATGTGGCCTCAATTAAAATTTTGCAAGATGATGGAGACATGCTAAAGATTTATTCTTTTTGAATATAAGTAAATGAATATTATAAATATGAAGAGATAAAATTTATTTTCACATTTTTACCAAATAAAAATTTTAATTATCTCTACTATAGATAGACTATAAAAGTCTTGTAGAACAATTTATTTGACAATATGAAAAAATATCCTAAGATATCTCTGTTAAACATTTAAAATATAATATTTTTCGGAGTTTTTTTAATCATGTATCGTAGTTCAATTCGTGTGGGAGGCTCTCTCCTTGCACTTGCAGCTGTTGTAGCTTGTGATCCAAGTCATACATCATCAGTTTACTCGACAACGTATTCAACAGGATATAGCAGAACGGCTCAAGCAAAAGCGAAAGCTTCTGTAAAAGCACCAGCGCCAGTAATTGTGCATTCTTCTGCTCATCATCACCATCATCATTCAAACGTACAAGCCTCTTCTAACCAGGTGAATATTCGTCAGAAGCAAATAATCAATAACCAAATTATCAATGCACCTGTTGGAGCTTCGTTTACAGCACCTAAACCTGTTGCATCAAAACCGGTGCAAGTAAAAGCCCCTTATCAACCAGCTCCAGCTTCTCCTCAAGTTGTGAATAATTATGTACCTCCGGTGTCTCCAGTGGACCAGAATCTTTATGCTGCTCAAGAAGAACGTGATCTTCAAAAGGCGCTTGTTAATTCTTATGAAACGAAATCTCAAGAAGATCAGCGTCATCAGAATCTACACGCTTTAGAAGAACAAAATATGCAACGTGCAATTGAAAATTCTCTTCAAACGAAAGCTGAAGAAGATGCATGGCGTACAGCGGCTCCTCAAATGCAAACCGTACCTGTTGCCGTAGAAGCAACGCCATCAGTACAAAATATTCAACCAGCCTTTGATGCTGCTAAAGAAGAAGAGCGTCAATTGCAAAAGGCTATGGAAGAGTCTTTAAAGACCTATGAAGCTGAAACCACACAACAACAAGCTTTTGAAAATCCTGTTGCAGAACCTGTTATTGCGCCTGTTCCTGTTGTGGAGCCTGAACTACCTGTTATTCAACCTGCGGTTCAAGAAGCTGTTTCTGAACCTAAAGCTTGGTCACCAAATGAGGGCGTTTTGGTCGATGCAGGTGCTCGCTTAATGCAGTACAAACGTGAAAAGACAAATGGTTCTGTTCCATCACGAAATGAAATGCAAGGTAATCTTCAAAGAGATATGAACTTGAGTGCTGATCAAGCGAACTCAGTACTTGACGAACTTGGTATTGAGTAAGAGCTAAGTTTTTTTGATAAAGAGGGGGGCGATGCCCCTCTTTTTTATTGACCTAGATGATAACTCTTCAGACAATCATAATGTCCTGTTACTAAGTTGCGTTGCATAAGACCTAATCGTTCTACGTTAATAGATACATTAGGTATGGGTTGTTTCTTAAATTTCTCAATAAAAGCCATTCTTTCTCGTTGTGCACTGTGGTGATTTAAACGACCAATGGTGACGTGCGACAAAAAACGCTCTGAATTTTCAAAAGTATAAGGTGTTTCTTTTCTTAATAAAGTCAAAGCTTGATCATGAAGCTTTCTAAAACTTCCATCACTATCCTCGAGAAGTGCTGCAAGGATGCAGTTTGCACGATGTCCATTGCCCAGGGTAATCAGTTGTTGAACGTGAGTTTTAATCATTGGAGTATGAATGAGAGGCTCAAAAATTGACGCAATAAGCGCTAAATCCTGGATATTAACACCACGCATATAGCCTATTGTTAAATGTAAATCTATTTTTGACGTCAAAGATTTGATGAGATAAAAATCTTCTTTCAAATGTAAAGATAAATACATTTTTAATGCTTCTTCTTCAAATAATGTAGCTAAAAATACATTTGTTTTTTTCATAGGTATCTAAAAACTATATCTTTTTTATTAAGATGATAGAGTATTTTGTTAAGATATCTATAAAAATATACTTGTAGATAGATTTTTTGTTGAATTTTGAATAATTTATAGCCATTCTGTCAACCTAATTGATTAAGAGAGGATCTATGAGAAATTTTATATTACTATTTTTTACGTTGATGGTTGCTTCTTACACTGCACCAAGCATGGCAAGTGATGACAGCGATGATTTTGATAGTGCTTACGGTGAAGGATTAAGCAAGAAGCTGAGTCTAGCAGCTCTATTACAACAATCAAAGGGGCGTCGTGGTTCTGTGAGTAAAGCCAGTACTATTGGGCCAATGAATCCCAGAGAATTAAAAGTACAGTTAGAGGGTATGACTAGCTTTGATGATACTCATAAAGAGAAGGTAACTGCTATTACGATTCTTTCATCTGATAAGCAAGAAGGATTCCCCGAAACGCTTGATTTTAGTGATGAAGAGGAAGAGGGCATAAAGCAAGAGAAAGCAAAGAAATTGGAAGAATTTGTAGCCCAATTCGAAGGCTTATCAACAGGAGACATTCGTGGAGGGCAATTGTGGAGTCAGGATTGGTATACGAGGAATAGTGCTAAAGCCAGGGAAGCAGATCTTTTGTTGAAATCAGGTAAAAGAACTTCTGCATGGAAATATATCCAAGAATCTGCAGAGGATGGATATCCACCAGCATTACTAACATGGGCTATGTCCTTTCTTGAAGAAGAGCAAGATTCAAAAAAAGCTTTGGAAAAATTTACAGAGTCTATTGATGCGTTGATCAAGCGAGAATCTGACATGGATGATCAGATTGTAGATTCATTTATCAACAACGTTCAGAAAATTTTAAAAAAACCCACTGCAAGTGAAATGTTAAAGAAACTCTTGAGTACTGATGTGACTCAGTGTGCAAAATTAACAAAGTTAATTGTAAAATTAAATCAAGATCTATAAGCGAAGACGAGACGGCTCTTAGAGCCGTCTCTTACTGAATTTAAAACCATTTTGAAGCTACATTTTCTTTACTGACTGATTGTTTTTCAAGTTCATGCATTAGTTCATCAACACTATTGATGATTGAGAAGAGAGCTTTATCTGTATTGCGGACAAAGCCACTTTCAATCATATGATCTACAAATTGATCAAAAAGAGGGCCCCAATAATTTTCAATGTTTAAAAATATGATGGCTTTTGTATGAAGTCCGACTTGTTTCCAAGTCATCATTTCAAAGGCTTCATCTAATGTACCAAATCCTCCTGGCAGGATTACAAAAGCATCAGAATTTTCAAACATCCGTTGTTTACGTTCGTGCATTGTGCCTACGATATGGAGTTCAGAGATGCTGCGATGTCCGCCTTCATATTGATCGAGGAAGTTTGTCATGAACCCTTGCACATAGCCACCTTCATGGAGAGCGGCATTCGCAACTATTCCCATTAAACCTACATAACCTCCACCATAAACGAGGCGCATCTTATTGCGAGCAATAAGCGATCCTACATCTTGGGCTGCTTTTTTAAAAATCTCCTTTGCGTGATTCGATGAACCACAATAGACACACACAGACTCAACTTTGCGCAATTTTTTCCTCCAAGCTACAGTGCCCCTCTACGGGGGCTTTTAAGGTCCGTAGCATGCCACAAAGTTTCTATTAAGAACAGCCACTTGTGCTACCGCAAGTAACACATTTTAAACAGGTGCCATTTCTTACCAGCGTAAAGTTACCGCATTCTTGGCAACTATCTCCTTCATATCCTTTAAGACGCGCTTCAGCTACTTGATCTGCGGTGCTGTGATGTTCAGTTGCCTGTGTGTGAGTGGCAGTTGCAAGCGCTAGACTTTCTTGCAGGGAAGTAGCAAGAGCTGTCGTTCCACTGACCAGGTAAGTGCGGTTACTTTCAGGCGCTGACCCTGCTGGTGTTGATCCTTTTTCTTTGCGTTTTTGGATGACATAAAGTTTTTTTCTTAAATAACCGGTGCTCGCTAGTTTGCTCAAGTCATCATTCTCACGGTTGACTTCGCTATCACTTGTGTATTCAGATCCTAAGCTGCTTGGTCGAAGATCACTTGGATCCACATGCGCTAAGTCTTTGCGGCCAAGATAAGAAACAGCAAGCTCTCGGAATATATAATCGAGAATTGACGTTGCCATTTTAATTGCATCATTACCAGTGACGGGACCGGAAGGTTCAAAACGTGTGAATGAGAAGGCATCCACGTACTCATCCAAAGGAACTCCATATTGTAGACCTATGGAGATAGCCATTGCAAAGTTATTCATTAAGCTACGGAAGGAAGCGCCTTCTTTATGCATATCGATAAAAATTTCCCCTAAACGGCCATCCTCATATTCACCTGTACGAAGATAAACACGATGACCCCCCACAGTCGATTTTTGAGTATATCCCTTGCGACGGTTAGGGAGTTTTTGCCGTTCATGGCGAACGACGCGTTCAATGACTTTTTCCACGATACGCTGAGCGACAGTTGATGTTTTTTCAGCCATGGACATGTCGTGGAGATCGCTATCATCGTCATCAAAAAGTGTTGAACTTAAAGCTTGTGATAACTTAGATCCATCACGATAAAGAGCATTAGATTTTAAACAGAGTTTCCATGAAAGCATATAAGCTTTTTTGCAGTCTTCAACGGTTGCGGCATTTGGCATGTTAATAGTCTTGGAAATTGAACCGCTAATGAAAGGCTGAACAGATGCCATCATCCTGATATGGCTTTCCATAGAGAGAACACGTTTTCCAAGACGACCACAGACATTGGCACAATCAAAAACTGCTAAATGCTCAGCCTTTATGTGAGGAGCGCCTTCAAGCGTCATTGTGCCACAGCAATAAGTATTAGCTTGTTCGATATCTTGCTTAGAAAAACCAAGGGCTTTTAAGATATCCAAATTTGGGTTATCGAGTTCATCTGATGTCAAATTCAAGGTGTTTTTGCAGAATTCTTCTCCCAACGTCCATTTATTAAAGGCGAACTTGATGTCAAAGGCTGAGGCCAAAGAAAGGTTAAGTTTTTCGAGGGTTACGTCATCAAAACCTTTCTCTTTTAGTTTTGCAAAGTTAAGGCCTGGTGCTTTCTCAAGAGTACCATGACCTAAAGCATAATCGATAATGTCTTTAATTTGAGTTTTACTATAGCCCATGTGACGTAAGGCATGAGGAACCATTCGATTAATGATTTTAAAATAGCCTCCACCGGCTAGTTTTTTAAATTTAACGATAGCAAAATCTGGCTCAACACCTGTTGTATCGCAATCCATGACTAGACCAATAGTGCCTGTAGGAGCGATTACTGTTGTTTGAGCATTACGATATCCATGCTTTTCGCCAAGTGTTAAAGCTTGATCCCAAGCAGCTTTTGCGTTCTTAATAAACTCAGGGTAGGGGCAATCTTTCTCTTCCAAAGGAACTGGAGGGATTGAGAGCCCTTCATATCCTTTATTCTCTCCATAAGCAGCTCGTCTATGGTTGCGCATAACACGCAACATAGATTCTCTGCTTTTTTTGAAATCTTGAAAAACGCCATGTTCAGAAGCCATTTCGGCAGAAGTCGCATAAGAAATGCCAGTCATAATTGCAGCCAAGGCTCCACCGATGCTGCGTGATTCTTTGCTGTCATAGGAAATTCCCATTGCCATCAAGAGACCCCCAAGATTTGCATAGCCAAGACCTAGTGTGCGAAAAATATAAGAACGTTCCGCAATTGCCTTTGATGGGAATTGGGCCATCAATACGGATATTTCGAGAGCGACCGTCCACAAGCGCACAGCATGCTCATATCCTTGTAAATCGAAAGTAGGATTCTCTCTTTCGAAATCGTAAAAGGCCGCTAGATTCAAAGACGCAAGGTTACAAGCAGTATCATCTAAGAACATATACTCAGAGCATGGGTTGGAAGCATTGATTCGACCGCTCTCGGGGCAGGTATGCCATTCATTAATGGTTGTATCAAATTGAATTCCAGGATCTGCGCAAGCCCAAGCTGCATACCCAACCTTTTCCCAAAGCTCTTTTGCTTTAAGAGTTTTGAAAGGTTCTCCATCAATACGACGGGTTAGTTTCCATTCACCATCTTTTTCAACTTGTTCTAAGAAAGCATTGGTGACACGAACTGAGTTGTTAGAGTTTTGACCAGAAACCGTTAAATAGGCGTCTGAGTCCCAATCGGTGTCATACGCATCAAACTCTATGGTTGTGTAGCCTTGTTCAGCAAACTGGATAATTCTCTTGATGTAATTTTCTGGGATGAGGGCGTGACGTGCATTTTTAATTGCAGCTTTTAAGCTTTCATTTAGTTTAGGATCAAATCGGGTTTTATCTGTTCCCAACTGACAGGCATTCATGACGCTTGTTAGGTGCTTTTTAATTGTTTTAGAGCCAACAACGAGGGACAAGACCTTTTGTTCTTCAATCACTTTCCAGTTAATAAATTCTTCCACATCGGGATGGTCAATGTCCACAATCACCATCTTTGCGGCTCGGCGGGTTGTCCCTCCTGACTTTATAGCTCCGGCTGCACGATCTCCAATACGCAAGAAACTCATCAATCCAGAGGATTTACCGCCTCCAGACAAGGGCTCTCCAGCACCTCGTAAGTTTGAGAAGTTGGTGCCTGTGCCTGAACCATATTTAAATAGGCGTGCTTCACGTACCCAGAGATCCATAATGCCATTTTCATTGACTAAATCATCATCAATGCTTTGAATAAAGCAAGCATGAGGTTGAGGATGCTCGTAGGCCGTTTCAGAGACCTTAAGTTTACCCGTCTCATGGTCTACATAGAAATGCCCCTGAGAGGGACCATCAATACCATAGGACCAATGGAGACCAGTGTTAAACCATTGAGGAGAGTTAGGGGCCGCCATTTGTTTGCACATCATATGGCGCATTTCATCATAGAATGCTTGCGCATCGTCTTCAGTTGAAAAGTATTTCCCTTTCCATCCCCAATAGGTCCAAGCACCTGCAATGCGATCAAAAACTTGTTTTGCGGAAGTTTCGCCGTTTTTCAAATTAGCGTCTTTGGCTGCTTTATGACGTCGCAACCAATCAGGGGTACCAGCCTCATCTACAGGCTCTACTTTGTCAGGAACGCCTCTTTTACGAAAATATTTTTGTGCGAGGACATCACTGGCCACTTGTGACCAGCTTTCAGGAACTTCAAACGACTCCAACTTAAAAACAATCGATCCATCAGGATTACGAATTTCGCTTGAAGAATTAACAAAATTAATCCCGGTGTACGCTGATTGTCCTTTTTTGGTGAAGCGTCTTTTTATCTTCATGGAAGTTCCCTCAATTTTATCTGCATTATGTTATAGAGTATTGACAAATCAACATATTGTTGATCCAACAATATTATAATACTACATGTTGTAGTATTTTGGGTAGAGTTTGCGGTTATAAAACGCTTTCGTCAATAGGGATTTTTTGAAGAAAATCATAAAAACATATCTTGACAAATCAGCATACTTGATAATTTTTAAAACGATCGATTTTTATCAATCCCCGCAAAGAATATAAGTTTAAAGCGACTTCTTTGATAGAGCTTACCTATATTCAATCTAACCGATTTGTCAAATATCTTTGTGCCAACGTTATGCAAAAATCTAAAACTATCGTGAAGCTTAAAAACGGCTTTCATATCATTATCTTAGAGTAGGGAAGCTTAGATTCTTGCCTAAGGTTTTGCCAGATTTATAGGCAATTTTTATGATAATGCGTGCTTATGAAGAAAGAAGAAAAAAAGTCTTGGAATCTTTTATAAAACAAAGGGATGACATATAGGGTCATCCCTTTGTTGAACTTACGCTCTAAGCGTTATCTTTTTTTTGTTCGATCACTTTGGGGGCACGTTCTCCAGTGGCGTTCACGCGAATGGGAATCGATTTAGGTTTCATTTCTTCAGGCACTTCTCTTTTTAAAAAGATTTTGAGTAACCCGTCTTCAAGGAAGACTTCCTCAACACGCACAAAATCAGCAACACTGAAGGTATGTTCAAAAGAACGCTCTGCAATCCCCTTATAAAGAAACTTTCGATCTTTCTTGATGGTACGCTTTTTACCAGTGACCGTAAGACGATTTTGGTGAATCGTCACATCAATATCGTCTTTTGAAAAACCTGCCACGGCAAGTTCAATTAAGTAGCTATCGTCACTTAGCTTTTCAATATTATAGGGAGGGTATGATTCTTCCATATCTTGACGCGCGAGCAACGTGTCAAGCACCGATGCAATATTATCAAAGCCAACAGTGGAACGAAGTAATGGTTTGAAATCAAAAGTAGTCATGTCTTATCCTCCTTTGAGCAATAAGTATTATGCAGATCATTTAGACTCTGCTGTTTACACAATATAGAGCCCTTATTGAGGCACTCTAATAATTATATTATCAAACCCTTCAAATTTGTCAAGATATTGGCTCAAGAGTGTCACTAGCACGTGATATGACCGAGGTAATTAACACTTCAATTGACCGATGAGAGGATGGGATTCGAGGAGGATCTCATGAAGAGAGAAGCACGGATAATTGAAGGAGTCATGAGGATGAAGTTTGAAGAGATCTATGATCGCTTTCAAAAGGGGCGATTAACAACCCAAGAAGCAGCAGAATTACTAGGCGTGAGTGTAAGCACATTTTATCGCAAGCGGGAGAGATATAGGGAAGAAGGCTTTGAAGGGAAGTATGACCGACGCTTAGGCAAGGTATCGCCCCACCGGGCAGAGGATGGAGAGGTTCGATGGGTGACAAAGATTTAGGGGCTGAAGTAGTTAAGAGTTAGTGTCTGGTTGCTCTATACCATGATTTCAGCTGGGTTAGAAGGTCTCTATGGTTCCCTCCATTGAAGCGCCACTCGCATTCCTTGAGAAACCAGTAGAAATTCTCTTTCTTTATACCGTTAAATTTCCTCATCTGCCGTTTAGCTTGATTCCAAAAATTTTCAATACCATTGATGTGATTATGCTTATCTGCAAACAGCTGACTATGATTGATACGCCGATGATGAAAATCGCTGATATCAAGGGCATTGTAAGAGCGAAAAGTATCTGTATAAACAATGCTGTCAGGCTGAACCTTTTCTTTAATGATCGGCAAGAGAGTATCTGTTTTTGCGTCTGATATGATGGCAGTGTAAACCTTTCCCCCTCTCTTCAATAGCCCAAAAACCGCCACTTTTCCACCTGCACCCCGGCCTCGTTTGCCTTTACGAACCCCCCCAAAGTAACTTTCATCAGCTTCAACTTCTCCTGAAAGCTCATACGATGGCAGTTTGCTTGCTATCAGCTTTCTAAGCCGCCGATAAAATGTGATGGCTGTGTTGGCCTGAATTCCAATCAATTCAGACGCAGCTCGTGCTGTTGTTCCAGCTACAAAGTGCTCTATCAACTTGCTCTGCTGACTTGCTCTTAATCGGCTTTTTCTCTCATACATTGCGTAGCTATCTTAACCTCTTTTTTAGGTCTTAGCTACTTCAGCCCCAAGATTTATGAAGAGAAGTATCGAGGATTTAACGTAAAGCACTTTCATGAATGGGCCTGTCGAGAGCATGGTTTAAGGTATGGGTATACGTGGACCAAGAACCAATTAGAGAGAGCAGGCTTGGTAAGGAAAGGGAAGAAAGGAGGCGAGCATCGTCTTCGTCGGGAGAGAAGACCTATGGCGGGGATGATGCTGCATCAAGATGGGTCCACCCACGACTGGATTCCAGGTCTTGAGTATAAGGTGGATCTGATTGTGACGATAGATGATGCGACGTCAGTGATTACGTCAGCTTTTTTTGTGCTCCAGGAAAGCACAGAAAGTACCTTTCGAGGTCTTAAAGAGACGATCGAACGGTATGGTCTCTTTTGTTCTCTTTATACGGATCGAGGGTCCCACTATTGGTATACCCCAGAGGCAGGAAGGCCAGTGGATAAACACCAATTGACAGAAGTGGGGAGAGCTTTAAAACAGCTTGGGATTCAGCATATAGCCGCTTATAGTCCTCAAGCCAGAGGACGGTCTGAGAGGATGTTTGGGACATTGCAGGATCGCTTACCAAAGGAACTTGCGCTTCATGGAATTAAGACCCTGGAGGAAGCCAATCAGTATTTAAAAGAGATTTATCTTCCCTGCCATAATCAACAGTTCTCAGTGGCTCCTAAGGAAGAGAAGAGTGCCTTTGTGCCGTGGATTGGGGGAGATATTAATGAGATTCTCTGCTGGCAAACGGAACGCCTTGTGCAAAACGATAATACCGTAAGCTACAAGAATTTTAAGCTCCAGATCCCCAAAGATGATCTGAGGCATCATTATGTAAGAACAACTGTTCAGGTGAGAGAATACCTGGATGGTACCTTCTCCCTTTTCTTTGGGCATCGATGTCTTGTGCGTTATAACCAACGGGGGCAGATAAAATCTGATCCAATACCTTTAAAAGAGGCTGTTTGATGCAATGCAGAAAAGTTTTTATGACCCTTAATAACCTCCCTTAAGGGAGGGTTATTAAGAAATGAATGTCGGTCATATCGTGTGCTAACTACCTCGGTCATCTTTACGTGTCATTGACAGATATTGGCTCAAAATGCAGAGAAAGAAACGAGGACTAGACTCTTTTAAGGAACTGAATTGCAGACAAAAAAAGAGGCAGGTCTTTGGAAACCTGCCTCTTTGAGTGAGAAAATTAATAACTATTTATATGTTTTTACAGTGAATGTTGTCATGCTGGGAGTCCACTCATGAGGAAAGCCTCCACTAACGTGTGTTCGGAATATTTTTCCATTATGAACCGTATAGTTGTAGCCTTCCCATTCAGTAACTCCACCTTCTTTCACATAAATCGTAGAATTGTCACTTTCAACAGATCCATTGATATACTGATAGAAATCGCCGTCAGTGCCTTTTACAACTTGTGTCTGTCGGCTTGGAACGACATCTTCGCTCTTAAACTGATCAAAAAGACTCTGTTGGATAGTTTCGCTTACTTCATCAGAAGTAACAGGTACTCCCAAAGCTTGGGCCACTTGCTGAATATGTAAACTTGCCAGCTTTGGTTCTTTCGTCTTTAAAGCTTTTAACTTTCTAACTTCAGTTTTTAGGTGACGCTTAAGCTCAGCCTCTGAACCTTCTTGAGTACCGTCAATGTTATGTTTTTCATAAGCAGCATGATGATACGCAGTTAAAGCATCTTCAACCTCTTTAGTTTTTGCTTGATCAAGCACAACTTGTGATTTTGCGAGTGCTTTAGCAACACTTTTCTTTGCCTTTTCACTCACTTCTTGTGGTACAGGCTTACCATGGCCAACATCAAGATGCTGATCAAGCGTAGATTTTGTCAAATCATGTACTAATGAAAGCGATTGATCAGTCTTCATGAAAAGTTGTTGTAAAACATTATTCGTTTCGTCTGAGATAACGCCAACACCAAGGTCTTGAGCCATTTGATCAACTAAGCTTTTTGTTAACTCAGGATCAATTGTGTGGAGCTTCTTAAAGTCTTCTTTCAATGGATGTAAGGCCAACTGAATTTTGACTAAATCTTCTGCAGTAGCGAATGCAACATTCCCCCTTGCAACGAGACAACTTATGAGTTCATGCATAAATTGTTCAACATGCGCTTCACTTGGCTGTGGAATTGCTTCTTCATCAAGCACTGCAGTGATTGCGGCCCCTAGTTGGGGATCAACTTGGCCTACTGCTGTTAAATCTAGCTCTTGTTGAAAATTAGCATACAAATCATTGTATAAAACTGCATTATGGGCAATTTGACGGGCGCTATTCACTTTCCCTAGACCATCATTGTCTAATACATCGAGGATAATTGTTGAAGCGTCATCACTTAAGTTATCGTTCGTAAGCGCATTATATAATTCGTCTAAAGTTCTAAATGCCAACTCTTCATCATACTTATAAAGAGAGAGGAGTTGATCAATCGCTCTAGAAGTATCTTGGGAAAGAGCGTCATTCGCATTCATGAGTGCAATAATTTTCCCAAATGCTTTTGCCGCTTCATCCAAATGACCCGCATTAAGTCCTTGTCCTGCAATCTTCTTGAAATACGCAGCGACTGGTTTGCGAATGCTTTTATCAGGCACTTGTAACCCTTGAGGATCTATGTGGTTTTGAAGAGCTGCAATCACATCATCGCTTCTTTGAGTCTTTGTAGGATTAAGCGCGTTCAGTGCATTTAAGGCTTCATTACAAAAGAGAGCAACTGCATTTGCACTTAAAGCTTGGACTCCAATGTGTTGGGCAAAACGGTTGATAAGATCAACTTTAAGATGATTGTTTGCAGGAGCAAGTTGTAAAACACGTGTTAAACGACGGTTGAGGTCTGCATCATTTACGGCAATACCATTAGCAGCTAAGAAATTGCCATAAGCTACGAAAAGAGCTTTTGCCTGACGAACATCTTCTGCGTCTGGTGCAACGTGCAATGCTTCAACAGCGGCTTTAAACGCTGCAGCGTAATCTTCTCCTGTAAAGGAGTGTACGGGTGCTTGTTGACCTGCAACGACAAGGGAGAGATTTATTAATCTGTCACCATTTTGCGTGGTGTTCTGAGTTTCTTGCAGTAATACACGGGCAGCTTGTTGTTGCTGTAGAGCATGTTGGGCTCTTTGCGCCTCTTCTCGATCAAACTGTGTGAGAGCGGCCCCAAAAGAATCTTTAAAAATGACGGCGCTGGCATCATCAAATGTTCCATCAACACCATAAAGAGCAGCAACGCGCTTTAATTGCACTAAACCATTGACGGCATCTCGATGATAAAGATCCAGAATGTCTCGAACATTGGCGATTGTTTGCGTGAAATCATCACCATTTTGCTTGAGTGTATCAACAATTTGACTGAACAAGACGGCTGCACGATGAGTGGCTTGAGCGTCTTGACCTTGTGCCTTGGCTTTAAAGGCAACTTCAGCATTTTGAATGGTTTCAGCATCCGCCTGCATTGGTAGTCCACCAATATAATCAATCACATCTTTTCCAATTTTAGCAATAGCTGCTTGTTGACGTAATAGAACTTGTTGAACTCTTTGAGTTTCTTCTTGAATGAATTGCGTCAGCGCATCATCAAAATAGTCTTTAAAAATAGCAGCAGCAGCTTTGTTAAAAGTCCCATCTAGACCATAAAGAGCAGCAACGCGTTTTAGTTGAACCAATCCTTCGTCTTCATCACGATCGTATAGATCGAGGATAGGTTGGATAGTACGAACTGTTTGCGTAAGATCTTGCCCATTTTGCTTGAGGGTATCAATAATCCTGCCAAACAAAACAGCGGCGCGGTTCTTTGGTGTAGCATGGCCTTGTGCATTGGCTTTAAAAGCTGCTTCAGTATTTTGAATGGTGGCTTGAACGCGCTGTTGCGGAAGCTGACCAATATAATCAATCACATCTTGTCCAATTTTAGCAAGGGCAGCTTGTTGTAGCTGTAGAGCATGTTGGGCTCTTTGCGCTTCTTCTCGATCAAACTGTGCGAGAGCTGCAGCAAAAGAATCTTTAAAAATGACGGCGCTGGCATCATCAAAAGATCCATCAATGCCATAAAGAGCAGCAATACGCTTTAATTGCACCAAACCATTGACGGCATCTTGATCATAAAGATCCAGAACGGGTTGGACATTGGCAATCGTGTGCGCGAAATCGTCATTGTTTTGCTTGAGTGTATCAGCAATTCGACCGAACAAGACGGCTGCACGATCAGTGGCTTGAGCGTCTTGACCTTGTGCATTGGCTTTAAAAGCCGCTTCAGCATTTTGAATGGTTTCAGCATCGACTTGCCCGGGTAGTTGATCAATATAATCGATCACATCTTGCCCAATTTTAGCTATTTTTCGTTGAGCTTTGACTCTTTTCTTTTCAGCTTTTTCATCGTCGTTGAATTGTTGTAGAGCTTGAAGAGCAGTCGTTGAAAACACGCGGGCGGAATCATCATCAAAAGATCCATCAATGCCATAAAGGGCCGCAATTTTTTTGAGTTCAATTAAGCCGTTCCCTTGATCCCCATTATAAAGATCTAAAATAGGTTGTATGGACGGAGCTGTTTGAGATAAATCTGTTCCTTGTTGGTTTAAGGTATCAATAATTTTACCAAACAAGGCAGCCGCATTATTCGTAGCTTGTTGATCCACACCTGGGAGGACCTTACCCTTGAAGGTTGCACTCGCTTTTTGAACTGTGGAAACATCTTCCTGTCCAGGAAGTTGATCGATATAGGCGACTAAATCATCCCCCACACGTGTCGCGGCTTGTCGTGCTTGTTGAATTCTTAAGGCTTGTTGTTGCCTTAGTTGTTCAGCAGGATCTATCACGGGAGTGCTTGGAACAACATTTTTTTGCGTTCTTTTGGCAACTCTTTTTGTAGGAGTGCCCTGACTTTTCGGCGTAGATGCGGATCCCCTGCCTTTGACAGGAGTTGACTTAGTACTTGGCGATTGTGCTATTGTGCTTCTTCTTGTAGACCGAGTTTGTTTTTTCTGACTAGCGTCACTACTCTCGGAAGACTCGTCATCTCTTTGTACTGTTTTAGCACCACCTTTTTGGGGAGCATCGAAGTTGACGCCAGAATCTCTAAGATAGCCACGTGTGAACCCATACATTTTATTTGGAAGCGCATAGGAATTAAATATTGAACCTGTTATTTTTTCATGGTCTGCAAATAAATAAACAGTGTCAGTGGTTTTCTTATCTGTATAAAAAAGTGTGTTGATCAGCAGTGGTCTGATATCATCGTACTCAAAATCTCTTTCGCTTGCATATTCAGACATTTTAGTGTGAAGGGCACGGAGAGAGTCTTCGTAGTCTTCTCCCTCTTGAAGGGCAACTTTAGTAAAAGCTACGCATAGGTCTTTTACTTCTTCAACGATTGCGTTTTCTGCGTCTGGCACATCATCAACATCAAGGCTTTTTGCTCTTTGCCCTTTTGCCTTGAGTCGTGTGTGTTCATTTATATTATCCCACGTGATCCAGCCTTTTACTTGAGGAGCCGATTTAGCAGTCCCTAGTTTAACGGAAGCGATATTTTTTTTATCAGCGAAAAATTCATCCAAACCATTAGTTGCATTCGCGATTTGAGGGATTGCGCTTAATAAAACGGCGCTTGCAACACCGATGAGCAGACTTTGTTTGAGGGATTTTAATTGCATCGTTTTTCTTCCTTCCGCATGTATCAATAATTTCGTGTAGGTAATTAATGTAGAAAACGTTCTTTGTCAAGGTAAATTGACTAAAAGGGCATTTTAACTAAAAATTAATAAATTTGTAATGATGTGAAATAAAAGAAAATAATTATCAAAAAATATACAGATATTTGTAATTTGAGGTAAATTTTTGGCAATAAATGGCAAGTATTGTTTATTGAGGCTTGAGAGGTAAAAAAAGGCGCCTTGTAAGGGGCGCCTTTTTTATATTTTTAGAGTTTATGAGAGAGGAGGAAGAGGTCCATCTATGGATATATTCCAAGGAAAAACGCCGAAGCTCGAAAAGACGATAATACTGCTTCCATTATATATGAAAGAGAAGCCTTGAGAACTCACCATCGTTCCATTCTTAGGCACAGTAAACGTTCCCCAACGGGATGTTGGTTTGGCCTTTTCAAGAATCAACTCTTGTTCTAACTGTTCAGATCTTTTTTTATGTGTCTCAGATTCTTGTTCAATTTTTTCAAATTCGTCAACGGCTTCGTCTAACTCTTTGGTCACATCCTTTGGCTTTTTAAATTCGGCGATTCCTCCACTCGTTGGCACAGACAAGATAAAACTTGAATCTTCAGGCTTAACCACAACTTTTAAAGGAGCAAGTTTTCTAAGAGCTTCTTCTCCTATAGATGCTTTTGTTTTGACCTGGATTGATCTATCATTCTGTTCCTTGATGAACTCCATTTGAGCTTTGTAAAGACCAGATTTTTCTTCAAAAGTGTCGTGAAACGCATCCCAAGCCATTTTCAAATATGATTTAAAAACAACTTTACCTGGAACTGTTAATTTTCCATCTGCACTCGTTATTGTACCCTGCATGATATGTTGTACGATTGTATCGCAGAGTGGAAAGAATGCTTCTTCTTCTCCAAGTTCATTTTCAATTCTTAATCCGATGGACTTGCCAATAAAAGGATTCCAAACTTTTTTCTTGCCCACAAAATCTTTAGACTTTTGCTTAGTTTTGCCATTAAATTGTGACAAGTTCGTTAATACTAGCTGATCAAAGTCATCAGGGTTTGTTTCTTTATAAGTTGCATCGGAGAGTATAGCGATTCCTGAAATAATGAGCCTTGCCCACTTATCTGCTGCTTCTGTCATAAGTTCCTTAAATACTGGACGAAATTTATCAGCATCGGTAATTTCTACTTTATGTCCGCTAGTATGTTTGAAAGTAACGATGGTACCTAAGTCAGCAACGTCGTTGAGAGCAATTTTCTTCTTAAGATAATCTCTGAACTCATAAACATCTAAGGGTTTTACCATATCTGTGCGATAGGCTTGCACGCTTAATTGGCTATAAGCAAAGACGTTTTCAAGTTCTTCCTGGACGCTTGTCGCACTGACTGGACTGACATAGCTGGATGACAGCAAAGCAACTGCTGCGACTCCGGTTAATAACGCGTATTTCAATTTCTTTAACAACATAATATTCAACTCCCTAAAGTTGGTTCATCATGACTGACATATGGGAATGATTTTTGCTGTTTCAAGGAGGGGGTAAAGTCGTCTTTACTCTAGCGATTAGGGGTGACGGGATTCATTGACAATAGCCCCAATTGTACTGAAAGGAATGGTGTGAAGAAAGCCTTGTGTATCGCGGAGTTTCACGTTTCTTAAGGTTAAATCCTCAACGACTCCTGAATGTTTATTGTGGTCAAGATTAATCGTTACGCGATCTCCTATATTGATCGTGTCTTCGGTGAGGATAAAAAAGCCTTTGATCACGTCATTGAAGAGAGTTTGGCTGCCAAGGCTGACGGCGAGACCAAAGACTCCGGCACTGGCAAGGAGAGGGGTGATGTTAAATCCAAGCTCACTAAACACCATCAGCAACGTCAGAATGAAGATCACGACGCGGATAATGTGTTGAATGAGGGTTAAGAGGCTCGGAAGGTTTTTTTGATTCGAGCTTTTTCCCAGCTGGCGAAAGACCTTATTGATAATAAATTCGAGAGACTCTAACACCACCAGTCCAATAAGAGCCGTGATGATTACACTGATTGCCTTTGGAAGAATTTGCTCGGTTTCCAAAAAACTAAAAAGAGCGGTGAGCGGAATTTGAAGACTTTTACATAATAGATATAAAAAAGTGAAAACAAGGACGGTATAAAAGAGTACGGAAAGAGCAATCTCATAAAAACGTTGACGAGAATAAGGGATATTAAAAGTTTGTCCCAAAGATCTCACAATCATCTGCATAATGCTTGGGATGCGTAAAAACAAGAGATAGGTCCCAATGCCCAGAACGGTAAGTTTTAAAAACAGACTTAAGAGGAATTTGAAGCGACTTTCTTCGACCACAGTAAACAAAAAAACAAAAAACATCACATAGGCAAGAGAAAGGGGATACCAGTAACGGATTAGACTTTGAGACATCACTTCAAAAACATTTCGCTTTTTTGAATATTTTAAAGTCAACCGGAGGGCTGCCGTAATTGAGTTTTTGAGAGATTTAATCAAAGCCAAGGTTAAATAGCCGATGATTAACCAAAATAGGCGCGCGGAGAAGAGAACCAAAGTATCAAGGCGCCCCACATTCAGAAGATAGCTGCCAAGGATATAACTTAAAATTTGGAGAGTGAAAAAATGTCGCCCATAACGTTCCAAAATATGGGCTGGACCGTCTTTGAGGGGAAGTAATCTAAAGGACCTGGAATGGGGATAGAGGGCGGTGCTTAATAAAGCTTGAATAATTCTAAAATTGATAATTGTTACAAGAAGATAGGAAAGACTCGCACTTATCTTCTCACTCGGGCTGAGCCAATGCAAACTTGTAAAAGTCACAACCGTAAAACCAAGGAGAGTGACCCCTTCAAACGCCAGACTTACAAGAATCGCTTTTGTTTTGGTCATCGTTTGATCGTTGACAAAGAGCGCGCGAAATCTCTTTAAGAAATGTATCAGAAAAGTGAAAGCAAATCCTAGACCCAGCACGCCTCCATAAATCAAAAACAAGTCCCACCCTTTCTCCAAACGGTAGGGGTCGCTCAACGTCATCAGAGTGATTTTGGAGTCGTTTTTAAACCGTTGAAAGGTTTCTTTTATTTTATCAAGAACGTATTCAACGACGGGCTGGACGACGGGACTAACCTCCGAAGGCTCTTCTTTCTCGGCCTCATGTTTCAACTTTTCTATAAGTTTTTTTCGATGTTCATCATTTTCCAAGAGTTGAATCAGCGGCGTAAGAGAGCTTTTAGAGACAGTGTCTTCAGCCTTCAGGGGATTCACTCCAAGAAGAAAAAGCATAATCGCAAAAGGGACGATGACTCTCATGTTTCCTGCATTACTTGTTAAATTTGAGGCATTTTAACCCTTGCTTAACCAGATCGCAAGGGCGGCGGCCACAGCTGTTTCTGCGCGTAGAATATGGGAGGAAAGCTTTACCAAGGTCACAAAGGGAAGAGACTGGAAGAAGTCAAATTCCTCGCTTGAAAAGCCGCCTTCTGGTCCGATTAAAATTCCTGCAGGAGAGGGAGGAGATGAAATGAAATTTACCAATGGGGGCGCATCACGGCGTTCGTCACCTACAAAAACGGGGATGTTTTGCGGCCAGGAAGCCAAAAAGTCCCGAATAGGCTGTTGTTCATGAAGGGTGGGGACAGATAGGCGCTCAGATTGCTCGGCGGCTTCAATGGCGGTGAGGCGCAGCTTATCCAGGCGCGGAGTTGGTTGATTGGTGTAATCAGTTTTGACGAAATGAAGATCACTGATGCCCAATTCTGTTGCTTTTTCGATAAGATAGCTGAGGCGGTATTTTTTAATGGGGGCACTTATAAGATGCACAGGAAGGATAGGACTCGGTTTTCGGAGTTGAGTTTTTAATTCTACGATAAGCTGTTTTTTCACGCTTAGAATGGTTGCCAGCCAATCACCATGCTCATTATTGAAGAGCCTCAGCGCGTCTCCTTCTTTTAAGCGCAAAACGTTATGAACATAATGGTACTGATCCAACCCCAAGGGCAATTTTTCACTGGTGGACAGTAAGCCTGGAACGTATATGCGCGGCGATTTTTGGGCCATTCCCGTTGATCCTCTACCTTGACTTTATTTTAATGGTTGCCATAGTAAGAAGCAAAAAGAGGGGCCGATGCAACCAAATTCTGGAATATTAAAGTGGATTCCGCCAAAATTCCACGCCTATGCCCGTCTTGCGCGGATCGATAAACCTATTGGCATTTGGTTGCTGCTGCTGCCGTGTTATTGGGGATTGGCGTTAACCAGCTCCCACCTCCCCCTTCCTGAAATCCTTTTGTTTACCATCGGCGCTGTGTTGATGCGCAGTGTGGGCTGTATTTATAATGACTGGGTCGATCGTGATTTTGATTCCAAAGTCCGACGGACGGCCAATCGGCCCCTCGCCAGCAAGGCGTTGAGTGTTTATCAAGCTTATCGTTTTATGGTCCTGTTGTTAGGGCTGGCCTTTTTGGTGCTCTTATCCTTTTCTTTTGAGGTCATCCTGTTAGGGGGCCTGTCGTTAATCCTCGTCGTTCTCTATCCCTGGATGAAACGGTTTACTTACTGGCCCCAAGCTTTTTTGGGGCTTACGTTTAACTGGGGAATTTTAATGGGGAGCCTGGTAGGCGGCGGACGTCTCGATCTTAAAACGTTTCTGCTGTATGGGGCCGGCATTTTTTGGACCCTCGGCTATGACACGATTTATGCCTTTCAAGATAGGGACGATGATGCCTTGATTGGCGTGAAATCAACAGCTCTCAAATTTTCTCGCCATCCCAAACTGTTTTTGATGGTTGTTTATGGTGCTTTTTGGTTTTTATTATTAATCCTGGGCTGGATAAGTGAGTTTCATCAAGCATATATTTTAGGAATCTCTCTGGTGGGGGTCCACCTTTTTTGGCAGGGTGTGACCCTTAACCCAGAAAAGTCAGAAGACTGCCTGAAAAAGTTCAAATCAAACACACTCACCGGACTGTTGGTTATTCTTGCGCTTTTATTGGGAAGACTTTAATGCATAAAAAAGTTCGTCACCCCAAGGATCACTTCAAATAAAATGAGGCCGATAATAATGAGCTCGAGCTTCGCAGAGTTCCGGTGATTGATCTCATCCCCAAGAATTTGGAATAACTCGTGAATAATCTCAAGCTTACGATTCAGGCTTTGGGTACGTGTCTTAATATCCAAGTCTTTAGCGATTAAGCGATAGAGAGGCTCATGTTCCGGGTGATCCCAGAAGAATTCCGGCGTATCTAAAAAGGCGCTTTGAAGGTTGATATTGCTGCGCTCTAAAAAGAGTTCGCCAATCTTTCGCCCAATTTGCCGACGGGTGAGGGGCACTCGTCCTTGTTTTGCAAGGGCTTGCGAGATTTGCGTTGCACTTTGGATGGCGCCTTCGATACGATTTTCATAGACCAACAGTTTGACTGACTGGGCTAACCCGTAAGAGATGACAAGTTTTGAGAGAATGTCATTTCGATCTTCCAAAATAATCTCATCTTGAAAGACTTTGGTCGGTGTTCCATAGCCAAACTTGAATTGGTCAAATTCTGCTTTCCCCAAGGGTTCATTTTCAAAAGGTTTAATCAAGTGCAAAAGGCCATCGGTGACGTCTTTCGTACTATTCCAAAAGACGATACACCCTTGGGAAAAAATAAAGACTTCGCTTTTATTCAACTTACAATACAGGGCTTCTTGGTACAGAAAGGTTTCATGTTTTTTACGCAACGTTTCGTTGAGCTTAAGTAAGCTATAAGAATTTGCCGTACAGTACACGAGGCCGCGCATTTTTCACACTCTTTGGTTGTCATTTGTTGTGGGGTGGCGTTCACAGTCAGGCTTAAGATCCTTGTAAACAGGGGGCTTCTCTCTTTAAGAAATAAAATATGCCCCCAATGATGCCCCCACACTTATTCTTCAGCTTATCCCCATTGTTTAGGGATTTGAAGCAATTCTATGGTTTATAATGTTTCAAAAGAGCCCTGACAAGGAAAAGGATGGAGTGGGAGATGAGGGAAGAGGAAAATATTCAAGAACTTAATGTCGAAGTAGAGTGCTCAAAGATTCCATACATCGGATATTGAAGATATAATTAAAGAATCAGATGTCATAGGTAAGAGAAGAGAGCGAAAATAGTAAATGTATTTTCTGTAGTGAACATCTAGAGAAAGATTCCTGCGAGATCTTGCACGTCACTTTCTGTTGATCTAAAAACCAAAAAAGTTATTGATGACAATGCTAAAAAAGGAGCTCTATCGCGTCAAGATCTCCTTTAAAGGGGGCAGTCTAATAATCTTGTGTTCTCTTACAAGTGGTTGTTTGTGTATAGATCAAGTTCAGCATTAAAATAGAGTTTTGGAAAACCCAATAACTGCTCTATTGCTTGAAGTGTGCAATAATCTTTGCGTGCAGCTTCATAAATTCCTCAACAACCTTTTTTCGTCCTCTCTCAGTGATATCTTTTTTATCAACTATCTCTAAATGGTCTTCTTGAAATTTCAACAAATCATCAAATACTAAAACATCTAAGGGTGTCTTTGGTCTCATGATTGCGTAACACGCCACCTCATATTTAAAGGTAACCGCAAAATAATCGAGAAGTTGCATTTCCTTAAAAGTATCATAGTCATCAACTATGTTTTTTAGAAAGTTATGAAGGCAAAGTTTTTGGGGAAGAATGAAGAGAGAAGAAAGCCTTATTTTTTGAAATATTCAACAATTTTCTTATGAAGATCTTTGAATTCATCTATTAAGTTTTTTTTCTCCGGGATGCTTAATGTAGTGCGATGCATAAGTTTTTTTCCTTTTTCGACAAAACTTATAAAATCTTCAAAAATGAATATATCTAGAGGGGTTATGTAAACTGGACGATACTCATACCAAATTTCATCTGTAAGTTCAAAATAACTCATCATGTTCATCGCTTTAAGCCAATCATAATCTTCTTTATAGACTGTAACTTCTAAACGTCTAATTACAGTGGGTTGCTTATCTTTGGCTTCATCAATAATATCTGTGCCCATGAGAGGATTAAAAGAAAAAAGAAGCACAAGGATTGATAATAATTTTTTCATCAAAAAAACCTACGAAGTTGATATCTATTTTGCTAAAGCCAATTCAGTATTAATGGGAACATTAATAAGAGATGGATAATCATATGCAGCGCCAGTACCACAATCAACTGCAGTGCCAATAAGTCCGCCTACTAGAATATTTCCAAAGGCCATGCCTTTTGTGGAGGACTTAACGGTCGTTATGCCTTTACCAAAGCCTTTCTTTTTACAACTAACGTGTAAATCACTATAAGATCTTAGAATTGTCGTTGATCCTGGACTGTTAACAAACCAAGTTCCTTTATCATTGGATAAGGTACAAACTGCATCTTTTACCGGAGAGGTATCAACAGAAACAGCTTGATTTTGACCAGTGACGATTGAAGCGCAACTTGTTAATAATAATGATAAAGATAACAAAGTAACCTTCATTTTTGCAAAAGAAGAATTCATAATTAAATGACCTTAATGTTTAAAATTAATAATTTATTTTAATAATAAATACTTGTTGATATAAAAATGTCTAATAGACATAAATATTTGAAATGTAAAGAAAAAATTTAATAAAGCTGTTTAGACTGTGAATACATAAGAGTGGCGAGGGATGGCAGAGGAGGAAAATATTCAAGAGCTTTTTCATTATACAAGTTTTGAGGGTTTGAAAGAAGGAATCATAAAATGTCACGATTTAAAACAGCTAAAGAATTAATTGAGTATCTTGAAAATAAAATTAATGAGGCTAATAAAAACGCGTCTCTTCCACAAGGAAAACCTATTCATGATAATTGGGAAAAGTGGCGACAAGAATTGAAGGAAGAGAAAACTTCGATTTTAAAAGAAGTTGCACAAACAATAACATCGAATCAAGATCTTCGTAATATTGTTGATAGAATAATCAAGCCAATCATTTCTGAACGAAAAGAAAAGAATTTTCTATTTCTGCAGATACTCACAGTAATTACCGTAGTTCTCACGGCTATAATTGGGTAATGAACTATTTGAAGTGATGATTGTATTACTTCTCAGAAATGACGCACTCGGGAACGTTGTTCTGGTCAGGTTTTACTGTCACTACTAAGGATTGGCTAAAAAATAGTTTTTCTTTACCTTCCGAGGTTGCGCAGACAGCGACTTGAAAGTCATTTTTCGTAAGATAGACATTACTAATTGCCCGATCGTAGTTTCCTTCTTTTATGGAGGCCAATTCTGCTGATTTTTTAGGAACGGGAATGCGAAGATATTCTTTTCGATCGGCATGTTCAGGCACGATAACAACTTTGTATAAATTAAGTTCTGCAGGAGAAAATCCTTCGTTTTTCACGATGATTGATGCGGCTTTCAACGGAGTGCTGCAAGATAGAAGTGCAATGACCATGAGTGAATAAATAATACGCATCAGAGTCTCCTTATGTGAAAATGAGGACCTTAATTTTAGAATACTGCGAAACAGGTTAAAAAATGCTAAATCTTCTAATTTTTAAAAACCGGGCGCATAAGAACATATAGAGAGATGCACTGCCCATAAGCGCTTAAAAAGTGGATTGTGCGTTATCTAAAAATTCAAATTGAGACACTACCAAATTGCGATATTGGTTTATATGGCAACCTGTAGGTTGCTATTATTATCTTTTAAAGCAACTTATAAGCTGCTATTATTCTTTAAGAAAGCAACCTGTAGGTTACACCATGCGAGACTTAATTAGAAGACAGCTTGATAAAAAGCTTAATCCCATAAGATCTATTTTTCCTATTGAGCGCCCTAATGAGGGCTGGCTCAAAGCTATACGGACTTCATTAGGTATGACGGAACAACAATTGGCAAGCAAAATGGGGATTACTCGCCAAGCGATTAAGAAAATTGAGAAATCTGAAGAATATAATACGATCTCTTTGAAAACATTGATACAAGCAGCACAGGCTCTTAATTGTAAAGTTCAGTATGTTTTGGTACCAGAGAAACCGCTTGAAGAAGTCGTTGACACTCAAATCAAGAAAAAAGCAAAACAAATTGTTGAAAACATAAGCCATTCAATGGGGCTTGAAGAACAAGCTACGAGTAAAGATGAGCTTGAAATGCAAATTATAAAAATCGTGGAAGATATTAAAAGGCGTAAAAATATTTCAATGATTTGGGATGAAAATAAATAATGAAATTCATCTACCCTGAGGGAGCCACTCCTTTTAATCAAGATGATGCTGCTGCTCTTATACCCAAACACATTACAACTCAAGATCAATTAAATGAGTGGGAGCAAGTTAATATTATAGAAGGGGAGAGGTGGCTATTTTCAAGAAAACGAAAAAATATTCTTACAGTAGAGTTTCTTAAAAATATCCATAAGAGAATGTTTGATAAAACATGGAAATGGGCTGGGGAATTCCGCAAATACAACCCGAACATAGGAGTCCCTTATCTCCTCATACAAGAGAAACTTAGACATTTATGCGACGATGCAACCTACTGGGTAAATAATAAAGTTTATTCGATTGATGAAATAGCTGCTAGATTCCATCATAGGCTTGTTGCTATTCATGCTTTTCCAAACGGAAATGGTAGACACGCTCGTTTAATGGCAGATGCCTTGCTAGTACAGTTGGGAGCAGCTCGCTTTAGTTGGGGAAAAGAAACCCTTGTGAAACCATCTCAAACAAGAAGCCAATATATAAAAGCTCTAAAACAGGCGGATAAGGAAAACTATAAAGCCCTACTTAATTTTGTTAGATCATAAGCTAGATGCAAAAATAAGAGATACTTTATTTCGTGAGCCTTTAGGACGAATCTGAAATTTCATTGAAACAAAAGAATGGCGGATGGGGTGGGATTCGAACCCACGAGACGCTTTCACGCCTGCCGGTTTTCAAGACCGGTGCCTTCAACCACTCGGCCACCCATCCTCTTGACTCTTCTTCTGATAACCGCGATTATGAGGCACGTCAAGATTTTAACCACATTAAGGGGCAGAAAAAGTGTTATTCGATAGTCTACGCTATCTTTCGGGGTTTATCATTCATATTGATAAGATTATTTTAGGGCTGTTTTTCATTGGGATTTTGCTGCTCTATACGGAAAAATTCTTCTTCCTGGGCAGGAAAATTTTTTCTCTGATAACCCTTATTTTTATCGGTTTGTGTGTTGTTCCAACGTCTCAATGGGTGGCGACCTATCTTGAAAACCGCTTTCCTCAAATTCAAAAAGTTCCCCAGGATGTTGTCGGAATGATTTTCTTAGGGGGGGGATTTGATAGTGAGACGTCGGGAGAACGCGGTATAACATGCTATAACATTGCGGCTGGACGGGTTATTGCGACTTTAGAGCTGGTGAAACAGCATCCCCATTTAAAGGTGGCATTTACCGGCGGCGGGGCACGCACGAATAATGCCCGCAGTGAAGCAGAAATGATGAAGAACTTATTCGAGAGTGTTGGGATTAACCCCCATCCTTTTATCTTTGAAAATCTGTCAAAGAATACCATTGAGAATGCCAAATTTCTGCACGGCATGGTCAAACCAAAAACGGGGGAAAAATGGCTCTTGGTAACGTCTGCTCTTCACATGCCCCGTGCTGTGGGACTTTTCCGCAAAGAAGGATGGGACATCGTCCCGTATCCCGTTGATTACCATACGTTAGGAGGGTATCCCTCCAAGCCGAACTTTGGTCTGAGTGGGGGATTCCAAGCCTGGGCCTATGTTTCCAAAGAGATCATTGCCATGGCTACGAACTATCTCTTAGGGTACAGTGATGAGTTTATTGCGTCGCCGCGCGAGAACACTCATTAAAGCCTATCAGGATTTGGGCTTTTCTTTTGGGACGAGAGCCGGTATATCTAGCTGTAGGGTCAACAAAAACATGAGGTGTGCGGGATGATGCTGTATCCAGAGCTCATTAAAAAACTATGGACAGTTACGTTACCAGTTGTTGTGGTTTTCCTTCTTCAAGGATGTAGCGGAATGAGTGAGATGCCGACATCCGCTTATAACAGTCTTAATACCCCCACCCATCCTAAATTCGCTAAAAGAGCTTATAATAAACCTTATGAAATTAAGGGGGAAACCTATGAGCCCCAGGGGTTTTATGAGTACAGTGAAACAGGGTTAGCGTCCTATTATGGCGGACGCGATGTTTTTCATGGACGTAAAACCTCTATGGGAGAAACCTTTGATAAGGATGGATTAACGGCGGCCCATAAAATTCTTCCCATCCCCTGCATCGTTCGTGTGACCAATGTTGAAAATGGTCGCAGCATTAAAGTAAAGATTAATGATCGGGGCCCTTTTGTGAAAGGGCGCATTATTGATGTTTCTGAAAAGACGGCCAAACTTCTCGGGTTTTATTCTAAAGGTGTTGCACAAGTAAAAGTGGATGTCTGTCTGAATGATACCATTCAACTGGTCAATGCGATGCCTGATCCTAGCAAAAAAACTGTCCTTGCTAAAAATGACCGCAAGAAACAGCCCAAGCCAAGAGTTCTCGCTCAAAATACAAAATCCAGGCCTCAGCAGGCTCCTTTGAAAGGCAACAAGAAAATTATGTTGGCTAAAGCTGAACCCAAACAAGGGGGCATGCAAAAGGCCAGTAAAACAATCAAAGGCGGCAAGGGGAAAAATATTTTTGTGCAAGCTGGAGGATATAAACAGCTTGCGAGCGCTAAAGGGGCAGTGCAACGTTTGAAAGGACTTTATCCCGATGTGCCTTTAAAGGTTCAACAAAGTAAGGCGTCGAGTGCAAGCAAAGCGGCGCAATTTAGGATTTTGGTGGGTCCTGTAGACTCCAACGAACAAGCGCAACTCATTGTTCAAAAACTGAATGGGTTGGGGAATCAAAGTCGTATTGTGACGATTAATCAAGGGTAACGCGAGAAGGCTATGCGCAGGTTTATACTAAAGATAGTGTTAAGTTTCTTTTTGGGATTGGGAAGTTCGGTTCAAGCTTTAGATCTTCATTCTAATCAGGCCATCTTAATTGATATGATGACTAATACAGTGTTGTTTGAGAAGAATTCTGATCAAAAAGTATATCCTTCATCCATGACAAAGATGATGACAGTTTATCTGGCTTTTGAAGATTTAAAGGCGGGGCGCTTGGATCCGGAACAGACTTTTGTCATCAGTAAAGAAGCCTGGAAAAAAGAAGGGTCAAAAACTTTTATTGATGTGGGGAGTTCCGTTCGCGTTATTGATCTCTTAAGAGGCGTGATTGTTCAATCTGGGAACGATGCAGCGATTGCATTAGCGGAGGGGATTGGCGGAACGGAAGCTTCTTTTGCAGAACGGATGACGAAAAAAGCCCATGATCTAGGCGCAGTAAACACAACTTTTAAAAATGCAAGTGGTTGGCCAGATCCAGAACATCTCTCAACGGTGCGTGATTTAGCGATCATTGCGGAAAGTACCATAAGAGATTTTCCTGAATATTATAAACTTTATGGTGAACGGGAATTTACCTATAACAATATCCATCAAATGAATCGTAACCCATTATTATACGCTAATTATGGCGCTGACGGACTGAAAACAGGACACACAGACCTGGGAGGATATGGCGTTGCAGCTTCGACAGTTCAGGATGGTCGACGCCTGGTTTTAGTGATTAATGGGGCTCCTGGCGTGAAGGAACGCGCTGAAGATGCAAAAGCCTTGGCTCAATGGGGATACACATATTTTGCGACACCGCTTCTTTATAAGGTGGGCGATGTTGTCGAAAAGGCTGATGTTTGGATGGGGACTGAACCAACAGTCGCTGTAACAGTGACCGAAAATCTTCATGTCACTTTGCCACGGCAAAGTCTCAAGGATTTAAAAGTTGAAGTGACTTATAAAAATCCCATCCCTGCTCCTATTAAGATTGGTGAGACGGTTGGAAAAATTTTGATATCCGCACCAGGACTTGAGCCACGTGAAGTTGAACTTGTTGCCGCTCATGCAGTTGACCGTGCCGGATTCTTAAAACGAATTCGTGATTCTTTCTATTATCTCCTGTGGGGGCATAATTAAAGAATGTCCTTGGGCAAATTTATTACCCTTGAAGGTGGCGAGGGCACAGGAAAATCAACACAAGCGAAACTCTTAAGAGCATATCTGGAAAGTTGTGGGCTTCAGGTTGTCCTGACGCGCGAACCAGGGGGAAGCCCTGGCGCAGAGCTGATCAGACATCTTTTAGTTGAGGGGGCGCCAGATCGTTGGGATCCGCTGAGTGAATATCTTTTGTTTAGTGCCGCGCGACGCAATCACGTGCAAAATACTATTGTGCCAGCCCTTACCGAGGGATGTTGGGTCATATGCGATCGTTTTTACGACTCTTCGCGCGTTTACCAAGGGGTTGCCCGTGGTCTTAATTTAGAGTTTATGGATAACGTTTACGAAATGGTTGCAGAGGGAATTGTGCCGGATCTCACGTTTCTTTTTGATCTGCCCGCTGAACTCGGTCATGACCGTGTGCAAGTACGTATGGGTAGAGAAGATCGCTTCGAACAAATGGGAGTAGCCTTTCATCAAAAGGTTCGCAATGCTTATTTAAAGCTTGCAGAAGGGAATCCCGATCGTTTTAGAGTGATTGATGCGCGGGGATATCCTGAAGCGATTGCAGATGACGTGATCAAGGTATTAGTGAGTAAGTTTCCCGAGCTTCATTCTCGATCATGAGCACAGCCATGCACCCGCGTTTCACGCCTTTTTTGAGTGGCTTTGAAGAACAAACCACTCTCTTAAAAAGTGCCTTTAAACAACAAAGATTTCCCCATGCCTTGCTCTTAACAGGTCCTAAAGGGGTAGGGAAGGCGACGTTTTCTTATCATATCGCTCGGGCTTTGTTATCTGGTGATTTTGAGGCTTTCGACCTTAGTCCAAAAACCCCTTTGTTTCAGAGGGTCGCTGCCGAAGCTCATGGAGATTTGTTTGTGCTTGAGCGTGATTTGCAAGGTCAAAATAAGCGCGATATTAGTGTGCAAGATGTCCGCCAAACCGTCTCATTCTTGCAGAAAACAGCGTTTGAAGGGGGGTGGCGGATTGCTATCGTAGATAGTGTGAATGAATTGAATAAAAATGCTGCTAACGCGCTGCTTAAAAGTTTGGAAGAGCCTCCAGAGAAAACATTGCTTATTTTGATTCATCATGGCTCTGGCGGGATCTTGCCGACTTTACGGTCGCGATGCCAACGGCTTGAATGTTCCTCTCACACTGAATCATCGACACAGGAAATTCTTGAACGTTTTCTCTCACCTCTATCCCCGGTTGATTTAAAGCTGTTAAAATGTTTTGCAAATGGGGCGCCGGGAACAGCAATTCGGTTAAAAATAGCGCATGGTGATCTTTTTCAAGCCTATGTTGAACTTCTAAAAAACCTTAGTCAACAACGGTTTTCATCAGCTTTTCACTTTGTTGAAAAGTACCTTTTAAAAAAGATGGATGATAAAGTCGACGACCCCTTTGATGTTTTTCGGTTGCTCTTTGATTGGGGATTAAGTCGTTTGGTTTCTGTTGCAACCAACAGTCTTCAAGAAGAAGCCTATCAAGGTGAAATTGAACATTTAACAAAGCTTTTGGAAATAGTGCCTCTTGCTAAATTGCCTGGAATTTGGGCGAAGGGACATAAATTATTGCGCGACGCGCGCATTTATAATTTTGACACCAAGCACACCTTTATCTGTATTTTTTCCGAATTTACCGCTAATAGTAAAGCTGTTTAAGGATAAAACGGCAAGGTTGAACGATGTCACAAAAAATCTCTTATATTACGACTCCCATTTATTATGTGAATGACATTCCTCATATTGGGCATGCCTATACGAGTTTGGCTGCGGATGTTCTAGCCCGCTTTCAACGTCTTAATGGAGTACGGGTGTTGTTTATGACAGGGACAGATGAGCATGGTCAAAAAGTTGAAAAATCGGCCCATGCAGCCGACCTTGATCCCAAAGAATTTGTGGATAGAGTTTCTGAACGTTTTCAGGACTTACATCAAAAACTTAATATCTCTAATGATCTTTTTATGCGCACAACAGATCCTAAACATATTTTATCTGCTCAGGAAATGTGGCGTAGGATTGAACAAAATGGTCATATCTATAAAGGAAGTTATCAAGGTTGGTATGCAGTTCGTGATGAAGCCTATTATGCGGAAAAAGAACTGATCGATGGCAAAGCCCCCACAGGTGCAGATGTGGAATGGGTTGAAGAACCATGTTATTTTTTTAGACTTTCGTCATGGCAAGAGAATCTTTTAAAATTTTATAAGGAGAATCCCAATTTTATTGGTCCGGAAAGTCGTCGCAATGAAGTGTTGAGATTTGTTGAAGACGGGTTAAAGGATCTTTCAATCTCTCGATCAACATTCAAGTGGGGAGTGCCTGTTCCTGGTGATATGGATCATGTGATGTATGTGTGGATAGAAGCTTTGTCTATTTATGTGACAGCTCTTGGTTTTCCGAATGATCAGAGCGAAACGTTTAAGAATTTTTGGCCGACTTCGTTACACTTAATGGGAAAAGATATCGTCCGATTTCATGCAGTTTACTGGCCGGCCATGTTAATGGCCGCTGGTCTTACGCCCCCTAAACGTATTTTCGCCCATGGCTGGTGGACGAATGAAGGTCAGAAAATCTCAAAATCTCTTGGCAACGTTATTGATCCTTATAAGCTTATGGGAGAATTTGGTGTAGATCCTGTGCGCTATTTTCTTTTAAGAGAAGTTCCTTTTGGTCAGGATGGTGATTTTTCACGAACTGCGCTGATTCAGCGAGTTAATTCTGATTTAGCAAACGATTTGGGAAATCTTGTACAACGCGTTCTCTCATTTATTAATAAAAATGCTGATGCAAGGGTACCTTTAAAAGGCGATTTGACAGAGGCAGACCAAGCCCTGCTTACAAAAATGAATCAAATTCTAGAGGATTGTCGAAAATACGCAGAATCTCAGGCACTTAATAAGATGCTCGAAGCGATATGGGAAGGAGTAGGTGAAGCTAATCGATACGTTGATAGCGAGCAACCATGGTCTTTGCGCAAGACTGATATTACTCGCATGAATACAGTTCTTTATGTTTTGGCTGAAGTGATTCGTCGCTTAGGTTTGTTAACGATGCCTTTTATGCCAACAGCAGCAGAAAAAATTCTTGATTACGTTGGTGCTGATCAACAGTCTAGATCACTCGTTGATTGGGAGAAACATATCCTCATTCCTGGGGCTCAATTACCAAAACCTGAGGGAGTTTTTCCTAGGATTGTTGAAAAAGAATAAAAGTAAGTTTTTTTAAATAATAAATTTTTTGAATGCATTGATTTAAAGGGTTTCGTTAAATAAAAGCCATAGAAAACTTAATGAACAAAAATCAAAATGTTGACATTGTGTAAAAAATAAAGTAACCACCAAAGATATAAGATAGTAATTTTCAAAAATTAAATTTACCAATATTTTCTCCTAAGGGTTACTTCATGAACGTATACAAACTCACTGTATCTAAAAGCATTTTTAAAATTTTAAGCCTCGCGATTGTTTTTGCAGGCTCATTTTTAGTGTCTCCTCTTGTGCTTGCCTCTGAAGATTTGTCACAAGAGTCTGTCGATTCTTCTCTCTCAATAGCTTTACATCGGCTTTCTCTTGATGATAAAAAAGAACAAGAGCAAGGGTCTCTTGAAATTTTAAAGCTCACTGAAAAACTGTGTGATGCTCCTGAAATTATTCTTCTGGCGACATGTTCAGTATGGCAATCTTTTCCGCAGCACATTGATAAAGTTGTAAATGCAGTAAAAATCTTATGGGGAAAAAACACTCATTTATCTGAGTCTCTACGTTTCAACTTTATCAAATATCTGTATTGGGGAAGAAATGAGCAAGCAAGAACCCATGCGCTTAGTCTGCTTACTCAAGAAGGATTTGATAAAATTCATGATGAAGACGGTACGACCATTCTGCATACAGCTGCTGAGTATGATGATGAAGAAGCTTTCCTCTTTTTTTCGAGTGCAGGAATCAGCATTGCTGCAGAAGGGAAAGATAAAATTAGACCTATTCATACAGCTTCTACAAGTGATGCAAGAAAAGTACTGAAAATCCTTATAGAGCGTGGTGAGAATGTCAATATTCCTGCTCAGGACGGAACAACCCCCTTGCATTTTGCTGCAGGAGGGAATGCTGTTCATGCTATTGAAATGCTATGTGAAGCAGGGGCTAATCTCGAGGCAATGCGAGGAGAGTATGCACCTATTCATTGGGCGATTCTTAAAGATGCCCCTCTTTCATTTGTTGCTTTACAAAAGCGTGGCGCAAAGTTTGGTAATGTAGGGGAGGGATTTACGCCTATACATCTTGCTGCAATTGCGGATGCGTATTACGTCACTGAATTGCTTTATACTCTTGGCTTTCATCCTGATTCAGAAACAAGAGTTGGCACAACTCCTTTAAGTGTTGCAGCTCAATATAACTGTCTTAATGCAATGGAAGCCTTATATAATATTGGATGTAATATTCGTAAAACATCAAAAAATAAGTCAACGTCTCTTCATCTTGCTGTGAGCAAAGGGTGCTTAGAGAGTGTTATCTTTTTGCATAAAAAAGGCGCTGACTTGATGGTCAAAAATGAAGATGGAAAAACCCCTTTAGAATTAGCCACAGAAGACACGCCTATCTATCGCTATTTAAAAGACGCTCAACAAATGTCTTTCAATAGAGGGATTCCTTCTCTATTTCTCCAAGCATCAAAAGCAATTAATCAAGCGCTTATGACTGGGGATCTTCAGAAGGAGAAGATAGATCTGCTTCCTGATATTTTAAGGTTTCGCTTTTATTATAGGTCTGAAGATCAGTAAGTTTAAATCCCATGAACTCTTTTAAAAGAGCTCATGGGATTTTTTACGAACAATAGCGTTCTTTGAACGCTTGTAGCTTACTTAATTGGGTCTGGAATACCCAATGCCCGAGCGGCTTCTGTCATACCAAGGCCCTCATCGTTCATTTTTGTAGCGATCTGCTGGGCTTGTTCTTCCGTATAGCCAGCTTTTTTAGCAGAATTAACTTTGAAGTTATGTGCGGGCGAGAAAGAAGAAGAAGAGGGAAGCGTGGCGGCATTGGAGCTTGAGGCAGATGCGCTTCCTCCACCTGATGAAGATGAGACAGGTGGTAATTTAGAGTTATCAACAACCAGCGATGCCAGAGCACTTAAAGAAGCGGGTAATTTACCAGAGATGCTAACCAGTATATTAACATCGTTTCCTAGAACCCCGTCTAACCTTGAAAGAGCTTCATTATTTCTTTGCTTTTTCTCAGCCAATTGATTCAACATTTCCTCATAGTGAGAAATTAAACGTTTTATGCTATCTTCTTGGGTTCTTACAAAGGTCTTCTCGTTTGCGGCTTTCTGAGCTTTAATCTCTGTTTCATCGCGAGATTGCTTCTTATTATCATCTTCGACTTGAGCTTTTCTTGCTTGAAGAACTAAGATCGCAGCTCTCAAGTAAAAATAGTTAACCAAATCGGGGATAAGTTTGACACTGTCTTCAGCACTCGCAATTCCTTTGAATTCAGCTAAATTAGAGGCTTCTTTGTTGAATGCTGTAGAGGTTGTCCGACTGAGACTTGTTTCTGTCTTAAGAATTTCCTCTAGTTTTTGTAGATCGTCAGTTGATACATCAGGACCACGCCATAGATCAGTTGGCAGGATCCCTTCACGATTACCATCAGCACCTATTTTACTGAAGCTTTCTTGCAAAGCTTTTTCAAGCACTTCTTTAGGAATTTCTAGCGCTCTTTTAGGCTTTTCAATAGGTTTTGTAGTTGATGCGCCAGAGGAAGAAGCAGTCCCACTTGTAGGCACTATGAGAATATCTTCAATTAAAACTTTATTTGGTCCAGTAAGTTCAAAAGGATTTCCTACAAGCGTACGTACTTTTTCAGCCATATCTATATATTGAGGAATAATTTCTTGTTCTAATTTTTTCTGCGGACTTCCTAAGTTCTTAACTATTTGTAACTTGTTAAAGAAACTTTGAACGGCTGTTAATACGTCGGGAGTGATCGCTTTTGGTGGTAATTCAGTGAACCTTTTTATTAAATTATTTATAAAGAGTTTATGCTCACTTTCTACTTCGGCAACAACATTTAGAGGTATTTTATTAGCCCCCAATTTTCCACGATTCAAAGATACGAGGTTGAGCTGTTCTGTTAAATATTTATTGAGTTGTTCATGGGGTGATTCCTCAGGAACTGAACTTGCAGCCTCTTGAGCTGGTCCTTTGCCAGACCCTTCTACTTTTTTGGGCTCATACACTGTTCTTAAAATACCAGCACTGAGACTATCTTCAACAAATTTGGGGAGTTTTCCAGCCCCCAAATTTCTTAGATCCTCGATAACTAATTTAAGCATTTCGTCCACAACGTCTGTGTTGAGTTCTAACTTTTTGCGCTCTAATTCATTTTTTTCTTCTGTCAGAGTGCTGATTCGCTCAGAGTATTGTCTTATTTTATTGGCATTACGTTCAGGGTCCGTAGCGATCAGTTTTTTAGATCTTTCATCGAGGGCCTTTATTTCCGTAACTTTACTAGCAATGGCTTCATCTTCACCACTTCCAATACCTTCTCTATATGTTGTCAGAAGTTCTGCAACAAAGCGGAGTTCGAGGTAAGGCGCTAAAATACGTTCTCTAAACTCTCTACTTTCCTCTGAATTAAATTTAGAAGGAGGAATATTGCCATGAGTCTTCCCCAATGTTTCAAGTTCTTTGTGAACGCTGGCCATTTTCATGACATCACTTATGTTATCCTGGAAAGTAGTTACGAGTTTTGATTTGGCTTCTTCGTTAACCTTTGCCCAAACCCCCTTTGCTGCAGTGCTATTAGGAAGTTTCCAAAGGTGTGCTTCATCACCTACTACGTTTCCTAAGATTTCAGGGATGACTGAAAGCACCGCAGCAGCAACAGTTGATTGCTCTTTAGGAGTCGTTTCTGGTTTCTTTGGTGCGTCAGAAGAGGATGTCGCTGTCTGAGTGCGTGGCATGATAACGTTTGCGACCGTTAAAGTTGGTCCCTTTAATTCAAAAGGATTTCCTCCACTATGAATAAAGTTTTCTAAATCTTCAGTTCGCTTTTCATACTTTTCTATAAATACTTCTAAAAACCTTTTTCTTTCTTCTAAATCTTTTGCACTTGCTCCTTTTGCTGGCATATCGAGAGAGTTAAAATCAGTTCCTGTATTGAGCCTAGAAAACATCGTTGTAAATGACGCTCTTAGTTTTACTGGATCTGTGGCCGCATCTGGATGTGCTTTTAAAAATTCTTTAAAAGCGTCCATAAATTCACCATAGATGAGAACCCACTGATGAATTCTGCCGGCAGGTAAATGTTGTTTCTTTTCTGCATCTTTCTTAAAATCATTCTTTTTATCGTCAAATAATTTTTCAAGAGCCGTTAGCGCTTCAGCGCGTATTTGCGCAGGAGATTTCATAGCAGGGGCGCCCGGTCCCACAGATGGCGCTTTAGGGGGTGGCGGTCCTCCTCGAGATGGTTCAGATGGGGTGCTAGAACTAGCTTGAGAGGGTAAACTTAGTGGAGGAGGAAGATGAGGTAAAGGAAGAGCAGCAGGTTCTTTGAGTCTTGTTTCTACTTTCTGAATGTCTTGGAGGAGCTTTGTTTTTAAGCCTCTTATAATTTCTGCTTGATCTTCGCCTTTTAAACGTCCTAGGAGATTATCTAATTCTTGCACGCCCTTATTGAGTTCTTTTAATTCTGCTGTATCAGCAGCTCTTTGGGCAACGCCTACGGGAAGGCTTCCCTTTTCTTTAATGCGTTCTTCGATCTGTTTTTCTTGTATGCTAAGATCAGAAACGCGTTTTGAGAGTTCATCAACTTGCTTAAGAAGCTCTTGGGATCCACCAGAAGACAACAAACGTCGTCTTCTAATTTCGGCATTGATATCTTCAATCGATTTTCCTTGTGTCCTAAGGTCTCTAGCCAAAAGCCTTTCTTCTGTTGTATTGGCAATTAATGTTGCGTAAGCAACATAAGGCGTACTTAACAATAATGCAGTTCCTAATAGAATTCGATGTGTTGTTTTATAATTACTCATTCTATGCTCCTCAAACCGACAACTCTTACTATATTTATAAATTGGAAATGGTTAAGAAGCTGCTAAATTTTAATAAGCAATCCAATTTTTTGAGTAAAGATTGAAGGTTTTATCCTAAATCTATTAATATCCTCAGGAGCGCCACCGGTGTTTGCCCTAGATATAAGTTGTGATTCTTTATATCTCTCATAACTTAAAGTACCAACAATGGAAAAGTGAGGAGATAAAGCGTATTCAACACCAACGGAAGGAGCAAAGCTATATTTAGTTTCATTTTTAGAAAAACTTCTTATCTCATGAAGATTGTTATTTTCTACGACTGATACTTTTGTTTTAAATCTTGAAATTCCCAGGCCAAGCTTGGCAAAAACATGAAAATTATTTTTGAAAGCCCATCCAAGGACAAGAGAAGGAATAATTACAGAACGCCTCTCAAGAGTTGGGTTAAATAATCCAGGTAAATTACCTAAACCGGGTTCTGTGAAAAAAAATGTATTAGTAAGTCTATGGTTGGCAAATGAAAATGCGACTTCCACACCAGGGAAAAATCCGTTAGAGCAAAGATAACGACCTCCAATCATTACTTCACTTACTAATGTTGCATTGGAAACAGATTTATCACTTGAATGCGCGGTAGTATTAAAAAGAGGATCATTAGGATCCCATGTATCTGACATACGACCACTCATGTAACTCAACCCTTCTTGCACGCCAAGATAGACTCCAGACTTATAATGAGAAGCTTTTGAGGGGGGAGCGCCTAATGCAGCTATGTTTACATGGGCGAGGAGGGGCTGACAAGAAAATGCTGAGACTAAGAATGCTGAACATAAAATGGAATTAAAAGAATATTTTTTAGTCATGAATTCACCCTGTTTTTATTTAACTTTTAATAAAAATTAAGTCATTTTTAAGGGTTGTGCAAGGTATTTCGTTGTCACTCAAGATGAATGTGAGCAGAAACTACAGGAATTTTTAACGCGTATTTGTTCAATCAATAAGACAAAATAAAAAAAGATCTAGTGTGCTTTGGATCAGCTCGAGATAGTGAAGAACAGCCAAAGATTGAACGAGAGAAAAAGATAATAGAGCGCAACAAACATTAGTTCAGACGGGCCTCTGGCACATCTTTAAAGTTTGCTTGCCACATTTTTTCTAGATTATAAAATTCACGGACCTCAGGTCTAAATAAATGAATGATTACGTCACCCGCATCCACCAAAATCCAGTCACTGTTTGGTTGTCCTTCGATTTGAATGTGTTGAATGCCATTTTTTTCAAGAAAATCTTTAAGTTTGCTGCCAAGAGCACTGATATGCTTTTGGGATAAGCCACTTGCGATAACGAGACAGTCTGTGATTGTGGATTTGGATTTTAGGTCAATCAGGGTTATGTTTTCCGCTTTATTCTCATCAAGAAAACGACAAATGACTTTATTAAGATCCTGTTTCGGTATAACCAGGCGTTTTAAAGTCTGAATGGGAGTCCTCCGTTCGTTATTACCCTATACTTTTATTATACCTTAAAACAAAAATAAAAAAAATATATTCAATCAATTCAGTCGGTTTTCTGTGCTTTTTGAATCTCTTGATGTGCTTGCCACAAGACCTCTTCAACCCCATGTCCTGAATGACCAGAAACAGTATAGATTTTCTTTTTCGTAAGTTTTTCTAAGGTCTTTTGTTTTTGTTTTATCTCTTCAGGTAAGAGGGCGTCAATTTTGTTTAAAACAATAATTTCAGGTTTATGGATAAGATCATGTCCATAGGCTTCCAGTTCGTGACGAATCGTATTGTAGGGGACGGTAACGTCTTCTAAGGTAGCATCGATAAGATGAATCATCACGCGACAGCGTTCCACATGACCTAAAAAGCGATCCCCGAGACCGATACCCTCGTGAGCACCTTCTATCAATCCTGGAAGGTCCGCCAGAACAAACTCAGCACCTTTTAAGTGAATGACTCCCAATTGAGGAGCGAGAGTCGTAAAGGGATAGTCCGCAATTTTGGGTTTAGCGTGAGTCGTCGCCGCTAAAAAAGTCGATTTTCCGGCATTTGGTAATCCAATAAGGCCAGCATCTGCAATAAGTTTTAAATGGAGCCATATCCATAATTCTTCTGCAGGACGCCCTGGATCCGCTCTTCTAGGGGCTTGATTTGTAGATGATTTAAAATGAGTATTTCCACGTCCACCAAAGCCTCCGCGGGCGAGAATTACTTTTTGTCCTGGCTCTTTAAGATCTGCGAGTAAAGTTTGTTTGTCTTCATAATAGATTTGAGTGCCTACCGGTACTTTCAAGATACAATCTTTTCCATCAGCTCCGGTGCGGTTTCTTCCCATGCCTTGTTGGCCTACCTCTGCTTTGAAATGTTGCTGATAGCGATAATCAATCAGGGTATTGAGATTTTCTACCGCAATGGCAACTACATCGCCCCCTTTACCACCGTCTCCACCGTCTGGACCGCCAAATTCAATGAATTTTTCACGACGAAAACTTACGCAACCATCGCCCCCTTTACCGCTTTTTATGAAAATTTTAGCTTGATCGAGAAATTTCATCGTGCATTTTCTATTAAAAAAATAAACCCCTTAAGCCGAAATCAGCGGCTATAGAGGTTTATAAAAACTCTGCAGGGATGATACCTGCTGAACAAGTGTTAATTAAGAGCTTCAACTGAAACGTAGCGTTTCCCTTTAAACCCTGAATGAAACTTTACTTTGCCTTCAACAACAGCAAAAATCGTATGATCCTTACCTATGTCTACGTTGCGTCCTGGATGAAACTGAGTTCCTCTTTGGCGAACAATAATGTTGCCTGAGATTACATGTTCTCCCCCAAACTTCTTAACACCTAGGCGTCGACCTGCTGAATCGCGTCCGTTTCTAGAACTACCACCGGCTTTCTTATGGGCCATCGTTATTCTCCTTTAGATTTTGCAGGGGACTTTTTCTTTGTGGTCCCCGCTGACTTTTTATCTGTAGATGAATCTTTTTCCGTTGCCTTAGCTTTAGGAGTAGTCGCTTTTTTCTCTGACACTGCCTTGGCTTCTTTTGTTGCTACTTCAGCTTTTTTAACGTTCTCTTGTGCATTAAGAGACTCAGTTTTTGATTGAGGCTTAGCAGCTGATTTTGTTGGCTTTTTTGTAGAAGCTGTAGAAGGCTTAGCTTTCTTTGCAGTCTTTGTTTCCGTCAGAACGGCTTTTTCCTTAATGATAGGCTTATTTTGAGCAGGGTTTGAAGAACCATTTACAACGATATCTTCAATCCAAAGACATGTGAGATGTTGTTTATGACCGTTTTTACGGCGAGAATTTTGGCGACGACGCTTTTTGAAAACAATAAGCTTTTCTCCACGCTTTTGCTCGACAATCATGGCCTTTATTTCTGATTTACCACTGAGGGAGTTTCCTGCGGTTACTCCCTTATCATTGCTTACCATCAGCACTTCAGTTAAATTAACGCTTGTGCCTGGGTTTCCCTCAAGTTTCTCCACGGTGATAACGTCACCTGGAGAGATTTTGTACTGCTTTCCGCCGCTTTTAATAACTGCAAACATTTTAAACTCTTTATATAGCTTAGGTTCTATAACAAACACTTCTAACGGATGTTTTTCAAAACATCAAACAAAAACGGTTTACAACGAATATTTGCGTTGAATGTGAAAATCTGAGTATAATCGTATGAGTTGAATGTCAAGATTTTTCGAAAAAAAAATATAAAAAAATGACAGCGTCTGAGGTTATTGAAATTAGTCGGGAGTCTTTAATGATCCTCTTAAAAGTCGGAGGACCCATTATGGCTGTAGCTTTGATCACAGGTCTTTTGATTTCTTTTATCCAAGCTTTGACTCAAATTCAAGAAATGACCATTGCTTTCGTTCCCAAGATTATCGCGACTTTTGCAGCTCTTTTCTTTGGGTTACCTCTAATAGGTAACGTATTTGGGCGTTTTGCAACTGAAATATTCAATCGCATTGCTACAATAGGGCATTAGGTATGAGCAAGATGCACTTCTTGCTAAATGATTTTTATGCTTTTTTGATCGTTTTCGCGCGATTGGGGGGATTAATTTTCTTATTACCAGGATTTGCGGAGAATTATGTAAATCCTAGAATTAGGGTGTTAATAGCTTTAACGACAGCTTTTCTTTTAGCGCCAATCTTAGCGCACAAAATTCCTGGGATGCCCCATGAGCCCTTTGAGTTTTTTATTGTGTTTTTAACGGAATTCTTGGTGGGGTATTTTGCAGGTATCCTTGTCAGGATAATGATTTCCTCATTTGAAATGGCTGGAGCCCTAATGGGGTATCAAATGAACTTAGCTAATGCTTTTGCAGAAGGGCCAGCTTCTTCACAACAAGTGGCTTTACCTGGTGTGTTTTTAGGTCTTATGGCTGTTCTTTTGATATTTGTTACGGATTTGCATCACCTGTATTTTCGAATGTTTGTTCAAAGTTATGAGGTTTTTCGCCCCGTCGATCCCTTAAGTCTTACTTTGATGGCCCAGGATATATTAAAAACCATTACAAACTTTTTAATGGCAAGTATTGTGTTATCTGTGCAAATTTCAGCTCCCGTTCTTATGATAGGGCTTTTGTTGCATGCTAGCTCGGGGTTTATAAGTCGATTGATGCCGCAAGTGCAAATTTTCTTTATTATTCAACCTTTACAAATCGCCGTTGGTTTCACAATTTTGTGGCTGTCAATTGGTGTTATCATGCCTTTCTTTCTCGAGAAATTTGAAACTGCTATTAGCACTTTGTCTGCAGAGTAGGGAAGAAGTTTATGGCTGATGAAGATCAAGATAAATCTCAAAAAACAGAACAACCGACGGCTCATCGTATTGAAAAAGCCCGTGAAAAAGGTCAAGTCGCAGTTTCAAAGGAGCTAGGTAATTGGTTTGCTTTCTTGGCTTTTCTAATTATTTTTTATTTTATGATACCGAGCGCTTTTTCTAAGCTTTCAACGCTCTTGAGTGTGTTTATAGCAAATGCAGGAACGTTAGATATTAGTGGGAGCCTCTTTGGTGGCTTAATCAATCAAACACTTTTATCAATCCTTATATATTTAACGGCGCCTGCATTAATTCTTATAGTTTTTGGTATAGCATCTTCGCTAAGCCAAACTCAATTTCTTATATCATTTGAATCGATCAAGCCTAGTTTTGAGAAAATTTCACTTATGAAGGGCCTTAAGAAAATTTTTTCAGTCAAATCTCTTGTAGAACTTTTAAAGAATGTTCTTAAATTAGTCGCTGTTGCGACGATTTCAATAATCGTTGTTTGGCCTGAAATAGATACATTATTAGCCATGAGTCGTGGTGAAATAGGAACTTTCTTATCATCTCTGCAGTCACTATTTATAAGATTAATCATCGCTGTTTTCTCAAATTTAACTTTTCTGGCACTTCTAGACTATGGCTATCAGAAATTTAACTATATTCGTGACCTCATGATGTCTCATCAAGAAATTAAAGAAGAAATGAAAGAGATCGAAGGAGATCCCCATGTGAAGTCACGGCAACGTCGTTTGCGATCGGAACGTAATAGACAACGTATTGCAAAGGACGTTCCTGAAGCCACTGTGGTGATTACTAATCCGACTCACTTTGCAATAGCCCTTAAGTATGATCACAATTCAACCAACGCCCCTATAGTTGTTGCAAAAGGAGCAGATTACCTTGCTAAGCGTATTCGCGAGATTGCTAAAGAACATGGAGTACCCCTTTATGAAAATCCGCCTTTAGCACGGACCCTTTATGATAATTTAGAGGTTGGTCAGGAAATTCCTTATGAATATTATGAAGCCGTAGCAAAGATTATACGCCACGTTATGAATTTAGGTAAAACAGCTTAAAAGAGTCCTAAGATGCTTTTTATCTTTGTTGGATGATCAATCACAAAGTCTGCTTCATGAAAATTGAGATGCTTCGTGACATTGTTAGGATGAGCGATGACAGTAAGGCCTGCTGCTTTTGCTGATGACACACCGACCTCTGTGTCTTCGACAGCGATACAGTCTTTAGGTGAAAGGCCATTTAATTCCACCGCTTTAAGGTAAGGATCAGGTTTTGGTTTACCTTGATTAACAAGATCTCGACCAACTATATGCTTAAAGTAATCACTCAAGCCTGTTTTAAAAAAATTATTCTGAATTGTGTGTACGTCAGAATTAGAGACACAGGATTGAGGGATGCTTTGATTTCTGATTACTTCAAGAACTTCAATCACGCCTGGACGAATGTGATGGGCATTTAACATGTTTTCTGTAGCTTTTTGAATTTCATCAAACCATTGTTGATAAGAAACGACGGGTTGATTGTATTCTTGAAGACAGTCCCATATTTGATCCAGGCTTGAACCTGGTGGAAGTTTTAAAGGTAACTTAAGCTGATGTTTAGCAAGTGCGAGATCCAAACAACCGTCGTAGAGGTGCTCATTATCAAAGAGTGTGCCATCCATATCCCAGAAAACTGCCTTAAATTTAGACATAATGATTGATGCCTTTATGCTGCTAAAAACTTTTTTAATACTTCATAAGCGCGATTAATGGTCTTTAGCTTTTCTTCAGAGTCTGTGCAACCCCCGTTTGCATCGGGATGATATTTTTTGACCAAAATTAAATAATGACTTTTTATTGACTCAGGAGTGATTGGGCCATCAACCTGAAGAACTGAGAGGGCGCGACTTTCTTCACTATCATAAGCAAAGTAGTTGGGCGTAACAGGCTCTTGATCAAAGAGTGAAAAGTATTTTCCCCACCCAAGGATATTATGAGGATCATGGAACCCAAACTTTTGAGTTCTTTCGGCCATATCCATACCAAAACGCCATGTTGGGCGTTGCCATGTATTATCTTCACGATTGAGTGTTTCAATCTCTTGTTCAGCGCGATTTTTATAAAAATTCCATTGTGCGTTATAATGTCGAACGTGTTCCAAACAAAACCAATAATAAGAGTTTAGCGCTTCTGGGCTTTGAGGTGCTTTATAAATACCCTCTTCAGTGCAACCCTGATGATCGCAAATCTTCTCAGGTTCGCTAGAACTGGAGTCAAAAAAGGAATGTAATCTATATTTTGATGTCATAGTTTCATTATGAGGCTTTTAGGGATGATTTTCAAGATTGACTTAAAACCTTGCGGACCGTAAACATTATAATATTTGATTGTTTACAATGTCTTACAGGGAATTTCTATTGATTAAATTAACTATAAAGTACTTTTTAACCCCAGAGGGCTTCGATTGTTTTCCGATGTGGTTTGATGAAGTAAAAAAAGCTGTTTCTCTACAGCCAGGTTTTGTCACTATACAGCATTATCAAGAACAGGGAAATCCAGTAGTAGTGCTAATATTTGAGAATTCAGACAAATTAAATCAATGGGCTGAAACAAACGTTCATGATGCTCTTTACGAACGAATAGCAGATCATTTTCTTAAACCCCTTGAGGTGGTCAAAGAAGAAACAATAAACTAAAATTTTTGATGACAGGCATAATGACGCGTATGAATTCAGATCTAAAAATTGAAATAATAGGAGCAGGCGCAGGAGGCTTATTAACAGCTTATCGTTTGAAACAATCTAAGATTGCGGACGTGCATGTTAATGAAGCACGTTCAAGAGTAGGCGGACGCCTTGTATCTTCCCCCAATCAATGTGAATTAGGCGCTTGGTCCCTTGGTGATGGGGGAAATCCTGAAACAATTCAAAGAATAGCAATAGAATTAGGGTTAGAAACGACGGTTACACTTCTACCTTGGAAGAGAAGGTTCTGGAGTGATGGCGAGTTTATTGATCGTGCTCTTGCCTTTGAACAAGTATTTTCTCAAGATAAAGTGAGAATAAAAGACTGTATCAAACGTCTTGCAACGTCTTCAGATACTTTGCAAGAAGTTCTGGATGAATTTTTTAAAGATAACCCTCTTATTAAACGATATTTTTCCTGTACTATTGCTATTTATCAAGGATCTCCCCTCAATCAGCTGTCTGCAAAAATTTATGAAGAGGCTACTACTGAGCTTTTATTAGGAGGACTGTCAGAGGTTTATAAAAGTACTGAAGAGGGGTTACCTTTGCTTCGTGTGAAGGGAGGCAACGATCAGTTAGTAAAAAAGCTTGCTGAAAAACTAGAGGATAAGATTAAGTTCAATAAGGTGCTCGTATCCATTCGCAAAATTCCAGAATCACACAAACTGCAATTGAATTTTAGTGATGGCACGAGCAAAGAAACAGAGATTGTGGTTTTAGCCTTACCAGTATCTGCTTATAGTACTTTAGAGATTGATGAAGACCTAATTCCTCAAAAGCAACTCGAGGCTATAAAACAAGTGCGTCCTGGAACGGTTAGTAAAATTCTTTTGCCCAATGGCGGAAAGAAAATAGAAGGAGCAATATTGTCAGATGACTTTGGGGCCATTATGGCTGAGGGTGATCAGTATATTACTATTTTTTGGCATAAGCCTTTTGATATGGAATCTTGTGTACTGCAGATAACCCAATTGGCTCAAAAGCTTAACTTACCAGTACCTTCCGCCTTTATTAGAGTGGAAGATTCACCGGTACTATATCCAAAAGATGTTGCGCTTATTGTTGATTGGCCACGCACAGCTTATACCAATGGATCTTATAGTGCATACCCTCATCAGTTAGACGAGTGGGTCAAAATAGAAAAGATAAATGGTCAGGAAGTACAATCTCTTTTTAAACCTGCAGGTAATATCTATTTTGTGAATGATGCTGCACCTGTGCATGCTTCTGCTGGCTGTGTCGGAGCAGCCTTTGAATCAGCTGAAATCGTTGCACAGCTTATTATTAATCGATCTCAAATTTAACGTTCAGCGACAAGACGTTGATCTTCGTGAAAAGCCCAATCATCCTCAAAAGTGTTTAAAACCGGAACAACATATCTTGTAGCACAAGTAATGCATCCTAAATTCAAATTACGTTCCTCAGGATCAAAAATGGGGGGATAAAAATTAGCTGAGCCCAAATACATGAGTTGATGATCTGTACCTCCATCCACTATGAGTACTTTTGCATGAATATGGAGAGGGAGATCGTCTTGAAATATTTTTTTACCAGTTAAGCGAACCTCAGCTCCTTTTTTCACTAAGCGAAGTTGGTTGGGATAGCTCTTATTGGGTCTTTCTTTACCAAAGGGATAATTGGACATCAAAATACGTACTTTTACGCCGCTTGTAAGCTTTTTCTCTAAAGCCTCAACAATTTTTGTATCCTGGATGTCTTGTTGATAAATAGCAATATCTTCTTTGGCTTGATCTATCATTTGTAATAGATGATCAAGATGTTGATAGGGGCCCCAAGACAGGCGTGTTCTATCATTTTGAATATCTTTTACAGTATAGGATGGTAATGTGATTTCTTTGCCATGCTCTGCATTATAGAGAACTTCTTTAATCTGACTTAATAGTTTTGGATCCCTTAAAATGAGTGTAAAATTTCTGATAAAAAAGTCCTCAGAATGATTGTCATAATTTGTTGTGCCAACGAGAGCGAGTTCACTTGTCAAAAGTAATTTAAGGTGGATATTTTTGAATTCGGGTAAATCGCTAAGAATTTGTGCTCCAGTTTTTTTGACTGCTCTAAGAGAGTCTCCTTCTTTCACATCAAGTGCTTTGTGTATTTCTTCTGGAGTGAGTCGACTTTCAAGCATAATTTTGCTGGGAATCTTTTTTGAAGCCTCCGTGAGTGCTTGCATCAGCTCTTCATCGGGTAGAAGTTCTTTTTGCATCTTATAGGCTCCGATGACAAGAAAGTCTTTTGCGTTTCTTACTTGTTCAAGAAACAGTTTTTTACCATCGCCACTTCCATTTTCGATGATGACTCCTTCTTCAAGAGAGGCAAAAGTTGGTAGACTTACATGAAGAGCGACTAGGAAATAAATGAAAAACAAACGCTTATTAAACATATCAAAATTCTTTCTGAAGATTTTTTTTAATGCTAATTAATGGTGAATAGAAAATTTGTCAAACTTCTTTATTTAATAAATGATGATCAATCAGAGCATTAGAAGGCGTTAGGAAAGATAGGCTAAAAATGTCCATAGTCCAATATACACGATATAACCGAGAATACAGATCATGCTAAGTGTCCGATTAATCCATATAATTTTCTTTCTCCCAAACTCTATAACAAGCTCATGAAGTAAAATGTAGGAAAGGATGGAAAGCGTAATTACGCAAAACGTTGCGGCTTGTATGGCATCGGAAAGTGTAAATTCTGAAGTAAACGGAAGAAGTTGGTCGATAACATATTTGTTACCTACAGCAGTGAAGATACTACCTAAAGACAAACTGGCCCGCGCATTTATATTCTCAGAGTCCACAAAGAAAATCATGCAGCACAAAAAGAAAGCTACAAAAAAGCCAACATAATAATTGAAATAGGATCGCCAACCATCTCGTTTGATATCAATGAAAAAAATTAATCGAGAGTAATTGCCATTTTCTACGGAAGCATCGCCAAAATTTGTATTATAGAGTGTTGTTGATTTTTTAAGTTCTAATCCCTTGATGTGCCACCCAGGCAGAGTTAATTCCTCATGTATATGGCTTTTTTGTAAATCAGGTTCAAAAACCACATAATTTTCATCGTAAAAATCTTCTAAGCGAATCTCAAGTTTTTGATGATCAAAAGGAAAATAACGAACATCCCAATCTTTTTGAATAGTGGCATAGTAGTGAACATAGGTAAAATATTCATCGCCGTTTTTGCCGTAAGTTCCAAATTTAGAATGATAATCAATGGCGTTGGTAATTTCGACTGAGTTGTCGGGATGATAAGTTGGATCTGTCGAGCGCCACCAAGCGTAAAAACTAATGCCAAAGGATTTCTGAGCTAAGTTTAGATCATAAATACTAACAGGATAAACGCCTATTAAAGTTGAAAATGGTTTTGGAGGTTTGGGTTTAACAACTATTTGCCGAGCTGTGGAGTTCTGATTATCGGAGGTTTGGAGAGAGACAGCGCAATGTGAAAAACTTAAGATTAAAAAGATAAAACAGATTAGCCCAGTAAGCTTCTTAAACATAAAGACTCCCATAATTTTTCTGTAATTTTTATAATTTTAGATAATTTTATATCAATTCTTATATTTGTCCATTGCTCAGCGAATCACAAAAATCCTTAAGGGAGGAAGAGGTTATTTTTGTTACTAAATAAATTGACCGACCTTTAGAAATAATATATGACAATGAGGAAAGCAATCTATAGTCAACTCTCAAATATATTTGGATATATACTTATGAAAAAAACTTTTCTCTATTTTATCACTACATCATTATTTGCTTGCTCGTCCGTTTACGCAACAGAGGATCTTTTAGAAGGCATTGGAACGCATGAAAACTCTGGATCAACTTCAGTCAAGGTGGTTAACTATGACCCCTCCGTTTTGGAATTATCAACCTTACAATCTCTTAATGCACGCGCAAAAAAAGGAGATGGTGAAGCTATTGAGGCAATTTTAGGTCCCATTGCCAATGGACTGTCGTATAATAGAGCACAGTGGTCCAAGTTGTTTTTAATTGATTGGCCTAATAAAACAATAGAGGAGCTGTTAACAAGTAATTCTAGTTTTCAACAGTTGTTTTTAGCTTCTTTTTTTAAAATCCCGCCTCTTCAAGGTGTTCTATTATATCGTTTGGAATCTCTAAAAGAGAATATTCAAAAGCGTGTTAAAGAGGGGGATGCTGAGGCTTTGAACATCTTTGGACTGATGCATGAAGAAGGTCTTGGGGTCACAAAGGATTTAAATAAAGCTCTTCAGTGTTTTTCTGATTCGGCAGCATTAAACAATTGCCATGGACTCTATAACTTTGCCAGATTGCATAATAACTATTCTGGTCTTGACGCAAATCTTGAAGTTGCTGCGATAAACTATGATAAAGCGCAAAAGTTAGGACATCGAAGATCAAAGACAGAATTGGCAAAACTATGGTCTAAAGTGAGAATGTCTTTGTCTTTTCCTGAATCTATGGGGTTATTAAAAGAGGCCGCTTCTGGTGGTGATGATGACGCTCAAGCATTGCTCGCCCTCTATTTTAGAAAAGGGTTATGTTTGGAAACAGAATCGTCTTTTGATGTAAAGGCTCATTATGAAAAGGCACTCACTTACATTAACCAGGCACTAAAACAAGGATATTTGGATAGCGCTCGTCTAAAAGAAGAAATTTTAGGCCTCTTGAAAAGTTAACTGTTTTGCAGATGCTAAAGTAATGTTTTCTTTTTTTTATATATGAGATCAAGTCTTAAAAACATAAAATCGACTTTAAAAAGTCGATTTTATGTTATTTGACAATTTTTTAGAAACGCACACTACATCTTAGAAATTTCTATTTCTAACGCCTTTGCTTCTTCTTCTTTCTTTTTAAGAGACTCTGTATCTTTCTTAATAGATTCACTGTTTTTTGTAAATGTAGACTGGTCAACGCTTACAACATTGTCGATCGTGGTTGTTGGCTCTTTATCGTGCTCCTTCCCTTTTTTTCTTGGAAGACTGTCTATAACTTCTTGTGCCTTCTTAACTGCTTCTTTCAAAACGACTACCTCTTGTTCAACCTTTAGAAGCTCTTTTTGTTTTGCTTCTTTTGAACTTGAGAGAGGTGGGGTGTAATGTTCAATATCTGTCACATCTATACCGTTTTCCTTAAGCTTTTTAAGGTTACTTTGGTAAGCTTTTTGAATAAAAGAATTTTTGCTTATCTTCGCAGATTTCATGAACTCTTTAAGAGCTGCTAGATCTTCTGAACGGCTCTTGATTGATCTTAAATCTTCTTTGACTTGTCCTCTTTTATCCGTAAACGAAATTGTATAAGCGGATTCAGGAGATTTTTGCGTTGCACTGGTTGATCCTTTCGATGAGGACGTATTACCGGTAGATTTGTTTGAAGAACTTTCAACGGATTTTGGAGGTACGTTTGACCAAACCACATCACTAAAAGCCTTCAAGGTTAAGAATAATTTCATAAATGTGTAACTTGCACCCACGGCTTGTTTTTCAGTAGGAATAAGTTTTTGAATATTAAAGCCGTAAGCGAGTAAGAAAGTATTTTCTACAAAGCTTTTTAAATCCTCATTATGCACCAAAACGGTTTTTGGATACTTTCCTTGAACATCCATATAAATTTTCTTGTAAATAGTGTTTTCTTTCATAGTAGATGCAAATTCTTTGAAAGATTGTAATATTTCATCAACCAATGTTTCATTGACAGGTATTTTTGTTTGACTATAGAGTTTAAAATCATTCGCTGCCTCTTTAGTTTTTTGATCAGCTAATAACACGTACTCTACCAATTTAGCTGTTGGAATAAATATTTGCTTGCCATCTTTGGCTTCGTAACCTTTAACAAGTTCTTTATATATATCACGCGCCTTTGACATTGTGTCTTCAATGCGCTTAAAGCGTTGTTGAGTTTCTCCATCACCTTCACCACCAGGGACATTAAAACGCCGCAAAGTGTCTTTTTCGAGTGAAAGAGTATCCATTAAAAGCTCAGATTTTGACCCTAAAATGGATTTAATTGCTGATAAGAGAATACTATTCAAGGCTTTTGCAAGCTCAATATTATTGGGAACGAGTCCTTGTTCTAAAGCAGCTTGTAGTTTTTCAAGTTCATCAAGATGTTCTTTACTATCAAGATCACGGGATATGATATTAAATAAAGCTTTGTAGTCCTCAGAAGTGAAAGGCGTATTGGGGAACGATAGATCTTGTTCATAAGGGATTTTTGGTAATGACTCTACGATAATTTTTTTTATCTCCGCAATCAGAGTTTCATCACTTTCACCCTCTGTTGGCATTTTATTAAGCTCTTTTCCTAATTGCGTAGATTGATAGCCATTATAAACTTCGCGTAAAAAGCTATCGATGACGACCTTAAGACCAGGAAGAGGTGCCGTCTTTGGTAAGGTGTCTTTCATCGCAGGGTCTATTGTTAAAAGTTTTAGACTTGGATCCTTGAACCATAATGCTTGTAAATCTTCATTCACCATTCGAGTGTAGATGTTTTCAGTTGCTTCTGTGGTAATTTTTTTCTTTGTTTCAGAAGTGAGTCCCGAACTCAAAGCAGCAGAAGCTTTCTGTTTTTCAATTTTTTGAGGAAGCGTTGTCATGCGAACATGCAACATATATCCTCGTAAAGCCTTTGCTAAATTTTTGGGATCATTTTGCCACTTAAATTCAAAATTTTCAGCATCGTCTTTGCTGATCATATTATTGAGCAACAAATAATAGCCATAAATTTTATCTTCTTCGAGTTTTCCTGCTGCAAGTTTATCAAAGTCACCTTTGAAATTGGTTAGAATATAATCAACAAGCGTCAATTTCTTCTTGTCATTTATATCTGGTTTTTCTTTTATCTTTAGAACAAATTTCTTATAGTCTTCTAAGGCTTCGTCGAACTTATCTGTGCCAAATAGCCCTGCAAAATCAGGAATATTGTTCGCTAAAGTTTTAAATCTCAGGCTAAATTTTTGAGGAAAATTATCACTTTTCTTAAGAGGCATGCCTTTAGCTGCAGATAAAATAGGGAATTTTACATAAAGGTCGTTTGCAAAAGATATCATCTTTTCTGAAACATTTTCAGGATGTTGAGCGGCTCGAAGAGTTTCAATTCCTCTCTTAAGCTCACCAATAGCATTGTTAACGGCTTCAGATGTTGTTTTTAATTGATCAAGACTGAGCACTTCTAGATTAGTAACACTGGCATCCTTTAATATGCCGAGAGGTCCTTTAAAAAGGTTTGGACCAGAGGTCTTTTCTAATTCTTCTTTTAGATAAGGCGTTTCTTCAATTTGCTTTGTAAAACGTTCAAGATTTTCTTTGACTGTTATTGGGAGCTCTTTTTGCAATTTTAATTTATCGAGTTCATCTTGTTTCTGCTGCTTTTCAATAGCGGCTAAGGTTTCTTGAACTTTTAATGCTAACTCTTCGAGCAGTTTTTGACGCGTAACTTCTGATAGTTTATCAAAACCTTCAGGAAGCTTGACGCCTGCTTGATCTAATCTTTTATCTATAAATTCTATCGCTTTTTCTTCAAAACCAAAAGAATACCGCAGCAATTTTTGCTGCCAACCCAGTAAGGTTTCTGGCAACAAGGAGTCATCAAGGAGATCAATATTTTCTTTAAAACTCGTATATTCTTTTTGAGATTCTTCAATGAATCGTCTCATCTCTTCATCGGGATCTTTTATATTCAAAGTGATTAAAACTTTGATACGGCGATCAATGCGATCTAAAATATTTTTTAGATTATCAACGCCCTGAAAAACTTGAGATTTTAAGGCTTCTTCTAGAGCTTTAGAGGCTTCTTCCTTACGTTTTATTTCATCTTGTATTTTCTTATTATGGAGCTCTTGGAGTGCTTTTAGCTTCTTTTCATTTTCTTCTTTAGTCTTTTGCAATAATTCTTCAAGGTTCTTTGCTTTTTGTTCGGCAGCTTTTTTTATTTGCTCAACATAGTCTTTATTTACGACCTCGGTACTGGAGCTACCAAGGATTCCACCAGAAGTAGAGAGTTGTTTTTCTAGATATTTTCTTCGGAGCTCATCACGAGATGCGTGAACATCAGAAATGTTAATGAAAAGGAGACTTGTAATTGTTAACATGGATGCACTGTTATAAAAAAGCTTCATTTTCTTCCCTTTCAATTTCTTCGATTTTCAGCTTGTGAAAATACGACAATCTAAGCTTACAATAGAATCCTTTAAAATTTATAAACAATACCAACCATATAGTTATAAGCTGCCGGTTTTAGATTGGAGCGGTTTACACCGTCTAAACTTGTTGTGTCAAAGACGCCTGGCAGATTAAAGTTAAGCTGTTGAAAGAATTCATAATGAAAAGAAGCAGCTAAAGAAAAGTGAGGCGTTAAGGCATATTCGAATCCCAAGCCTGGAACTAAGCTATGAGCCCATTGCTTTGCAGTGTGTATTGTGTTTTGGTTGGCAATAGCGGACGTACGCTGCAGTGTTTGTTCAAATCTTGACGATCCTACTCCTAAACTACCTAAAACAGCCATGCGTGGTGTGATTGCCCATCCTAAAATTAGGCTTGGCCTAATCGAATAACTTCTTTTGAGACGCATTTTTAAATTTAAAATGCCAAGATTTGGGGTCTGAGCATCATAATTTTTTTCCATATTTTGGTTAAAAAAACCTCCATTGAGTTCAAACCCAGCAATAAATTGATTTGCAAATTGTTTTCGATATCCTAATAAAATGTTCCCCATGAAGGAGCTTTTGCGAAAATTTAAGGTATTGATGAAAGTGTCTTCCGCGGGAATGATTGCAGTTAAGTCTAAAAAATTTTCGACCTTCGTATTCATAGTTGTTCCCCCTACAAAGGCGCCCACATAAAAGCCGCTGAAATTATAAGGAGTTCTGCTCTGGCGCGTGTTGTGCGTTGAAGGAGTTTGTACTGAAGCTACTTGCTCATTTGCGAACGAGGTGTGAGACTCAAGAATCATTAAGCTCGTTGAGATTAAACAGGAAGAAATTAGTTTTTTTTTCATTGACGCTCCCCTATAGTATTGTTTTTGTTATTTTGTTAGTAACGTCACCATAATTTTAGTTAACATTCTAATCTTTTCTAAATTATGGGCGCTTATCATTTTTACATGTGACTAGAAAATCACTTACGATAAAATTGCCAAGAGCGTCCAAAGTCCCACGTAAATGATATAACCGAACATGCAAAGCATGCTGAGAATGCGATTAATCCAAATGACTTTCTTTCGTCCGAACTCTTGCACAAGTTCGTGTAGTAAGATAAATGAGAGGACAGCTAATGTAATTACGCAAAATGTTGCTGCTTGAATAGCGTCTGATAAGGTAAAATCAGCCGTAAAAGGCAATAACTGATCAATGACATACTTATTACCGACTGCAGTAAAGATACTACCTAACGAAAGACTAGCTCTGGCATTAATATTACCAGGGTCCACAAAGAAAATCATGCAGCATAAAAAGAAGGCAACAAAAAAGCCAACATAATAATTAAAATAAGATCTCCATCCTACTCTTTTCAGGTCGATGACAAAGCTAAGTCTAGAATAATTTGCATTATTAAGAGAAGAATCGCCAAAATTTGTGTTGTAAAAGGTCGTGGATTTTTTCAGCTCCATTCCCTTGATTTTCCAGCCAGGAAGCGATAGCTCGTTATGAAGGTGACTATTTTTAAAATCCGGATCAAAGACTACGTAATTTTCATCGTAAAAATCCTCTAAGCGAACCTCAAGTTTTTGATGATCAAAAGGAAAATAACGAACATCCCAATCTTTTTGAATAGTGGCATAATAATGAACGTAGGTGAAATATTCATCGCCGTTTTTGCCTGTCCCGCCAACCTTTAAATTATAATCAAGGGCATTGGTAATTTCGACTGATTTCTCGGGATGATAAGTTGAATCTGTCGAGCGCCACCAAGCGTAGAAGCTGACTTTTACTGTTTTGTGTGCCAAATTAATCTCTGAAATACTGACGGGGTAAACTCCCATTAACACATGAGTTGGCGTCGGTGGTTTTGGCTTGATAATTATTGGAGGTTGGTTGTCTCCTGATTGAGACGCAACACTTTGAGAGGGTAAATTATAAAATAGAATGATTGCCCCCAATAGATAGATCAATTTTCTGAACATTATCTCTTCCCACGCGATTTTTTATTATTTTTAGTCATTCAATAGAAATAGCATTAATTTAATCACAATCACACAACTTTGAGGATAGAGAAGGAAGGAATTTATTCTATTTCCTCTTGACGTATCTGAGGCTTTGTCATATGAAGTGTGCCATAGCAAGATTTTAAAGGAGTTTGATATGGCACGCCGTTGTCTTATTACCGGCAGAGGAGTTCAATCGGGAAATAATGTGAGCCACGCTCATAACCGTACACGCCGCCGTTTTCTACCAAATTTGCAAATGACGACAGTGATTAGTGATAAACTTGGTCCTGTAAAGCTTCGTTTAACAACACGTGCCATTCGTACGATCGAAAAAAATGGTGGATTGGATAGTTATTTATTGCAATTATCGAATGCAAAACTAACCACTGAAGCGCGTCGTCTAAAGAAGCGTATTGAACAGGCTCAAGGGCCTGCCCACGCCTAGAGATAATCTCTAGACTCTTTTTACAGTGATTCCGGATATTAGCCAGTTTATTTTCTCCCTTCATGCATTACCACCAGAGTGGCTTGAAGGGGGAATGTTCTTGTTTTGTGCTGGTATGATTCTACTTCTCTTGCGGCTTTTTGGGGAAATAGGCCTTTACCTCTATGTCGCTGTTGCAGTCATTGCTGGTAATGTTCAAGTTCTTAAAGCAGTTCAATTCTCTTTTTACTCTTCTCCTGTAGCTTTGGGCACAATTATATTTGCTTCTATCTTTCTCGCTTCAGATATCTTGACTGAGTATTATGGTAAAAAGAAAGCGCAGAGAGCTGTTTGGTTGGGGTTTTGGGCAGCGCTTCTTATCAATGGATATATGTTGATTACCTTAGCTATGCGTCCTTTGAGTGTTTTCTCAGAAGGTGTTTTGATGCGCTATATTGACAGTCATGAAGCAATGGCAGTGTTATTTTTGCCGGCGCCTGCTATTTTTTTTGCAAGTCTGATTTCCTATGTTATCAGCCAATTCAGTGATATTTATATTTTTCAGGCGGTAAAGCGAATAACTCATGAGAAGTGGTTATGGCTTAGGGGAAATTTAGCAGCGTTTCTGTCATCTATTTTAGATAATGTTGTGTTTAGTCTTTTAGCGTGGGTGATTCTGACATCAACTCCCGTTGATTCACATACTTTGATTTATACCTATATTCTTGGAACGCTTGCTTTTAGAATGTTAGCCTCAATTACTAATACTCCCTTTCTGTATTGGGCAAAATGGTGTTTGCCACGAAAGTCAGATCAATGAATTCTCTTTATCCTCGTTTCTCATTTCAAACTCAATATCAAGATAAATTCTCAAAGGCAAAAGTGGCGACACTTGTTACTCCCCATGGGGCAGTCACGACACCTAATTTCATTTTTTGTGCTACAAAAGCTGCGATTAAAGGGCTAACCCCCGCCCAAATGAAAGAAGCAGGGACTGAGATCATTCTGTCCAATACATACCATTTGATGTTGCAGCCAGGAGGCAAACGCGTAGAAAGAAGAGGCGGACTCCATCGATTTATGGGGTGGGATGGCCCCATGCTAACTGATTCTGGTGGTTTTCAGATATTCAGTCTTGGACACGGTTCCGTAGCCAATGAAATCAAAGGTAAACGCCTGACGCATCGTCAAAAGACGTTGTTGAAAATTTCCGAAGAAGGCGCTGTTTTTAAGTCCTATTTGGATGGTGCTCTTCACACATTAACGCCAGAATCTTCCATAGAAATTCAGCGTCAATTAGGCGCGGATCTGATCGTAGTTTTAGATGAGTGTACCCCATTTCATGTAGATAAATCTTACACTGAAAAATCCATGCATTTGACTCATCGATGGGGATTACGCAGCTTGGAAGAATTTAAAAGAACGAATTCAGGACAGCAAGCGATTTACGGTATTGTTCAAGGGGGAGTCTATCCAGATCTTCGTAAGATTGCTGCAGCTTTTGTCAATAGTCATCCCTTTTTTGGTATTGCAGTCGGTGGTTCTTTAGGAGCTACAAAAGAGCAAATGGCTGAAGTAGTAAACTCCGTGATGAATGAGATATCTCCCCAACGTCCCGTTCATTTACTTGGTATTGGAGGAATCTCTGATATTTTTAATGGAGTTCGAGAGGGAATTGATACATTTGACTGTGTCCATCCTACGCGTCTTGCGCGTCATGGAGGTGCTCTTGTGAGGCCTGATTTTTGGCTTAAAAATGATGGCTCAGGTGGAGAACACATCTCGTTGAAAGGAAGTCGCTTTAAGGACGATGATTTGCCCATAGATGAAAGTTGTCCCTGTTCAACATGTAAAACGTTTTCCCGAGCTTATCTGCATCACTTGATTAAAGCTCAAGAATTATTAGTATATCAAGCTTTAACCATTCATAATGTGACTTTTATGAATCGTCTTATGCGGGCTATTCGAACAGCCATTATCGAAAACCGGCTAGAGGAAGAGCAAAAGAACTGGATGCAAGTTTAATGAGATTTTTGTCTTTGCAATCTCATGCGATACACGTTCCAAGCTTCTAAGACACGGTAAAGGTAATTTCTGGTTTCTCCATAAGGGATAGATTCAATCCAATCAATCCAATCCATACGACGATCTCTTGGATCACCGTATTGACTGATCCATTCATTAACAGGTTTTGGTCCTGCGTTATAAGCTGCAATTGCTAGGATTGCAGAACCCTTATAGGTATCCATTAAATACTTTAAATAATATGATCCTAATTTGACATTAAAGGATGGATCGCTTAAGAGACGTTTTTCATCAAATGATAATCCTAAGCGTTTGGCCATAGACTTAGCAGTGCCAGGAACAAGCTGCATTAATCCTTGTGCATTTTTTGGACTTATGAGACTTGGGTTAAAACCGCTCTCTTTTCTTATAATAGCATGTACAAAAGAAGGCTCAATACCAGAGAATTCATAAGATTGTTTTAGAGTAGGGTAAGCTTCTACATAGGGAAGTTCGACGTGGGGCGTGATTTCTCTCACAAGCTCAAGGACATAGTGTTGAGAAATATCATGAGCGAGACGAAGTGATAAATATCTTTCAGCATTATCAGAGGCTCGCTTGGCTAGGAGAGAAAGAAATGATAAGGCTTCATTTCCTTGTCCCGCTTGCACAAGAAGACGAGCAACTTTCACTAAATCCTTTTGTTCAAATTTATCCCGATGATGTTGATAAATGGGAACAGGTTTCAATTCGGGTATTTTGTGTTTTTTTCCTAATTTTAAAGCAGCCATTTGTCCGTAAAATGCAGTCGGATGTTTTGCGGCTTTATGATACCAAGTGTGAGCTTCTTGGTTTTGTCCTTTTGTTTCATAGGAAAGAGCAATCCAATAGGACGCCTTTGCTTTCAAGATTGGGCTGCGTACATTTTGAAACATATGATGGAAGTGTGAGAGACCTTTTTCAGGATTTTTTAGAAAACGTAGTCCAACCCATCCTAAAAAGAACTCTGCATCTGAAAAGCTTTCTCCGTTTTTTAAGCCATGATTTTCGACGAGTTTATAGGCAAGATTATAGTCTTGTTTCTCCATGGCTCTCCGGGCAAGAATATGTCGTTCTTTCCACCAACTCTCTAGGTCAGTCTTAATATTGCGTGTATTTTTTAGAACGATTTGTTCAGCTTGAGGATCATACTTTTTTCTCAGAACCTTGACGTAGTTGTAGAGAAGATCATGGTCCTGTTGTAAAAGTTTAAAGTTTATAGGCGAGGTTCCTTTGCTATCAATTAAATTAATCCTTACGGTATAACGATTTTTTAAAGATTGAGGAACATAAGCGAGGAGGGCACGTGCATTTTTTGTGTCATCATTTTTTAAAAGAAAACGCAGTCTACCTTCGTGATCATACGGTGTCAGAAAAGTTTTAAATTGTTTTACAAATTGATCTTGTTCTGCTTCTGTAAGTTCCAAGCTCGTCCAAGCCAGATGTATTTGTCTCTTGGCTTCTTGTCTTTCTCCAGTTTTTAAAAGTGCATTAATATAAGTCGTTGCTCCCCTATAGGTTTTTGGAGGTGCTTTTGAAAAAAGCTTCTTAAGTTTTGTAATTGAAAAATCGTTTGAAATAAGTGCTTCAGCATTTTTTCTTAATTTAAATTCCCACGGCCAATCAGGGTTTGTGTCGAGAAAATTTAGATATTCATCATAAGTTGAGAAATTTTTTCCTTCTCTTAATCTGAGCCAGGTGATCACTTTAAGAGCTGTAGGACATTGTTGCTTAAAGGTTTCGTCTTCTCGCCAGCGTGAATTGAGTGGATTTTTTACGGCTTCTATGCAAGTTGTATTTGCTGATACCTCAGTATATAGAGCGTATTTCAAAGCACACATGCTAAGAGTGATACAAAGCAACATTCTAATATTTTTTACTTTCAAAATTTGATCCCTCTTGCTGTTTTAGTTCCTTTGAGAGTATCTTGCCTCAGATGCAGCCTCATTACTATGAGTAGCGTAAAACCATATTGGAAAAAAGATGGATAATTCCTCTTATAAAGTGATTTCTGATAATCGTCGAGCCCGTCATGAATATATTATTCAAGAAACGGTTGAGGCGGGTATTATCCTTTATGGCACTGAAGTTAAAACATTGCGACAAGGTCAGGGGAGTATAAAGGAAGCTTATGCTGGTGAAAAAAACGGAGAGCTTTATTTGATCAATTCTCATATCCCTGAATATTCCTCGGGTGGGTACACGAATCACGAACCAAAGCGATTGCGGAAATTGCTTTTAAAGAAACGTGAAATGAATAAACTACTCGGAGCCATTAAACGTAAAGGGATTACCCTCGTTCCGCTCCAGATGTATTTTAATCATCGTGGAATTGTAAAAGTTTTGATTGGTCTGGCACAGGGTAAGCGCAAAACTGATAAACGCCAGGCAGAAAAAGAAAAAGATTGGAAGCGCGACCAAGGACGCATGCTTCGTAATAAGGGATAATTCATCTTTGCCTTCTCAAAAGCCTTAATATTAAGGGACTTTTGTGATCTCAAGGCAAATTAATTGCCAAAAAATTTGACAGAACTCTCATTTGTTGATATGAATATCGTAACAATAAAAATACATTTCCATATTTATAGTGAGGCTTTACATAATGTCAAAGAAAAGTTCTTTGTTTTTAATCGTTAACCTTATCGTTCTTTTCTCTCCCCATTTTTTGAAAGCTTCGAATAATCAATCTTCTTTTGATAGAGTCTCCAATTGTAGGAGTGCATATTGCTGGCCCCTCTGACCAAGTTGAAAACCATATGAATCATGCGACTACGATGAATGAAAAAAACTACGATATGATTAATCAGATAATAAGAAACGAAAAACCTGAGTGGATGGAAGAATTTATTATAGGAGAGGAAAATGAAGAAAAGTAAGCTAATGGCACTTATTTTTATGAGCGCTGGAATGGTTATAGGTGCATATCATGATGTTTTTGCATCTAATTTAGAAACTGAAGACGAACAAACAAAGAAAACATCTCCTATGGGCATGCTTGAAAAACATAAACTAGCCTTTCACGGTTGGATTCAGAGTTTGACTGACCGCATTCAGACCCTTGATTTTCGCTCAACTTCAAAGTCAAAGGAAGAGGTCTTTTCCCCCTATTTAATGAAGTATCGTCCAGGGAAAAGTGAATTTGATCCTGATGAAAAACTAGAATTTAAGAGAACAGATATGTTTGATAATGTAGAATTCTTTACGATAGGAGAAAGAGCCTATTTCAGAAAAAAAGCGAATGAAACGCCGTCGCCGAAATCATTTGAGTAAGTCTAAACAGTAAAGAATGGAAAGATTACAGAGTTTTGGTCGTCTTAAGGACCTTTAGAGCTTCTTGTGCTTGTTCTTCAAGAACTTTGAGTTTAATGCCACCAATAGCGATGGAATAAAGAGAATTCATCTGTTCATCAAAGATAAAAGAAGGTATGCCTTCTGCTTCTAGGCGTTCCTTCCAAAGTTGAGCCTCACCAAGATATTCAAAAGTAGCAATTGTAATCAACATCGTAATCTTGTTATCAAGGCACGTTAGATTATTCAAACAATAGAGTTTCAAGAATCTTAGGGTCAGCTCCAGCCATATCTTTGGGAATCTCTTTTGAAATGCAATGACCAAGTTTACCATCTAAATTTTTGCGAATGGCTCCTAACATCTTAGGCTCAGCGATCAGCATAAGCTCTGCGTATTCACCGTTTTGTTTGGTATGATAAATCAGTTCCGACAATTTTTTAGAAAACTCGCTTCTATCAGCTTCTTTTGGTGTTGTATGGGGTTCAAAGGAATGACCTGCTACCCCAGTTTTATTATTAAAACTACTTTTTTTCTCTGCTCTTTCGTGACCAATATTAAATGTGTCAGCATCATAATCACCGAGAAGTGTTTTTATTTTATGCCCCATAACTTGATAAAACTGGGCTTTAGTACTGTCAGCAACGACCAAAAGCTTTGATCCCATCGTATCCTCCCCAATAGGTTAAAAAAAAGATATTTCCGATTTGTTGCAAATGGAAGATGTTCATAGAAAGACTTTGTCACTAACGGCTTCATCATGATTCCATGTCCTAATTATTAGAATATCAAAAAAGTATTAAAAAAGGTTTTCCAAAACGTTGGCTGTATAGTAACAATTAATGAACTAAAAGTATAAAATTTTGAATATTTGATGATGGAGAAATCCTTTTGAAAACTTGGGAATTACGTGCAGCGTATGATCAAAGATCCTAACATAGAAAATGGACGTCATTTGGTGGATCATTTTCGCTACATAGCGACCTCTAGTCATCAGCTTGAATTTCAAGAAAAAGGGAATTTTATTGCTATATCTTCGAGGGAAGGACCAAAAGGTGGAAACTATATTTTAGGAGTGGGGGAGGACAAAACAGAGTTTCAATATTTTATAGAGACTTTTAAGCAGAAAAAATGTTCCTTCACGTGGTTTAGTACGCCTTTAACGCCACAGCTAGAGATGACGCTGCAGGCTTTTGGTTTAGAAAAAGCGAATGAACTAATAGGACTTTCGTTTAATCTTGATAATTTTGTTAATGTTACGCAGCCGTCTGATGACATAAGAATTAAAGAGGTAAGGTCTACTGAAGACTTTGTTCACTGGTGCACCGTACACGCAACCGTATGGAATAAGTCTTTGGAAAATACACTGTCATTTTTTCAAGGCTTTCATCTGAATTTAGATAAACCGGAAATTGTTAGGCTATTTGTAAGTGAGATGAATGGGCATTGTGTGGGAAGTTCTGCTCTTTATATGCAAGACGATATTGCTGGATGCTATTGGGGAGCAGTATTACCTGACTATCGTAAAAAAGGTTTAGCAACCTTGATGTTGGAAAAACGTTTGCAAGTAGCACAAGCTCAGGGATGTAAAAAAGTAGTGGCCCAATGTCTTCCATCTTCCAAGAAAATTTTCCAAAAGAGTGGATTTCTTCACGAGTGTGATTTTGCCCTCTATCGATATAAGATTTCCCAAGAAAATGTAAGGTAAGTTCTTCTTACCTTACGACAGAAAAATTACCTTACAGTTCAACTTATTTAACTTTTTGTCTTACTTGATTAGCGCGAGATTTAGGGTTTAGTTTTCTAATGACGGCTTGATAATTACGTTTTCTCGCAGCAAAGCGCACACCGTCTTCAGTGCCATCGCTTACAAATCCAATGTATTCTTTCTTAAAGTGTTTTGAGAGTAATGTGTGGAGAATTTGCTGGTGAGTCTTCGTAATTGTCTCATATAAATCAGAAAATTTTGTAAGAGTTTCCATAACAAAATCATAATCTTCGTAAGCAAATGAGTCTGTCAAAGCTTGTGTATCTTGCGCCAATAAATTTGCAAAGGAAAGACGCACAAGTTGTTCTTCAATAGAGATTTCAGAAGGCTCGTCTACAGTTGCCTTTTTGGGGCGTTTACTCACTCTTTTTGAAATATCAATAGGTTCAAGGTTTTCCTTGTCTATGGGGATTTCAGAAAGTTTCTCTTCTTTTACGTCCTTTTTTCGCGGGCGTAACACTCTTTTAGAGCTCCCAACAGATTCTTGAGTTTTCTTTTCCACAAGGATTTTGGCGGGTTGTTCAGAAGCTGATAGTTTTTCTCTTAAACGTAATTCTTTTTTAGGAGAGTCAATGGGTTCTGGATCTTCCACCTTAGATGCTGGATTCTCTGCCTTTGATGGTAGTCCGAGATGTTTATCGAGTAAAGGTTTTAGTAGGTCATGAGTGTCATGCTCATCTTTGATCAAGCTGGGATATTCTAATTCTATAAAAGTACCATGAAATGAAACAGCTTTAAAAGCGCACTTCTTGTAGAGCACTGCTAAAGAAGGTTTATTCTGCCAATCAACTTTAGCTTTTAATCCACGATAGTTTATAATTTCATCTGTTTCTTCTTGTGGAATAAGTTTTTGTTGTTTCAAAAAATCAGTTAGTGTTTGTATCGCTTCTGTACCGTATCCTTTGCCTCGGCTTGAAGTATCAAACATATACTCCATCCAAAGATATCCACCAACATCTGGAAATCCGTAAAGATTAACAACCCCAACTAATTTTTTATGTCTTGTCGTTTGGTTTTGTTCTGGTCTCTCATAAACGCCTAGATATAATTTATGTGTGAGTCCTTTCGTTATTGAAGCTACCCAATCTTTATCCTGTAATTTTTTCCAAGGTTTACGTAAAACATTTGCTTGAGTTCGAAATACAAAAGACATTTTTTTTTCTTCAGGCGCTTCTTCATCATTATCGTCAGAGAACATCACAACAAATTTTTCATTTTCTCCTGTATTCTCGACACGCCAAGCATCATGTTTGTGCTTTTCCTCTAAAGGTTTCATCATAAGACGTACTGATTCAATCTCAAAGAAATCATTAATTGAAGGCGTTCCAGTGCTGGCAAAAAGATGGGAGCAAAGAAAAACAAAGATAAACATAAATCTGAAAAATAATTTTTGCATTTTAGATCCAATTTTAGAATAATTTGACATTTAGGAAAATAACATGACGCTACAGTTTTTACAATACGTTTTTGATCTTTTAGCTTGATTAGAATGGGTAGAGTAAATCATGAGAAAAAATAGTGTTAATAATGAATTTAAGTAATTGACAAAAGGTAAAAAATTTACATATACACAAATCAGAGAAATCTATATTTAAAGAATTATATAAAGGAAAATATTTTTAAATTCAACATTATAGATCAATCAGGACGCAAAGTTTAGTACGTATATTGTTCTGTAAATGCGTGCGCCCTGGGCTTTAACAATAGCGCTCGCTCGTGACCTTTGAATTTATAGGCTATTTATGGATTTATTAACTTCGCAAAGAGCTTCTGCTCAAGACGTAAGCTCATATAAAAGAGTTTTAATTTGGAGTTGCTTTGTATCTCGTTCATGTAGATTAGCTTATAATAAAGTATTTTAATTATTTATACTTGACATTTTGTTCATTTTTATTTACACATTGCAAATATTTTAAATATAAAAACAAGGAAATCAAATTGTTCCATATTGTTACTCCCCAAAACCGCTTACAACATTCAGACTTATTATCTCATCTCTTTAGTCGAACATCCGCAGAAGATGACAAGTTCGATACATCTGAAACTGTATATCTGATAGCCATTGACGATACATTTGGGATCATTGGAAGCGCTCGTCTTTTATCATCTCCATCTGCTTCACTATCTCAAAATTGTGTCGAACGAGTAGGGTTAACCCGCGATCAACGTATTTGGGAGTGCAATAAAATACGTTTTCTTTCTGGCGTTTTAAAGAAATTTGGAGTGAAAGAAGAGGAAATTGTAGCTTTAAAGAAGAAATTCTATGAAGAATTTTATAAGACTCTGCAAACTTTTGCTCAAGAGAAAGCTATTGAGGTTTATTTGACCGTTACAAAGCCTCCAATGCATGAAGAACTTGAAGGGCTTGGTCAATGGCCATTCTTGGTTAGTTCAACAACAAGCCATCAGGCTGCATCCATCTCTCAAGAGCATATTGTCGGAGTATTACCGGTTTTTTAAATCTGGGTCAGGGCAGGTTTCACTCGTGCCTTGCCAAGGTTCCGAATTAAAATTAAGAGGCACTTTTATATAATGCAACCCCCCAAACATCAAAAAACCGCCAATAATGGCGGTTATGAAGGCGAGGGGGAGGATGAACTTAAGAAGAGCCTTACGATCAAAATATATCCCTATCCGTGATTTTCTCTTCATCTTTGGCATACTTCCCCCTCAACTTTAATAATATCAATAAATTATTACCAAATGGTAATAATTGAAAAATTACTTATGCAGCCTGTGAGCTGTTATTTTTAGCAGGAACAGCGAGTGCATTTAAGTAGATATCCAATAGTTCTTCTTGCTCTTGGCGTTCATTGCCATCCATTTTACGGATACGAAGCACTTGTCGCATAATCTTTGGGTCAAAGCCGTTTCCTTTGGCTTCTGCAAAAATTTCGCGAATATCCCCCATAAGTTCTGATTTTTCTTCTTCCAAACGCTCAATCTTCTCTATAAACTGACGCAGTTGGTTGCCAGAGATTCCAGCATAATCTGTCATGTTTTCCTCTTTTCTGCTAAGTGTGAATGGGAGAACCATAACGGGACTCACGAAAATCTGCAACTCATCTTTCTATGAAGATTGTTGAAAAAGCGTATTATGAACTTAATTAGTGTTCGAAATTTGTTTAATATTAAAACCTTAGCATTAATAGGTGCTCTTGTTGCGTCTATGATGATTGGTCTCTCTCCCATCTTTGTCCGTATTAGTGAAGTTGGCCCTATGGCCACTGCTTTTTATAGATTTTTCTTTGCTTTGCCCTTTGTTTGGGGGTGGATGATCTATGATAATGCAAAAATGGGGATATTAACCCGTCATCCCTCCAGTTTAAGTGATTATATTTTGTTACTTTTAGCGGGCGTATTTTTGGCTTTTGATATTGCTCTATGGCACTGGTCATTAACAAAAACGTCAGTTGTAAATGCTGGAGTTTTAAATAACTTAACCTCCATTTTAGTAGCTTTAGCTGCATGGCTCTTTTTAGGTGAACGTTTAAGTACAGTAACGGTCCTTGGAATTCTCTTATCAATTGGAGGTTCTTTTATTTTAGTTGGACAGCATTTTAGTATTGGCGGAGTAAACTTTTGGGGAGATATTCTTGCTCTTGCGTCAGCCTTTTTCTATGCAGGATACATTATTGCCATAAAACGTTTACGTTACTTTTTCACAACACCAACCATAATGTCTTGGGGAGCTCTTTCCAGCTTATATGTATTTGCGATTTTGACTTATATTTATGGGGATGATCCTTATCCTTTGACACTGATGGGGTGGATCAAAGTTTTTGGCTTGGCCATTGTGGTGCATATTGGCGGTCAAGGGTTAATGGCGTATTGTATAGGTCATCTTTCAGCGACGTTTTCAGGTTTAACTCTATTAATTGGACCAGTTACCTCCGCAACGCTTGCATGGATTCTGTTAGGAGAATCTATGACTTTTTGGCAAATTATAGGTGCAACAATAGTTCTTGCTGGAATTATGATCTCAAGACAAAATGATTCGAAAACAAAAGTAATTCAACAGGTAAAACAAACATAAGAAGAGCCAATGAGGCGTTATCGATACACAAAAATTTTAGCAACTCTGGGTCCTGCCAGCAGCAATCTAGAGATTATAGAGTCTTTATTTTTAGAGGGCGCAGATGTTTTTCGTCTGAATTTCTCTCATGGATCCCATGAGACTCATCAGAAAAATCATAATACTATTAGAACTTTGTCTGAAAAATATCAGCGTCCGATTGGTATTCTCATGGATCTCCAAGGCCCTAAACTTCGTATAGGTACTTTTGAGAAGGGAAGTATTAATCTTACGGAAGGCCAGGCTTTTTCAGTTGATTTGCATCCAACTCCCGGTAATGAAAAGCGTGTATGTCTTCCTCATCCTGAAGTTTTTCAAGCTCTAGAAGAAGGAGCAGATCTCTTGGTTGACGATGGAAAAATTCGACTGAGAGTTGAATCTATTACTGCCAAGCAAGCTAAGCTGAAAGTTGTCGTGCCAGGCATTCTATCTGACCGAAAAGGAGTTAATGTACCAGGAGCAGTTGTACCTATAGCTGCTCTCACCGAAAAGGATCTGAAAGATCTCAAATTTGGCTTGGAACTGGGTGTGGATTGGGTAGCCTTATCTTTTGTGCAACGTCCCGAAGATGTTTTACAGGCGCGTAATATTATTGGTAATCAGGCTTTTATTATGTCTAAGCTAGAGAAGCCTCAAGCCATTGAACATCTCAATGAAATAGTTGAATTATCAGATGGCGTTATGGTGGCACGGGGCGACCTTGGTGTGGAAATGTTACCAGAAGAGGTGCCTAGCATTCAAAAAAGAATTATTCGCTCTTGTCGGTCGATGGGAAAACCAGTAGTAGTTGCTACTCAGATGCTTGATTCTATGGTTCATGCTCCTACACCTACAAGAGCAGAAGCTTCAGATGTAGCTACAGCAGTTTATGATGGTGTTGATGCTGTAATGCTTTCAGCTGAATCAGCTTCCGGAGATTATCCTATCGAATCGGTTAAAATGATGCATCGAATCATTCAAAAAACAGAACAAGATCCCCTTTATAGAACACTTTTAGAAACGGGTCGGATTCCCCCTAATGCAACGCCTTCAGACGCAATTACTGCTGCAGCACGTCAAGTTGCTAAAACTATTTTTGCTTCCGCGATTGTTACATTGACTAATTCTGGATCAACAACATGGCGTGCTTCTCGAGAAAGACCAACGGCACCTATTCTTGCATTAACCCCTAATAAGAAAATAGCTCAGGCATTATCCTTAGCTTGGGGAACTCACCCCGTTGTGAATGGTGAGTTAAACTCCATTTCAGCTATGATTAATCGGACAAAAGAAGTTGTATTACACGAAGGGTTTGGCAAAAAGGGTGATGAGATTGTAATCACAGCAGGTCATCATTTTGACAAAGAAAAACATCACAGCGTATTTGAATCAGGAACCACCCGCGTCCTCCGTATTTTAAGCCTTGAGGATTAGATGACCCTCGAAGAAGATAACCTAGGCCAACGTCTGAAACGTTATGCTAATGTTTCATCAGCTTTAAGTGGGTCAGCCATTCGATTCTTTAGCGAAAGATTTTTGGGGATTTCTTTAGATCATAACAAGGAAGCGTTTGCTTTAACGGCTGCTTTAGGCAACCTACGTGGTCCTATTATGAAAATTGCTCAAATGCTTGCAACGATTCCAAATGCTGTGCCTCCTGAATATGCGGATGAGTTTTTGCAGCTTCAATCCGATGCACCTTCTATGGGATGGCATTTTGTAAAACGTCGTATGCAGGCGGAATTGGGTCTCGAGTGGCAATCAAAATTTCAGAGCTTTGATCAAGAAGCATCGGCTGCAGCATCTTTAGGCCAAGTCCACAGAGCAGTGACTAAAGAGGGGCAAAGTGTCGCATGCAAACTTCAATACCCTGATATGACATCAACTGTTGAAGCTGATCTCAAGCAATTAAAAATTATTCTTTCCCTTTATAAAGCAACAATAGGAGCTCTTGATACCAATGAGCTTATGGACGAAATCAGTGATCGTCTTAGAGAAGAGTTAAATTATGCTCTAGAAGCAAAGCATATAGCACTTTATAATGAAATTCTGAGTGATATTCCCCAAGTACACGTCCCCCAAGTTTTTCCTGATCTTTCAACCCGCAGACTTCTCACAATGTCATGGATGGACGGTAAACGGTTAATGGATGTCATAGATAGTCCTCAAAGTTATCGTGATACGCTCTCTCAAAACTTATTCAAAATATGGTATACGCCATTTTACCATTATGGAGTGATCCATGGAGATCCTCATCTAGGGAATTACACATTTCATGAAAACGGAGATATCAACCTTCTCGATTATGGTTGTGTGCGCCGCTTTTCAGGAAAATTTGTGGAGGGAGTGCTTATGCTCTATCGTGCAATCCTCTTAAAAGATGATAATATGGCCGCCGAAGCTTATAAGATTTGGGGTTTTCAGGATTTGAGCAAAGAATTGCGTGAAGTTCTTAATCTTTGGGCGCACATGCTTTATGATCCCTTGATTGATGATCGGATTCGTCCTATCCAACATGATACTACAGGTGTTTATGGTCGTGAAACTGCTGGCAAAATTCACGGAGAGTTACGTCGCCTCGGAGGAATTAAACCCCCGCGTGAATTTGTTTTTATGGATCGAGCAGCTGTGGGAGTAGGATCAGTATTTATGCGTCTTAACGCTCAATTAAATTGGCATAAACTGTTTGAAGAGATTATTGAAAACTTTGAGTCAGATGCTTTAGAGAAACGACAAGAAGCTATTTTGGATAAAGTAGGTTTAACCCCTGAATAGACAAAAGCCTCTCATAAAAATGAGAGGCTTTTTCTAATAAGTTAAAAGCTAATATTAGAGGGTTTTTGGATTCAGACGGATACCCTTTGAAACGAGCTTCACATATTCTCCTGACTCAGGGCAGAACTTAATTTCGCCTGGTGTAAAGAAAATGTTTTTAAAGCTTGGTTGTGCATGAGCAACGACAAGACTAAGAACATCTTCAGTGATCTGAGTTGTATCATGTGTTCCTAAATTAAGGTTGATGCCTTGTAAATCAAGCGTTTCTAAGGCTGGAAGTTGCAAGATTTGAGCAATATTTTGGGGTTCCAAATACCAACCAGATAAGCTCAAAACTTTAAGAGTAGGATGTGTTACATCAAAATCATTTAAAGCAGTGATTCCGTCAACAAAGCTACCTGTTTTAATTCCAAGCAAGAGCGTATGTAAGTTTGGCATATTCTTGGACATCGTAAGAATATCACGCGCACCAGCTGTGCTCATGGGGTTTTGAGACATATCCAAAACTTCCAACATAGGATTTATGAGGCTTGAAGCTTTTGTTTCTTCAGGAAACTGATCAAATCCATTATTTTGAAAAGATACCGATTTTAAAGTCGGTAATGTCAAAATAAGAGTTGGATCTTGTATCGTGTTACTGGATACGTCAAGAGCTTCTACTTTTTTCAAGAATGGTTTCAGACTTGTAATGTGATAGTGACCAACGCCAAGTCCTGATAGATCGAGCTTGCCAACTTCAATTTTGCTCAGTACGTCTTTCGTTCTTGAAAAGCTCCCCAACCTGTTTGCTTTCATAGGAACACGCATGTAATGCTGTTCAGCAAAACGCTTCATTTTATTTTTGCGATGGTGCAGTTCTTTTCGAGGCGTTGATTTTGTGCGGTAAAGACGCTTTCTACTAACTGCCGGAGACTCTTCTTTTACGTCCTCTTCGATCCCTTCGTCATCAAGAACGAGCTCTGTGCTTGGGGTTTGTGTGAAAAACAACCCTGAAAAACCTTGAAATAATCCGGAAGCAAAAGCTTTTGCTTCTTCAGTATAGGTAGTATCGATTGATTCCAAAATTGTTTCTTGAGGAAGAGTGCTTAAATACGCTTGAACGTGTTCTTTCCCCATGCTTTCGAAAAGACGAACAGTAAATTCACTTTTCATTCCATGAAATTGAACATGCTTGTGAATGATTGGGATAATGTGTTGATTAAAAAAGTTATAATCTCCAAACGCAGCTTTGCCTTCAGTTGTTTCACGGAATAGAGCTAAATGTCCACCTTGAGAGAGATGTTCATCAAGTAAATCTAATCCTTTTTGAACATGCACAGGAAGCGTTGGGATTTTTATTTGGCTGAATACGTCCTCGTCAACACTTGAGGAAGCAAAGCTAAAGCTAAAGGATGGCTGTTGAGAATGTAATTGTAACCTTGTTTCAGGATTTGAAGATTCACTGAAACTAAATGGTGAAGATAATGATGAAGATGTGCCAAAGTTAAAGAATGGCTGTACAGACTGTCCTTTGGATTCAAACTCATCAAGACCATAGCACTGGCGCTTGGATGCCATCAATGCGCTGCTAAATGCAAGAGTTAAAACTAATGCAGAACAAGTTGATTTTAAAGAAATGTATTTCATGACTTTTTCCCTACTGTAATATGAACGATACCTGGTTACATCTAGGAACGAATATGAGGATTTCAAGATGTGAATCAAAAAACTGCCTGTGGCTAATAATCATTGAAGGCTATGTATAATAGTAATACTGAAGCCTTTCTCGGTAGAAATACTTGATTTATGCTTCTTGAACAGGTAAACGAATGAGATGTATAAAGGGAATCCATGAAAATACTATTCCTTATTCGCGACTTAAATATTGGTGGTGCCCAAAGACAGCTGACCTATCTAGCTCAATATCTTCACCAGAAAGGGCATGAAGTTCATGTGGCTGCTTTTTATGCCCATGGCCCCTTCTATGAAGTTCTAGAAACAGCAGGGGTTAGAGTACATTCCTTAAATAAGCGTCATCGCTGGGATGTGGTTGGATTTTGGAGCAGCTTTCAAAAAGTGCTACAAAAGGTTAACCCGGACATTTTGCACGGTTATATGCCTGAATCCAACCTTATCGTTGCTATGACAAAATTGTTTGGACCAAAACGCGTGAAGAGAGTTTTTGGTGTAAGGGCTTCCTCTCTCGATCATTCAAAGCCAGATTGGCTTGAAAAATTAGTCATCTGGATAGAAGGTAAGATGGCAGGTTTTGCAGACCTTATTATCGCAAATTCTAAAGCTGGTGCTGGTCATAGTCTTGATAAAGGCTTTCCAAAAGATCGCCTTAAGGTTGTACAAAATGGCACTGATATTGCAACTTACCTTCCCAATCCCAAACGGGGGGCTAGCTTAAAAAAGACGTGGGGAGGAGGGAATCAAGCAAAACTCATTGGAATGGTTGCCCGTATTGATCATTTTAAGGGGCATACAATCTTTTTGAGGTCAGCGGCTCACCTTTTAAAAAGCAATAAGAACCTGCGATTTATCATTGTGGGCGACGGCAAAAGTGATTTGCTCCAACACTTAAAACAAGAAGCTAAAACTTTAGGTATTCAAGATTATGTTGTTTGGGCGGGCCGTCAAAGTGATACAGCAGCGGTTTATAATGCTTTAGACGTGGTTTGTTTGCCATCTCTTTCAACAGAGGGGGTGCCAAATGTTTTAATTGAAGCCCTTGCTGTTGGTGTTCCTGTTGTCGCTAGCGATGTGGGAGATATTAAAGACATTGTGAAAAATTATGGTTGGATTGTCCCTCCCGGAAACGTCGAAGCATTTTCTCTAGGGATATTAGAAGCTCTTAAATCACCGCTGTCATCAGAACGTCGTCATCTTTATATAAAGAGAAGCTATAGTATTGAACAATTGGGTCAAAAGACAGAAAGACTTTTGGAGGCCCTATGTGCGGCATAACTGGCTTTTGGGATTTTAAACAAGAATTGTCTCCTTTAGAGCGAGAACAAATTATTCATAAAATGCATCAACAGATAGAGAAACGGGGACCTGACTCTTTTGGTGTTTGGCAAGACGAATCAAAAGGAATTGTTTTAGGACATCGCCGATTGGCAATTGTGGATCTATCTGAACTAGGTCATCAGCCGATGTTCTCAAAATCTGGCCGCATGGTTATTATCTATAATGGTGAAATTTTTAACACAGATGAATTGAGAACTGAGCTTGAAACAACGGGCCTAAGATTCAAAAGTTATTCAGATACAGAAGTTATTGTTGAAGCTTGTGAACACTGGGGAGTAAAAAAAGCAGCCCAAAAGTTTATTGGAATGTTTGCCTTTGCGCTTTGGGATCTAAAAGATAAGCAATTATACTTGGTTAGGGATCGTATAGGCATAAAACCTCTCTATTGGGGTTGGCAAGGTGACACTTTTTTCTTTGGTTCACAAATAAAGAGTTTTACGCCTCATCCGCACTTTAAACCTAGCATCAACGAAAATGTATTAAAGGGATATTTTGCCTTTGCCTATATCAGGGGTGAACCATCAATTTTTCAGGACATAGAGAGACTTAAGCCCGGAACAATCCTATGTCTTGATAGCCAGAAGAATCTAACCCATGAAACTTTTTGGTCCTTGGAACAAGTGGCAGAAGAGGGGACACGTAATCAATTTAGCAATCCAATTGAGACAACCGAAAGACTTCATGAGCTTCTTAAAGATTCAGTAAAGCGTCGTTTGGTTTCAGATGTACCATTAGGCGCGTTTTTATCTGGTGGGATTGATAGTTCTTTGGTTGTAGGCTTAATGCAAAGTTTAAGTTCTCGACCGACAAAGACATTTTCAATCGGTTTTGACTTCGATGAATTTAATGAAGCCCCCTATGCAGCGGCAATTGCTCAACATTTAGGTTCTGATCACACGGAGTTGATTGTTACAGAAAAAGAATGCCTCGATATTATTCCTATGCTTGCTGACTGTTATGATGAACCTATGGCAGACTCTTCTCAAATCCCTACGTATGCAGTTTCAAAATTGGCTCGTCAGCACGTGACTGTTTCCTTATCTGGAGATGGAGGAGATGAATTATTTGCAGGGTATGATCGCTATTTGATCGGTCAGCGTCTATGGACGCTTTTTGATAAAGTACCTCACATTTTAAAACCTTTGGCCAGACAAGCTCCAAATCTCATTCCCACATCTATATTGCAAGTGATTAGCCGGAATTTCTCTTCTAATGTAAATTTTTCAATAGATAAAATTGAACGCGGCAAAGCTTTATTAGGAGCTAAAGACCTTAAAGAGTTTTATAATTCACTTATTAATGTGAGTATTAATGGAAACTATTTAGCGCGCGGATTAGATGATATAAAAGCCCCTAACCTTGAAACAATTCCTATGATGCAGTTTATCGATGAGATGACATACCTGCCAGAAGACATTTTGGCTAAAGTTGATAGGGCAAGCATGGCTGTAAGTCTTGAAGCACGTGTGCCATTGCTTGATCATCGCGTTATTGAGTTCTCCTGGCGTTTGCCTGAATCTATGAAAGTGCAAGATGGTAAAGGGAAGTGGATCTTAAGACAATTATTGAAAAAATATGTGCCAGCGAATCTTTTTGAAAGGCCCAAAAAAGGTTTCAGTATTCCTTTAAATTTGTGGTTACGAGGTCCTCTAAAAGCTTGGGCTGAAGATTTGTTATATGATCCAACTTTAAATCACTATGTAAATCAGAAAGTTCTTTTAAAGAAGTGGCAAGAGCATCAAGAAGGTCATCATAATTGGCACTATTCCTTATGGCCAGTTTTGATGTTTCAATTGTGGCGTCAACGCTGGGGTTTTTGATGAAATCCATTACGCATGTCATATCAGGTTTAAACACAGGAGGAGCAGAAAGTTTTCTTCTACGCCTTATACAGTCTTTATCTGAGTTAGATCATCATGTGATTGCGTTAGCTCCTTTTGGGAAAGATAATTTAAAAGATCAATTTCTTCCCCATGTAAAGAGTATAAAAAGCTTTGAGATGAAGCGTCTTGATTTTTTAAATTTTACGAAGATAAATGCGCTTCGTAAATTACTTCGTGAGCAAAATCCAGATGTTATACAAACTTGGATGTATCATGGAAATCTTGTTGGTGCTTTAGGAGCGAAGGGATTGGGCATACCTGTCCTATGGAATATCCGTAATGGTCCATTAGAGGGAGAGAACCCAAAGCGTTTGAAATTAAATTCTCTTACGGCATGCATTGTTAAAATAGGTGCAATGACCTCACGTTGGCTTCCAGACAAGATTATTACAAATTCTGAAACAGCGAAAAATCTTCATATTGGATGGGGATATGATGAGCAGAAGTTTGAGGTAATACCCAACGGTATCGACGATACGATTTTTAAAATTAACCCTGAGGCTCGAAAAAAAATTCGTCAAAAGTGGGGAGTCTTAGATCAACAGAAAGTGATAGGTTTTGTAGGACGATTTCATCCGCAAAAAGATTTTGAAAATTTGCAAAAGGCCATAGAGATTTATCAGAAGATGAACTCTGATGTACAGTTTGTCCTTTATGGTCATCAGGTTTCTTCAGAGAACTTTGCTTTAGAAAATTTGAAAAAATTAAATGTCAAGTTGATGGGCCGGAGTGATCAAATGGAAACAATCTATCCTGGTTTTGATCTTTTAACACTGACTTCTGCTTATGGTGAAGCTTTTCCCAATGTATTAGTTGAAGCAATGGCTGCAGGTGTTCCTTGTGTTTCCACTGATGTGGGAGATAGCGCAAAAATCGTTCAAAATTGGGGGGTCATAGTACCTCGAAAAAAACCAGAAGAGCTTGCCTGTGCTTGGAAAACTGTCTTAAATCAAGCTTGGGATGCCAAAAAAATTCATCAAAGTGTTGTAAAACGTTATGCTATCTTTGAGATAAAAAATCTCTACCTTGATCTTTACAAAAGAGTTTTAAAAAACACGAGTCTTAAGAGTGCTTAACCTCATGCAATCACAAAAGCACATCGTTTTGGTTTCTGCTAATCTTGGTTCGGGAGGAGCCGAGCGTGTTTTATCAAGTCTTGCCAATTTTTTAAACGCACAAGGATATAGAATAAGCCTAGTAAATTTTGAGGCTCCTAAGATCAAATCTTTTTATCCTTTAGATGATAAAATCAAAGTTTATAATTTGGATTTATTCCAGAAGAAAGAAATGTCTAGTGTCCTTAGATTGATCAGTCTCATGGGTAGAATTCGAGTTTTGAGAAGAAAAATAAGAGTTCTTAACCCAAATCTGGTTATTTCTTTTGTTGATACAGTTAATGTTATAACCCTGTTTTCAACTTTGAGGTTGCATATTCCAGTAATTGTATCTGAGCGTACTCACCCAGACTATGGCCAACTTCCAACTCTCTATAAAGCATTGCGTTGGTTTATTTATCCAAATTCTGCGCAAATTTTGGTGCAAACGTCCTCTGCAAAAGAAGCTTTCCCAAAGAGATTGAAAAGTCGAACTGAGATAATGCCTAATCCATTGAAAACACCTCCTAAAGATTTTCACAAGAAGCACGCATCATCAAAGACAATAATCTCTTTGGGACGTCTTTGTCCTTTTAAAGGGTATGATTTGCTTTTAAAGGCTTTTCACAAAATTCATGCTGATAATCCAGAGTGGAGAATCGCTGTTTATGGTAAAGGAGATGAGCGTAAGAGGTTGGAAATTTTACGCGACAGGCTCGGGCTTCATCAAAAGGTGACTTTTGAGGGCGAAACAAAAGAATCTTGGAAAGCCTTGAAAAACGCAGATATTTTCGCCTTTCCTTCATACTTTGAAGGATTTCCTAATGCGTTAGCCGAAGCTATGTCAGTTGGTCTTGCGGTAGCGTGCACTGATTGTTTGGGAAATCGAGACCTTGTTCAACATCAAAAAAATGGTTTAATTTCTAAAGTTGGTGATGTTGAGAGCCTGGCAAAAAATTTGCAGATGCTTATGAATGATCCAAAGTTAAGGGAAAATCTAGGTATAGAGGCACAAAAAATCTTAAAAACTTATAATGAAAAAGATGTTTTTCAAAAATGGTTGAGTTTAGTAAAAGAGAACCTGAACGAAAAGTAATAGGAATGTGATGGCTAAAGAATGCACTGCAAGAAATCAAGAAACCCTTCAGAATGATGAGTATCGTTTTGGGTTTGGTGAGAATTGGTCTCACTATCTTTCTTTACTTTCTGAAGAGAGAATCCTCAGAGCTGAAAAGTCATTGAAGGATTTTCTGGGCCTAGAAACTCTTCAAGGACTAAAATTTTTGGATGTAGGATGCGGAAGTGGCCTTTTTTCCTTAGCAGCAAAACGATTAGGGGCTCATGTTTATTCCTTTGATTATGATCAAAAGTCGGTTGCGTGCACTCAATATTTAAAAAGTAAATTTTTAAAAAACGATGAAAATTGGGTGATCGAACAAGGATCTGCTCTAGACAAAGACTACCTCAAAAAATTTAAAGGGTTTGATATTGTTTATTCTTGGGGCGTATTACATCACACTGGAAATATGTGGCAAGCTTTAGAAAATGTTGCTCAATTGCCCGCAAAAAATGGTTATCTGTTTATTGCGCTCTATAATGATCAAGGTCGCGGAAGCAAATTGTGGTCATGGATTAAAAGGCTCTATAATAAACATAATCGTTTCATCAAATATTTAATTTTATCTTTGTGTTTTTTACGACTTTGGGGGCCAAGAACCTTGATAGATTTTATGACAACAGGCAATCCTTTGAAGACATGGAAAGAGTATAAAAAACAGTCGCGCGGTATGTCAGCTTGGTATGATCTTATTGATTGGGTAGGAGGTTATCCTTTTGAAGTCTCAACGCCCCATGAAATTTTTGAGTTCTATTATAACAAAGGATATGGGCTCATAAAACTTGTCACTATGGGAGGTGGACACGGTTGTAACGAATTTGTCTTTAAAAGACAATCTAGTCTGTAAGATCCTCTATTACTTTTTTAAATAATTTTTTAAATAATAGCCCGTATGACTAGCTTTAATCCTGGTGATATTTTCAGGAGTTCCTTCAGCTACAATCTGACCGCCACCATCACCACCTTCAGGACCTAAATCAATGACCCAATCAGCAGTCTTGATAACTTCTAGGTTATGTTCAATGACGATAACTGTGTTGCCTTGATCAACTAAGGAATGCAGAACTTCAAGTAGCTTACGAACATCTTCAAAATGTAGGCCTGTTGTTGGTTCATCCAAAATATAGATAGTTCGTCCAGTAGCGCGCCTTGAAAGCTCTTTTGAAAGTTTAATACGTTGTGCTTCGCCACCTGATAGAGTCGTAGCGCGTTGACCAATATGGATATAACCTAATCCTACTCTATTTAAAGTTTCTAATTTATCTCGAAGGCTCGGCATGGCTGAAAAAAATTCTAAGCCTTCTTCTACGGTCATTTCCAGGACGTCAGCTATTGATTTATCTTTATGTTTGACTTCCAGAGTTTCACGATTATAGCGCTTGCCCTTACATTGATCACACTCAACATATACATCAGGTAAGAAGTGCATCTCAATTTTAATGACGCCATCTCCTTCACAGGCTTCGCATCGTCCTCCTTTCACGTTAAACGAGAAGCGCCCAGCTTTATAACCTCTTGCTTTTGCTTCGGGAAGACCAGCAAACCATTCTCGTATAGGAGTAAAGGCACCTGTATAAGTAGCTGGATTTGAACGCGGTGTTCGACCGATAGGGGATTGGTCAATATCAATAATTTTATCGATATGTTGAATCCCTTCTAAATGATCATACTCTCCAGGAGCTTCGCTTGCTTTATTGAGTTCACGTGCCAAAGCTTTATACAGAGTTTCAATCACAAGAGAAGATTTTCCACCACCTGAGACACCCGTAACGCACGTTAAAGTTCCTAAAGGAAAGTTGACGGTCAAATTTTTTAAGTTATTAATTTTCGCGCCGATTAGCTTCAATGTCTTTTTTTTATCAATCGCGCGCCTCTGTTGTGGAACAGAAATAGATCGTAGACCATTAAGGTATTTTCCCGTTAAACTGTTTTTAGATTTCATAATTTCTTGTGGAGTACCCTCAGCCACAATTATGCCACCATGGATTCCTGCACCAGGCCCCATATCGATTACATAATCCGAAGCACGTATAGTGTCTTCATCGTGCTCTACAACAATCACTGTATTTCCGAGATCGCGTAGATGTCTTAGTGTGTCGAGGAGTTTGTCGTTGTCTCGTTGATGAAGACCAATGGATGGTTCATCAAGAACGTAAAGAACGCCTGTTAACCCTGAACCAATTTGCGAGGCAAGGCGAATTCTTTGGCTTTCGCCTCCAGATAGAGTGCCTGCAGATCGTGCAAGAGTTAAGTATTTTAAGCCTACATTTTCAAGAAACCCTAAACGCAAATTTAATTCTTTGAGAATGCGAAAGCTGATGTTTTTTTCTTTTGGAGTAAGCTTATCCGAAAGTTCTCTAAACCAAGAAGCTGCAGTTTCTATCGAAAGGGCTGTAATCTCACCAATATGTTTTTTATTAATCTTAACTGCTAATGCTTCAGGTTTAAGACGATAGCCATTACATGCTTGGCAAGGACTGGACATTTGATAGCGCCCTAACTCTTCTCGCTTCGAATCACTTTCACTTTCTTTCCAACGTCTTTCAAGATTAGGAATCACACCTTCAAATGGTTTGTGACTCCGATAAGTCCGCGATTCATCGGAGATCACCATTGAAATTTCTTCATCTCCTGATCCATAAAGTATCATCTCTCGGCATTTTTTCGAAAGTTGATTGAAAGGTTTATTGACATCTTCACGACAATAGTCTGCGACTCCTGCGAGTGCTTGCAAATAATAAGGAAAAAATCCTCCGGCCCAAGGTTGAATAGCGCCTTCCTTTAAGCTTTTAGTAGGGTCAGGTACTATAAGGTTAGGGTCAAAAACAATTTTCACGCCCAAACCATCGCATTCAGGACAAGCACCAAAAGGACTATTAAAAGAAAAGAGACGTGGCTCAATCTCATCAATCGTAAAACCTGAAACAGGACAAGCGAATTTTGCGGAGAAAGTTGTTTGTTCTGCAGTATCTGCGTTTTCTGCATAAAGCAAACCATCACTTAAACCAAGGACCGTTTCGATACTATCCGCTAAACGTGTTTTAATCTCTGATTTAATGACAACACGATCAACGACTACCTCAATGGAATGCTTGAGTTTTTTATCGATATTTGGCAAGTCTTCATAAATATAAAATTTACCATCAACTTTAAAACGTTGAAATCCACGCTTGTGAAGATCGGACAATTCTTTACGATACTCTCCTTTGCGGCCGCGTACAATTGGAGCTAATAAGTAAAGACGTGTTCCTTCTGCCATAGAGAGAAGGCGATCGACCATTTCTGAAACTGTTTGTGATTGGATGGGGAGGCCGGTTGCAGGAGAATGAGGAACACCAATGCGAGCATAAAGAAGCCTTAAATAATCATAAATTTCAGTAACGGTACCCACGGTTGAGCGAGGATTTTTAGAAGTGGTTTTTTGTTCAATAGAAATTGCTGGAGAAAGGCCTTCAATGGTGTCGACATCTGGCTTTTGCATCAATTCAAGAAATTGACGTGCATAAGCTGATAGGCTTTCCACATAGCGACGTTGACCTTCTGCGTAAATTGTATCAAAAGCTAAAGAAGATTTACCAGAGCCGCTGAGGCCGGTAATCACAACAAGTTTTTCACGGGGGATCTCAACGTTAATATTCTTGAGATTGTGTTCTCTGGCCCCTTTAATAATAAGACTATTCTGTGTCATAGGATTCCTTAAGCTCGATAGTTATAAAAGGTTTAACCTAAAAAGGTCAATTTTAAAACAGAAGCAACGATAATAAGACTTTATTAAGCTTTGTCTCTTAAATTTGTTGAGTTGGTATAAAGGTTGCATATAATAAATTATGATGAAAATAATAAATCGATCCTTAATATTTATTTTGTTGTTCCTTGCAGGAAATCAAGAGCTTGTAGCGTTTCGTCCAGTGTCTGATTATTTGCCTCACAAGGCATGTAACTATCATATTGAGCGTATTGAACGCACCCAAGGTATTCCCCAAAGATTATTAGCGGCGATTGCAAAAGTTGAATCAGGGCGTCCTTTGCCTGGAACTAAAGCAAAGGTAGCCTGGCCATGGACAATTAATGCCGAAGGAAAGGGGCAATTTTTCCCTACAAAGGAAGCCGCTATTAAAGAGGTAAGGAGATTGCAAGCAAAAGGTATTAAGAGCATTGATGTAGGCTGCATGCAGGTTAACTTAAATTATCACGGAGAGGCTTTTAATAATCTTGAAGAAGCGTTTGATCCAAGAGCCAACGTCGAATATGCCGCGCAGTTTCTTAAAGACTTAAAGGATGCTCATACGTCCTGGAACAAGGCTGTAGCCCATTATCACTCAGCTACTCCTGAATTTCATAATCCTTACAGACAAAGAGTTTACAACGCTTGGATAAAAGAACGTCAACAAATTGGAGAACCTTATTTTCAAAATGCTGTATGGGGATCCCCTGGTATTGAACCTTGGTCAAATCGAGTGCGTACGTTCTCTTATAGAAATCCTCTCCATAATCGTTATGGTCGGCCAAATGTTTATAAAGGGGTGAAAGTTGTAAGACCACAGTCTTCAAGACTACTTAAAGACACGGGGCCTGTTCCTTCAAAGATTATGGATGTACCAGCGCGTAATTCGTTAAAGTTACAACCTCATCTCGTACGCTTTACATCTCCAAAGAATTATCGCAATCAATTTAAACCGCGTGTCTTTCGTCTTGCCCAACTTGGAGCATCGTCTAAAGGATCACGATTAATGCGCTAAATGCTTTGATTAAAGGCTCTTCATATAAAATTTTAGTTTTCAGTGTTGCTTGTTTTGCAAAAATGATACGGGTGTTACATTATTGCTAAACCTTTTGCCTTAAATGTTGACGTGAACCTCACGATCTAACAAATATCATAGAAAAACATATATGGAAAAAAATGCGTCGCTTTTTTTGTTTGATGTTAGGGTTAACACCTCCTGTTTTCGCTGAAGAGGCAATGGTTCCCATTCAAATAACCATTGATTTTTGCGAAAGCCTAAATATTGCAAAGCACAAGAAAACTAAGGCTCTTGATATCAGCAATGAGGAGGGGAACGAAATTATTGTTCCTTCAGATTTTGGAGACGATGTTTCTACGGAACTTCCAAAAGTTATGACTTTTCCTTTGAAATTGGATTTGAAAAAGTATTTTGGGATACCCGTCACTCAATCCGAAGAAAATCATCGTACCATTGAGACTAATTTAAAGCTAATTGATGAAATTTTGCGATCTTTTCAGGTGACCTTTCAAGAAATTTCAATGAAATGGGCTCAAATTACAGAGAATATTAAAAAGCTACAAACGAATTTGAATCATAAAAATCATAATCATCAAGAAATTCGTTCTATTTTTTTGATGCTGATAAAAGATATTCAAGTAGCTTTTGATGGCTTTGAAACTCATCCAGCAAATTTAGAAGATGGTCTCGACCTTTTAAGTAAAAATTTGAGTATATTGACGCAGCAATATACTGCCTATGAAGATAATGCTGAAATTATGAATAAAAACAATCAGCTGCGTACAGAAACAATTGCTGCAACAGATAAGATGCAAGATAATTTAGAGCAGTCAGTGAGGACGTTTCCTGAAATAAAGCGTATGATGGACGAATCTCGCAATCTTCTTTTAAAGCATCCTTCTTCTGTAGCCAAAGAATTTGATTTATTTTTGCGCAAATTTGAAGAGCTTGAAAGTGAATATATGCAAACTTTCAGCGAATTTACGCAACTTGAAGTGTTGCCGAGTCCTAACATTGAACATCTTGAAGATGAAGGGATTATGAAAAAGGACATGCTCTCGGATATCCGAGATGATCTTGAGAAGCTCAATTTTAATAAAGGTCGGTTTGTTGATACTTTAGAAATTGGCGATATTGAGATTGTTGATGGTAAACTTTATTTCAATAGTGAACCCCTTGGTCTAGATCAAGAGAAAGTCATCCGTCAGAATTGCAAAAAGTTAATGTCTTAAAAACTTCAAGGATTAAGAAGAATGGCGACCATTACGGATCGTGTTTCTTTTAAGGCGAGGGACGGAAAATCTATAGCTGGTCGACTCGATCGGCCCTTGGGACCAATCAGGTGCTTTGCACTGTACGCCCATTGTTTTACGTGTACCAAGGATATTTTATCAGCAACTCGGATATGTCGATTTTTAGCTGAAAATGGCATAGCCACTTTACGTTTTGACTTTAGAGGCCTCGGTGATAGCGAGGGCGATTTTTCTCAAACAACTTTTACAGACAATGTCGAAGATATTTTATCTGCCTACGATTTTATGCAGAGAGAGTATAAGGTTCCTGAGATATTGATTGGTCATAGTCTTGGAGGCACCACCGCGTTGGTAGCGGCTTCAAAATTCAAAGAGATTAAAGCTGTAGTGACTATTAATTCTCCGTGTCATCCTATTCATGTGAAAAGACATTTTGTTGATGTAGAAGATGAAATTCTCTGGAGTGGCGCAGGAGATGTAATGATCCAAGGTCGGCCGTTTAAGCTACAGCGTGAATTTTTTGATGATCTTGAAAAACAAGACATGAAGGAAGTTTTTAAGAATTTGGATGCAGCTTTATTAGTTCTTCATTCACCGAACGATGAAACAGTTAATGTTAAAAACGCAAATTATATATTTTCAATGGCACGCCATCCTAAAAGTTTTATTGCTCTCGATGGCGTTGATCATCTTATTACAAAAGAACCTGATGCACGTTATGTTGCACAAGTGATTCATGCTTGGGCATCTCGGTATGCTTTACTTTATAACGATAAGAAAATGCCCAATATTGAAGGTCAAGTTATGGTTTTAGAATCAGGTGAAGGAAAATTTCGTGAAGAAATTTACATGGGCGTTCATAAAATGATTGCGGATGAGCCGCCGAGTGTTGAGGGAGGACAGGGGTTGGGGCCTTCTCCTTATGATATTTTGTTAGCTTCACTCGGTGCTTGTACAGCGATGACAATGCGCATGTATGCTGACTATAAAAAGTTGCCGGCCTATCATGCACGCGTCAATCTTACCCATCGCAAAATCCATGGAGAAGATTGTGCCGATTGTGAACATAAAGAAGGTAAGATCGATATCATTGATCGTGAAATTGTATTGGAAGGCGATTTATCTGCGGCTCAAAGACAATCTCTTCTCGAGATTGCGAAAAAATGTCCTATTCATAGGACGCTTCTTGGTGAAGTGAAAATAAAGTCATATTTGAAAGGTTAATGGAGAGGAGTGTGTCTTCATTTCAACACTTAAGTTAATGTCCATAACTTAAAGGCAGAACCGTTGGAAACCAGCATTAACCCTGATACACTTACTAAAACATAATTAAGATCGGGTCGATGATAGCACCATTTTTTTATTTATTTTCAATACTCCTATTGAGCTCTGGCCTTATGGTAGTCTTTTCGAGGAATTCTGTGCACTCAGTTTTGTTCTTAATTTTTGCATTTTTTAATGCAGCAGGCTTATTTCTCTTAATGGGGGCTGAGCTCTTGGCTATGTTACTGGTGATTGTCTACGTTGGTGCAGTAGCAGTCCTCTTTTTATTCGTTGTGATGTTGCTGGATGTTAATCCCATGCGCATGCGTTCTTTTATTGCAAGAAATCGTTTAAAATCTGCTTTTATACAATTGATGAAGTTCTTGCGGTATCTTATGGTCTTTACTGCCGTTCTTTTTGTAGCTGTTTATCTTTTTAGTTACACTGGACATTGGGCTCTAAAGTTCATGCATATTCAAGACGATTTCCTTATATATAATCATAGCCCTCAGTTATTGTCCGATCTTTTTCGTGGAATTTTACCCCATGTCACATGGAAATTATTGGTGGCTTTGTCTATTTTTGCGCTAGGACTTTTTTTAGCAAGATACTATGCAAGGCGGATTACACAGATTTTGTTTATGGATACGGTCTCAGAAGTAATGGCTTCTCCTCCTATTTTGCTTGCAATTTCTGTCTTATTGCTGACAGGTCTAATGCAAGTTATGAAGAAATGGCAATCGTCTCCCGCAGCCCTTAATTTAAGGCTCAATGCTATGCCTAAAGCACCAATAACCAACACAGAGGTAATTGGGAATGTTTTATATACGGATTATTTTTTGATTTTTCAGCTTTCTGGCTTGGTTTTATTGATTGCGATGATTGGTGCAATTGTTTTGACATTACGTAAACGTGAAGTAGTCAAGCGTCAGGACATTAATAAACAATTGCTCCGAACAAAAGAAAATAGTCTTGAAATTCGTAAAATTCCCATAGGAAAAGGAATTTAAGATGGAAGTGAGTTTGATCCACTATTTAAGTGTTGCAGCGCTTTTATTTGTCATAGGTGTTTTTGGGCTTTTTGGGGGACGTCGTAATGTGATCACGATTCTTATGTCCATTGAGCTGATGCTTCTCGCAGTGAATATTAATTTTGTGGCTTTTTCGAATTTTCTCCATGATTTAACAGGGCAAATATTTGCTATTTTTGTTCTAACAATTGCAGCAGCAGAAGCTGCTATCGGTCTAGCGATCCTTGTTGTGTATTACCGCAATAAGGGGGGCATCGATATTGAAGATATGAGCTCTATGAATGGATAGTTCCATGATTCAAATTTTAACTGTTTTTCTTCCTCTGCTTAGTTTTATTCTCGTAGGGACTCTAGGACAGCACTTATCGAAGAAAGCGATGAATATTTTGTCCTGTGGTTTACTTGGACTTTCAGCGCTTTGTGGATCCCTCACATATGTGGAAGTTGTGCTGCAAGGGAAGAGTCAAGTGATTAATTTATTTTCTTGGATTGCGGTTGGAAAGTTGACTGCAAACTGGTCTATTGTTCTCAATCCTCTTACAGCGACGATGGTAGGGATGGTGACATTAATTTCATTTCTGATTCACGTTTATTCTGTGGGTTATATGGAACATGATAAAACCCCTGCTCGTTTTATGGCTTATCTTGGTCTCTTTACTTTTATGATGTTAATTTTAGTAGTTGCTCAAGACTTAATCCAGTTATTCTTTGGATGGGAAGGAGTAGGGTTAGCTTCATATTTACTTATTGGTTATTGGTATGAACGCCCCTCAGCGAACAATGCTGCAATAAAAGCTTTTGTTGTCAATCGCGTAGGAGATTTAGGATTAATCTTGGGGATAGGGTGCATCTTTTATCTTTTTCAAACTGTGAATATCGATAAATTGCTGACAATGGCTCAATTTCAACCAAAACCTTTCTTCAATTTCTATGATTTATCAATTCCAGCATATGAAGTCGTAGCGTTACTGCTGTTTTTTGGTGCTATGGGAAAATCTGCTCAACTCGGTCTTCATACGTGGCTTCCCGATGCTATGGAAGGTCCGACACCGGTATCTGCATTAATTCATGCTGCAACAATGGTGACAGCAGGGGTTTTTCTTTTGGCGCGTCTTTCACCATTGTATGAATTGGCACCTTTTGCACGCTCTGTTGTAGTTGTGATTGGTGCAAGTACAGCGCTCTTTGCTGGAACTGTAGCTCTTACACAAAATGATATCAAACGTGTTATTGCTTATTCTACATGTAGTCAGCTGGGCTATATGTTTTTTGCAGCAGGTCTTTCGGCTTATAACGCAGCTATCTTTCATCTTGTGACCCATGCATTCTTTAAAGCGTTACTCTTTTTGGGAGCAGGCGCAGTTATTCATGCCATGTCTGACGAACAAAACATGCAACGCATGGGAGGGCTCGCCAAATATATTCCAGTTACTTTTTCCATGATGATTATCGGCAGTCTTGCATTGGGAGGTACGCCTTTCTTTTCTGGTTATTTTTCAAAAGAAGCTATCTTAGAAGCTGCATTACACACAGAAGGATTGATTGGCAATTTTGCTTATACGATGGGCTTAGTCGCCGCATTTTTAACCGCTCTCTATTCTTGGCGTTTAATTTTTCTAACTTTTACAGGAAAATCTAGAGCTGATGAAAAAGTGCAAAGTCATGTACATGAACCTTCTCTGATTATGTTAACACCGTTGCTCTTTTTATCTGTTGGTGCTGTGTTTGTGGGTTTTATTGCGAATTCTGCATTCTTGTCTAAAGAATATTGGATGCAATCTATTGTAGTTAATCTTACACATGAAGAGAGTTCTTCAATTATTCAACAGTTGCCAATTCTCGTGAGTTTCTTAGGCATAGGTGTTAGTTTTCTTTTATATGTGCGTTTAACGAGATTACCTCAGCTTCTCGCTCAAAAATTATCAGGATTATATACGTTCCTTTATAATAAATGGTACTTTGACGAACTCTATAATTGGATTTTTGTTTCTCCCGTTAAAAAAATTGGACTGATCTTTTGGCGCCGAGGCGATGAAATAACCATCGATGGTTATGGACCTGATGGTGCGGCAGATATGGTGGGACGCATAGCGCATCGTTTGCGTTATATGCAAACGGGGTTTGTGTATCACTATGCATTTGGCATGGTGATAGGTGTTGTTGGCATTTTGTGGTGGTGCTTGAAATGAAGTGTTGTGTTTTTATAGGAAAAAGTCATGAGTGATTTACCGTTGCTCTCTATCACGACTTTTCTGCCGCTTTTAGGGGCGTTTTTTATTTTGCTGATTCGCGGTGAAGAGCAGATGGTTATGAGAAATGCACGTGCGGTAGCGATCTTAACATCTTTCGGTACCTTCATCAGTAACTTGGTTGTTCTTTTCTTTTTTGATTCTTCCAAAGCAGACTTTCAGCTCGTCGAAAAACATATGTGGATAGAGCGCTTTAATATTTCCTATCATTTAGGCATTGATGGAGTTTCTCTGCTCTTTGTTTTGCTTACAACTTTTCTTACCCCTCTCGCTATACTCTCAAGTTTTCGTGCAATTGATAAACGTGTGAAAGAATATATGATTGCATTTCTCGTGCTTGAGACTTTAATGGTTGGAACTTTTGTCGCTCTTGATTTTGTTCTTTTTTATCTCTTTTTCGAAGCAGTGTTAATCCCAATGTTTTTGATTATAGGCATTTGGGGAGGAGAGAACCGAGTATATTCGGCATTTAAATTTTTTCTTTATACATTTGCGGGATCAGTGTTAAGTCTCATCGCTATTTTAACCATTTATTTTTCTGTTGGATCAACGAGCATTGAAGCTGCGCAAGCGCATAGCTTTTCGCATACGATGCAAATTTGGCTTTGGTTAGCTTTCTTTGCGTCGTTTGCGATCAAAATTCCTATGTGGCCTGTTCACACCTGGTTGCCTTATGCTCACGTTGAAGCGCCAACAGCAGGGTCAGTCGTTCTTGCAGCGATTCTATTAAAAATGGGTGGTTATGGTTTTTTGCGATTTTCCTTGCCCATGTTTCCCGAAGCAAGTCAGTTTTTTGCACCGTTTGTTTTTATTCTTAGTATCGTGGCTGTTGTGTACACCTCTCTCGTTGCTTTAGTGCAGTCTGATATGAAAAAACTTATCGCTTATTCCTCTATAGCTCATATGGGATTTGTTACGTTTGGATTGTTCACTTTTTCATTACAGGGGCTTCAAGGGGCTATGTTTCAAATGATTAGTCATGGAATAATTTCGGGAGCGCTTTTCTTGTGTGTTGGTGTTTTGTACGACCGTTTGCATACACGACTTATTGACCAATACGGCGGTGTTGTGCATGTGATGCCTTATTTTAGTGTTCTTTTTATGATTTTCATTCTAGGCGCTGTTGGATTACCTGGAACGAGTGGGTTTATCGGAGAACTGCTAGTGATGATTGCTGCTTTTAAAACTAATGGTTGGTTAGCTGCCGGTATGGGATTGGGAATAATTTTAGCTGCAGCCTATGCTTTGGGACTTTATAAGAGGCTTTTTTATGGAAAACCCAATGGTGAGAAAGTAAAGAAACTTTTTGATCTTTGTTGGCAAGAAAAAATTGCTCTCGTGCCATTAGCTGTTCTTACGATAATTTTAGGTATATGGCCAAAACCTTTACTTAGTCTGAGTGAAGAAAGCTTAAAACGTATTGTGATGCTCTATAAATCACAAAGAGATACAGTTCAAAAGAGCCATATTCAACACGAACAGGTTCTTTAAAGAGGATATATATGTTGTTTGCACTCAATCCTGGACTTCCTGAAATTTTTCTAGCTGTAATGGCTCCAGCTCTATTAATGATGGGGGTCATGAGAAGCAATGAAACTTTAAAGATCATTAGTTATGGTGCTCTTTCAACTCTCATATTGACTGCAGTAATGTCATTTTTTGTTGTCGTTGAAGGACAGCTTTCTTTCAATGGGCATTTTCTGACCAACAGTTTTACACAGTTTACCAAGATCATCGTTCTCATTTCTGTTGTATTAGTGCTTCTGATGTCTTTCCGGCATTTGGAACGCGAAGAAATTGGTCGGTTTGAATATCCAGTGCTTATTCTTTTTGCAACTCTCGGTATGCTTGTGTTCATGTCTGCAGCTGATTTTATGACAGTTTTTGTTGGACTTGAGATGCAAAGTTTAACGTTATACATAATTGTTGCTTTACAGCGTGACAAGCTCTCATCTAGCGAGGCTGGTCTTAAGTATTTTATTCTAGGTGCTTTATCAACAGCTTTTCTTCTCTATGGTATCAGTATGATCTATGGATACGCAGGTACAACCGATTTCCATGGTGTTGCGCGAGCAATGACTTTGGATCCTGAGTCTCAACCGATCGCTGTAGCTGTGGGGTTAGCTTTTATTCTTGCTGCCATGGCTTTTAAAATTTCTTTAGCGCCTTTTCACATGTGGACACCTGATGTTTATGAGGGGAGTCCCACACCAGTCACCGCTTTTTTGACATCGGCACCTAAAATCGCAGCTTTTGTATTATGGATTCGTCTCCTTATTGAAGTGTTTGGAGAATATGTAGCTCTTTGGCAACCATTGATAATGCTTCTCTCTATTGCTTCTATGCTGTTGGGAGCTTTTTTCGCTTTATGGCAAAGCAATATTAAACGTCTTTTAGCGTACAGTACAATTTCACATATGGGGTTTGCATTACTAGGAATGCTTACTGGTACTCCCCAGTCTATACCAAGTGTTCTTGTTTATTTAATGATTTACGCAATTCTTTCGATAGGTGTCTTTGCGACGCTTCTTAACATGAGAAGGCATGGAGTATTAGTTGAGGATGTAAAGGATTTATCTGGATTATCCAAAGACGCTCCAAAAGTAGCAGCATGCCTTGCAATTTTTCTATTTGCACTATCGGGTATTCCTCCTTTAGCTGGCTTCTTTGCTAAGTTTAATGTGTTTATGATTGCTATTGAAGGAAAGTTTTATAAAACAGCGATTATTGGTTTAATCGCGAGCATCATTGCTTCTGCTTATTATCTACGCATTATTAAAGTGATGTATTTTAATAACGCAGTGCGTGAAGGAACATTTCGAATGGATCGCGTGATGCGGCGTGAAACTGTTTGGGTGATGCTTGCAGCGGCTGTTTTTGCTTTAGCGTATATGATTTTTCCCGATACTTTCTTAAATCTCGCTGAAGATGCTTGCCAAAGTCTAATAAAGAATTGAAGAGGTTCTTCGGATGACATCTTACAGAGATTGGCAAATTAAAGAATATCAAGCGATTGATTCGACAATGACTGAGGCTCATTTATTATTAGAGAAGACAGAAGTTGCTTCCAAAACAGTTTTAATAGCTGAAACTCAAACAAAAGGTCGTGGTCGTGAGAGCAGATCTTGGATTTCATTAAAGGGAAATTTTCATGCTTCTTTAATGATTCGTCCTGATATCTCAGAAAATGACTGGCCTTTATTATCATTCGTTTCTGCCCTCTCGGTTGGAAGAACCCTGCAAAAATATATAGGTTCAAACAATATATTAAATTATAAGTGGCCTAATGATGTTCTTTTGAATAGCAAAAAGATTGCAGGCATTTTATTAGAGGCTGAAAAATCATCTCTTAATAATCAAAATTGGCTGATTATTGGTATAGGTGTGAACTTAATTGCTGCGCCACAAGAAACAAGCTATCCAGCAAGTCATATGCAAGCTGAAACGGGACACGCATTGCAACCGCTTCAGTTATTGCGAGAACTTTTGGCAAACTTTGATATTGTTGAAAGGATCTTGAAGACTCAAGGGTTTGAGCCCATATGTAAAGAATGGCTCGCCTCAGCTGCTCATGTAGGGAAAGATATTCGTGTGAATATAAAAACTTCTCACGGCTCACAGGAAATCCTAGGACGTTTTCTTGACTTGGATAATCTAGGACGATTATTGATAGAAACCCCCGAAGGTGTGCGTCATGCACTGACTGCTGGAGATGTCTATTTTTAAGGATGATTAAAGAATACTATGATTAAAAAAACAAAGCACAATACTCCTCTTTATTTTTTGCCTCTTGGAGGCTCTAACGAAATTGGGATGAATTTGAATCTCTATGGTTACAATGACCAATGGATTATGGTTGATTTAGGCGTCACCTTTGGAAGTGATCTCGGCGTTGAAGTTTTAATGCCTGATCCAGCTTTTATTGTCGAACGCCGCAAAAAGCTTCTTGGACTTGTTCTCACCCATGCTCATGAAGATCACATCGGGGCCGTTCCTTATCTTTGGGAACGATTGAAATGTCCGATTTATGCTACCCCATTTACGCTTTGGCTAGTCAAAGAAAAGCTCAAAGAGGTCGGTCTACATAAAGAAGTTCCTTTAATAGAAATACCTTTGGGAGGCTCATTACAGCTGAGAGAATTTAATATTGAATTTATTGATATTACCCATTCTATCCCAGAACCAAATGTTTTAGCCATAAAAACTCCTTATGGAACGATCGTACATACAGGCGACTGGAAAGTAGACCCAGCACCTATGTTGGGAAAATCAACAGACATTAAAGCTCTAAAAAATCTTGGAGATGAGGGAGTTTTAGCGCTTGTGTGTGATTCTACGAATGTATTTGTTGAAGGCAGATCTGGTTCAGAAGCCGACGTACGCGAAAAACTCATAGACTTGGTTGCAAAACAAACAGGGCGTGTTTTTATTGCTTGTTTTGCGAGCAATGTGGCACGTCTCGAAACATGCGCGTTGGCCGCAAAAAAATCTGGCCGTAAAGCCGCATTGGTTGGACGTTCCTTAAGTCGTATGGATCAAGCAGCAAGGCAGAGCGGTTATTTAAAAGATATTGATAGTTTCTTCGGAGAAGAAGACGTCAAAAAAATTGAACGTTCCAAGTCATTGGTTATTTGTACAGGTTCTCAAGGCGAACCTCGGTCTGCTCTGGCCCGTATTGCGAGTGGCCAGCATCCGCGTGTAAAGATTGAGGAAGGCGATTCCGTCATATTTTCCTCTAGAATGATTCCTGGCAACGAAGATGCGATCAAGCGTTTGCAGGAAAATTTGATCGAAGCGGGTGCTTTTGTTATTAACGCGTCTTATGAAGACGATATCCACGTTTCTGGTCATCCAGCACGTGATGAACTCAAAGATATGTATAAATGGGTGAAGCCAGAAATTCTTGTTCCTGTGCATGGTGAGCAAGCTCATTTAAGAGAACATGCTGCCTTCGGACATGAAAATGGTATTAAAAATACCATTGTTCCTCACAATGGTTCTTTGATTCAGCTTGCTCCAGGCAAACCAAAAATTGTTGATGATATAGGCGCTGCTCGTTTGGCGCTTGATGGTGAAGTCATCGTACCCTTCAGTGGAATCCAAATGAGAGATCGCCATCGTCTCATGAATTCGGGGGTTGTTTTTGTCTCAGCCACATTGTCGCGGTCTCATATGCTGAAAGGCATACCAGAAATTACAGTGCTGGGTGTCGTTGAAGAGGGAAGTGAAGAATCAACGATCGAGGTTATCCAAGACGCTCTTCAACATGCTTTTACAAAAGCTGAAAATATCGAAGATAGAGAAGATGCTCAGGAACTGATTCGTATAACAACCCGTCGTGTAATTAATAGTTTAAGAGGCAAAAAACCACCCGTGGTGGTCCATTTGCTTTAATATATAGTAATTTATAATACTTAAACTGACCATTATTGAACTGTTGCGAAGATTTAATTCTATCATTTACGCGTTGTACGCTCTGAAATTAAGAATCTTTCATCAACTCCCTTGACGGACCATCCCATGGGGTGTAGTGTTCTTATTATGAACGCAATGAAAAAAGAGCAAAAGCTAGAGAAAGAAATGGCTGCCTTTCAGAAGAATAAAGAAAATACTGAAAATAAGGTAATGTTACGCCTTATGTCTCATATTGAAGCGAATCCTTCTGTTTCTCAAAGGGCGCTCGCTTCAGAACTAGGGATAGCTCTAGGACTCATGAATAATTACATTAAACGCTGCATTAAAAAGGGATGGCTCAGGGCAAGCCAAGTTCCTGCAAAGCGTTTTGCTTACTATCTAACACCTGAGGGTTTTCGAGAAAAAAGTCGGATGGTGGCCCATTATGTTTCCAATTCCCTAAGCTTTTTCCGTGATGCAAGATCTCAATGCCAGTCTGTTTTCGAACAGTGTAAAAATCATGGCTGGGAAAAAATTGCATTGGTTGGCGATGGGGATTTATCAGAAATCGCCCGATTAGTGGCCCATGGATTTTCTCTCCAGTTATCCCTTGAGGCACTTTCGGGCGATTTCAATAAATATGATGCTGTTCTTATCACAGATATTATGGATCCACAAGATACCTACGATTGTCTGAAGGATGTCATAGACGACCAAAGGCTTTTGACTCTAAACGTTCTTCATATTTCCCGCGCCGAAATAGGCGCAATGGAGAAGGCTTCATGAAGAAATGGTATTTAGTCTATTGCCAACCTTCAAAAGAATTACAAGCGAAACAAAATCTTGAGCAGCAAACATATGAAGTCTATTTGCCACGTTTTAAGCGTACACGCCGTCATGCGCGTCGAGTCGAAACAATATTAGCTCCTCTTTTCCCAAGATATTTATTTGTTCGTATGGATTTGGAAATCGATCGATGGCGGAGCGTTAATGGTACGCGGGGAGTCTCTTATCTTTTAGTCAATGAAGAGCGTCCCATGGAAGTTCCTGAATTCATTATTCAATCCCTTAAGAACCGTGAAACTGCTGAAGGAGGGGTTGCTCTCGATACTTTATGCATGTTCATCAAAGGAGATGCCGTTCAAATCACTGATGGGGCTTTTCAAGGATACAAGGCGATTTTTGAACGGATGGGAGACCAGGAACGTGTTCATTTGCTCTTAAACTTCCTTGGCCGTGACCTCAATATAGCTCTACCCGCGTATGCAATAGAAGCAGCATAAAACAAACGACTCATACAAAGCCTGTTCTTCTTTTTTATGAGGTTAATGAAAGAATTTTATGAGTTTCATCCCTGAGAAAAATCCGAGGAGGCTAAAGATAACGCTGAGACCAGCATAAAGAGTTGCCCAAATCATTAATCCCCGATCAACAAGCAGGGCAAATTCTAAAGCAAAAGCTGAAAAAGTAGTAAATCCCCCAAGAAATCCAACGGTGAGAAAAGTTTGGAACGTAGAGGAGGGAGGCCAATAAAAAGCAAAAATCTCCGCTAAGAGACCCATCATAAAGCAACCAATGACATTGATAGCCAACATTTGAAACGGTAAATGTATTAAAAATGTTGCTGGAAGAGCTTTACTAATTGCCACTCTTGAAACTGCGCCTAACGCGCCCCCAATGGCGACTGCCGTGTATGTTAAGATCATGGGCTTCCCGTTTTAATTTTTTATTTTAGCAGCATAAACAATGAAAAGCCTGCTTATCAAGAGGGATGACACAAAAAATATGAACAATATAGTTGATAAGATGATAGCCGGTTCTGAGTCTTTTTCCGACAAGCGTCAAGTCTTTATCAATAAAGCAGTTGATTATCGAGGGTTTTAATTATCTGTTGAATTAGCTGACAGACAAGCGCGCAGCACCCCAATGGAGCAAGAGGAATCTTTAATGAGCCTTTCCAGCTCTTTGTTTAAAGACAAAAGTGCAAACGATTATTGCGATCAATAATAAAATCGAAGCGGTATAGCGGCTCAATTCAAGGCCTCCGTGATCTATTGGTTTATCAAGAAAATCGCCTACAACTGCACCCAAGGGGCGCGTTAGAATGAAGGCTGTCCAAAAAAGCGCCGTACGTGAGATATTAGTTTTAAAATAGATTAAGACAATGATAGCCAAGAGACCGCTAAATATGCCGGCAGCGGCAGTATAGCCAAGCCCAGCTGTATCAGCTGTCCAATCTCCTAATGCTGTGC